>JAEOSK010000041.1 GCA_016840405.1 Candidatus Hermodarchaeum yapensis
AGGGTCCTGAACAGGAGCGGATAAGACCGTTAAGTGGTAAATTCCTTGCTTGGCAATGGAATTAGTGTAAAGCCATGGACAACCTTCGGCACCGGTCCTCCAAATTGGTATAGAGAATCAATGGCAATCGCATTGAAACTCATATACAAACTTTCGGGTATGATGCGAGCAAACGAAACCAGAACTAACTCTGTAGAAAGAAATCTCAGGATAATGGAAATTACACCTACATAGAATAAAGATTTTTGAAAAAAAGAGAAGCACCCTATTCAGAAGCTTATTAATTGTCAACGGCTTTTTCCAAAAGAAGATAGTGTCTTTTTTTGGCTTGATGTGCTGCAAGGGCTGCGAAAGTAAAAGCGATTGCATTAATAGGAATGAAGATTATCCGAAATGTTCCAATATAGACTGAAAAAATGAGAAGGAGAATAACGAGGAGGCTCGTAGGATAAAAGCCGATTCTAAGAAACGCAAGGCGGGGTCGATAGGAGAAGCCTCCCCAGCCAATGATGGCGAGAATGAGGGGAATAGGGAACAGCCACCAAATAAAGCTGGGTGTTCCTATGCTTGGAGTTGCTAAGAAGGTGATGAGAAGGGAATCTATCCAATGTATGGTGATTGTTGGTAACAGTGTGATATAGAGCATGGGTAGGAAATATCCTAAAATCACAAGAATAACTGCAATGAACACCCAGTCTTTTGCACCGTTCAATAACCCTACCCTCGTCAAATGATGAATGAATCAATTGATATTTAATCCTTTAGCGGATTTAAGACTCGCTTGATTTTCGTATACTGGTGGGCTTGTTCTCTGACTAAACTAGCAAATCCGCTTTTTGAAATAATCTATAGAATAATTCGCTCTCACGTCTTCGACTCGCCTAGAAACAACCTCACTTTTTATTGTAGGTGTAAATACGGTTATCTACGGAAATATTCATACCGAACTAGACTACCGGCCCGAAGCTCACATAGGACTTCATGTAGGCTGTATAAATCTTATCTAAAAATTTCAGATAGATAGCTGATTTTCTACTTTGAAATTTTACGAAAGACAACCTCTTTGCCTACCATGCCTTTTTCTGCTAGTCTTTCTTTGATTGAGATCATTAGTTCAGGTTGTTGGGATAAAGGGGTTCTTACTTTTCGGAAAAGGCGTTGCCAATTTCTAACTCCAAAGAGGGCAATTATGCTGAAGATAATAACTAAAACAATACCAACTATCATGGCAAGGCTCAAAAGAATAATCTGCAATACGCCCCATAAAGGAATCACCACTAGAGGGAAAATAACAACAAAAACAGTTTGTGAGACAATCGCATACCTTCTCACACGACGCTGTGCACACTCTTGACAGGCTACCCCATCAAAACCAAACATACCAAATGGAGAGGTAAAAGATTGTTGGATTCGTATCAACTCGTCTGGGCATGCTAGGCATCCACAAATGGCGCACCAATCATAAGCTTGTTGCTCAGATTGACACGAACAGACACTGCCCTCAGGAAAAGGATGACGGTAGATTGACCGTGAATCATGATACACAAATCCAGTTAGGAACAGAAAATACACTCCCAACGTGATCCAAAACCAGCTCATCCATGTATAAATCAGCAAATAAAATGGAGGAAATATCCAACCAAAAAACCATCTTAAGAGACCATTAATAAAAGCAAGTATAACAAGCAGAACTCCAAGCAAAATCATGGTTTGATAAGGCTTGTTAGTACTGAGCACCCAAAGCTCTGCCAATCTACTCCACCTTTTCCCTCACACACATTATCAGCATAATCAATGAAAAATCATTCCCTTTACTGATAATACTTTCCTACAGGTAATGCCACAACAGTCAAAAAGGAGTATATCTTCACTTGAACTAGTGTGCCTCGGTAGCTCAGTGGTAGAGCGACAGCCTTGTATAGTGTCGACTTTGACATTCAGGTAAGCTGCTGGTCGTGGGTTCAATCCCCGCCCGAGGCTCCATTTCGCTTTTGGTTGGTCTTGGTAAGGACGGGTTGGGCGGTTGGGGTGTGGTTGATGTTGATGGGGTCGTGCGTCCTCATGGTTCATGAGGTGGTTGTGCAAGGTTGCCTTCGCGAACGCACACATGGGTGGTGTTCGCTGGGGGTGATTGGAGGGCTTTCCGTAAGAAGGCAGTGTAGAGGGGACACTCTTCGAGTGCGGTAAAGGGGAACCACTTGAAGATTAGGGTATGCCCGTTTTCTTCTCCGAGGAAAGTATCCTGCTCATAAAGTGGCGAGTGTTCGGGGAACCGGCACAGGTAGTAGAACCCAAGCTCATGAGATGGTGTTAAGAATAGCGGGTGGGTTGGGCCGGATCCCTCTTCATGCTGGAAGAAGTTTTCTACAACCCATAGGAGCCGTTCAATCTGAATTGGGGTCTCAGTCTCCTCGAGCATCTCGCGTTTCACAGCCTGCTCCGAGGTTTCCAGATGTCGTACCCGCCCTCCTGGGAGTGCCCAGAAGTCCCATCCCTCCACCTGGTGTAGCAAAACGCGCCTGTCCTGGAAGACCACACCAGCGGTACGTAACATGAACCGCCCGGTTCCAACGGGAAAGAATATCATGCGTCCAAGAACGGCAGGCATCTCATATTTCTTTTGTCTTTAACTGCTAGTTCCTGAGTTTAGGAATAACCTTGTACGCGATGTGTTCAAACTTGGGAAGTTAGAAGTTGGTTAAGAACATGGGAAAATTGGTGCGGGGGCCGGGCTTCGAACCCGGGAACTCCTACGAGACAGGATCTTAAGTCCTGCGCCTTTGACCAAACTTGGCTCTTGAGTCTACGGGGGGTAGAAAGCCCCTTCGGCTAACTCTATTATTTAATATAGGAAGTAGATTCCTGTTGTTACGGAGTGGGTTCTATTACAGGTGAATAAAGATGAAAGCATTGCGGAGCCTTATCGGTGGGTAATTCTTTGCTTGGCATGGTTGGGTTATTTTAGTGCTGGCATAGTTGCCTCCGCTCTCCCTCCCCTGGTTTCTCAGATATCAGCCGATTTGGGGTTATCAGGCACTCAAATGGGGGTGGTTCTCGGAATTGGGACATTAATGGTGGTTCCGTTAGCAATCCCGTTCGGGCTTCTTTTTGATCGAATTAACATTAAATGGGCAACCTTCGCCGGATTATTACTTATAGCCCTATCAGCGTTTTTACGAACCTTTGCCATAAGCTTTGAAAGTCTGGTTCTTTTTGTGGCTATTTTTGGAATTGGGAATACGTTAATCGTTATTGGCCTGGCGAAAATTATCGCGTTGTGGTTTGCTGGAAATGAGCGAGCAACGGCTTCGGGTATTTATGTCACAGGATTTGCCATAGGAAGTGGAATCGTTCTCATAATAACCAATAGTCTAATTGTACCACTTTTAGGAACCTGGCAAAATGCGTTCATGTTTTATGGACTTCTCGGGTTCCTTTTCGCTGCCCTTTGGCTCATATTTTGTAAAGAAATTTCACGGACGCAAGTCGAAGAACCTTTCCTTGGTGCCTTGAGAGAGAGCACGTCAACATTGGTGAAAGAGAAATATATCTGGTTAATTGGGTGCTTCGCCTTTCTGCTTTCTATTACCAGCTTTGCTTTCAGTGGGTGGCTTCCAACGTTTCTTGAAACAAAGGGCTTGACACCAGCTGTTGCTGGCGTAATCGCGTCAATCCCCCCTTGGATTGGAATCTTTGGTAGCATTACCATACCTAGACTCGGAAAACCCGGTTCGAGAAGGCTACTTCTCCTCATCCTTTTTCTGATTCAAGGCCTATTGGTATACCTCGTGATATGGACTTTTGGGGTACCTTTAATTGTAGTTTTAATCCTGTACGGATTCAGTTATGCTGGAGTATGGCCACTGCTCCTCGTAATACTCATGGATTTTCCAACCATTGGCGCAAAGTACATGGGCACCGCAACCGGGCTCTTAGCCACGTTTGGGGCAAGTGGCGGGTTTATCGGACCATTGATGGTAGGATATTTAGTCGAATTGACAGGCGCCCTTACCCTTGGTTTCATTTTTCTGGCATTGATTCTAGTTGTGACTTTAATTCCTATACTCCTACTTCGCGAAAAATAAACAACAAACCTTGGATATTGCAACCCACTACTGTCTTTTTTCTAGCTCCTCGTTAGAGTATAAACAATATGGACTCTACACGATGGATATTTATCGTAAAGAGTTACAGTAGTTCAAGCTTGGGCTTCTCGGTGTTTCTAGTGGATCCAATTAGTAAAAAGATCATACAAGAGTTAATGGGCAATTGCCGCATCACATATCGACAGATGGCAAAGAAAACGGGGATAACGGCAACAAGCGTTAAAAAACGCATTTCAAAACTATGGAAGAATAGGGTCATCAGCCGACCCTATGTGCAGCTATCCTTAGCGATGCGTGATGCTGAGATTTCCCATACTGACCTGACCACTGATGGGACGGAACATGATGAACAACTTATCACTCAACTGGGCTCACATCCATCAGTATTTGGGGCTGTTCGGGTTGGTCTGCATAAATTTGCATCAGGTGGAAACGTTGTTGGACCCACAGGGCTCTTTGAGTTGGGACGATTTTACCGAAAGATTAGTTGTGTTAAAGAAGTGGATATCCAATTGGTCCGACCTGTGGGACCCTCACCAGTACCACCCAGTCAACTATACATCTATCGCGGACAAAAAATGACCTTCACTGATCCACAACTTAAGATCCTCCAGTTGTTATGGCAAAATGCACGGATTTCCGCAAAAGATATCGCAGAGCAGACTAACTACTCCGCACGACGAGTCGGTCAAATTCTCCGTGAACTACAAACTGGAGGGGGTTTATACTTCATGGTCCACATGCGACCAAGCATGATGGACTCTATTCCATTTTGGCTTATCATCGATTATGACGAAATAAAAATTGAACCATATGCTGCTGTTAAGTGGGTCTATGAGCAATTCCCAGATGCATATTGGAATGCCTGGCTATTTGCTAACAAACCTACTATCATGCACTTTTGCACGGCAGAGACTATTCGAACGATTTCAGATATAGTAAACATCACCAAAGAGGCTCCATTTGCAAAACAAGTTCGTTCAGAGATATTCAGGCCTCAAAAATACTTTGTCGGACCTGGTTACATTCAATTAGGGGAACTGTTAGGGATCAAAGTTTCAAATCATGAAGCGGAATACTATAGTGGAAAAAGTGAACATGGCTTCTGATCGGTATTTTTTGGATTTCAGAACTCCTTCTCGGTTCAGATTATCAACCAACTGAATAATAATATTCCAATACTAGCGACTTTTTTCTTCATCTTTCAACCCTCATAGTTCACAGCTGTTTAAATGATGGTTCTGGACTTAAACAGAACGCAACAATAGCGTCTTCCAACAATTGGAGGGGCGACCTATTGGAGGTATTATTCATGAGGTTAAAATCGCGTAAAGTGATTACAATAGCCATCGGGCTGTGTTTTCTATTAGCTCTAGCCAGCGTCTCCGTTGGAACTACTACTGCTTGGCGAAGACATCGAACCTATTTGGTATCCGCATCAGGAGATACATCGGGTGTCACCGATACAGCCCAGATTCAAGCCGCATTTGACAAAGCTGTTGAGCATCGAAGAAGTACAGTGAAGTTAGGTCCAGGTACCTTCTATCTGAACAAGGAAATCGTTGCTGTGAATTTCGATGGTACTTTCAAGGGCGCAGGGAAAGGAAAAACCATCATTCAAAACACGGAAAACCATCCATTCCCTCTTCTATCAGATCCATATTTTGGTCTTGATGGACCGCAACAAGTTGGATTTGCTCTGATGTTTCTTTTCTACCAAAACGCCGATACAGAGAGTACGGCACATCATCCATATACAATAAAAATATCTGATATGACTATTCGTGTTGTGGGCGAATCCGAGGAATGGCAACTTCCCGGTTGGCCGGATTTCTTGCCCAACCCCACATCCATTAACCCTATCATGGTCACAGGCATAGCTAGGATGGAATATGTTGAAGGCGAAATCTCCTACTTTAACCTATTTTGTCAGCGGTTGGAACTCGAAGGAATCATCAGTAGTTCCTACTTCTTGTTTGGGTCTAGTGCAGCGAACGGTATCCAATTTGCCGGTTCTAACTGGCTTTATATGAGTCAATTGACAGGCATCTTCTCAGTGAAGGATTGCACCTTCAAATCGATATGTTGTGGTATCTGTGCCTTGGGCGTATTCAAAGACTCCCTGCTCCATATCCAACACAATACTTTTGACGGTGTCGCGTGGGGAATGGAACTCTATCCCGGGAACATGTTATGCATCATCGTGAACAATGACATGCATGAGGTTGGTACGCTTCCATCGTTATTTGGAGGCATTGGAATTTACCTCGAACAACATGATGCTGGTCCAGGAAAAATCCTAATCATTCGGAACACCATCGAATGTGCTGATTACGCAATCGGGATGTTGCTCGATGATGTGACAACATCACTCTCTGGATGTGTGATTTACAACACCATAATTCTCGAGGGTCCCAACGCAGTGGGCATCATTAACCTTTGCAACGAAAATGTCAAATTCCATCACAACCCAATTCTTGGACCTTAAATCAGTGATAGCGAAAAACACTCACAGCCATCTGGGAGGCACCTGCCTCCCTCTCCATCTTTTTCATTGGTGAACTGAATAGAAACCTCCAAAGTGTCTTATTGAGTTGGGAGAGGTAAACAATGGAGTATTCAGATCTTGTTAAAGGCTATCAGCAATTAATTAACAAGCCTAAGGCGGCTGCTCTCAAAGATGACCATGCTGAACAAGTTGTGACAATCCATGAAACTGTATGGCTTAGGATTCTTCTCATTCACAGCCTGAAGAATCCTGATTTGGTAAGACTTGTAGTTGAGGTGTCTTTTCCGAATTGGGTATATGATATTTCCATGTCACTCAATAATGACGGAGTCATTAAGGAATCGTCACTCGGTCTTCCAGATGTATTGAAGGAGATGGTAATCCACTTAGAGTATCTCCATAGATTGAGTGATGTGGGATTTCGGTTAGAGCTTTTAGCAGAGGAAGGGATTTGGAGTGCCTCGACTGAACTTAAACAACCTCCATCGAAAGAACTATTCAAAGCTCTTGTACCCACAAAATCAATGGCTAAACACTGATACAAGGTTAGTATTCGACTTGGGAATATCGGTCATTGTTTGTGTTATAACGGAAAAAGAGTGGGCAACCTGTATCAACTTGCCACACACCAGAAACGGAATTTATTATGTTTAAACTCGTGTCCTCCAGAATTCTTGAAAAAATGAAATTGGTGCGGGGGCCGGGCTTCGAACCCGGGAACTCCTACGAGACAGGATCTTAAGTCCTGCGCCTTTGACCAAGCTTGGCTGTGAGGTCTATGTTGCGGTAGAAACCCCCGCCGCTTAGTCTTCGGGACGCTGACCCTTTGGACAGGTCCCCCGCATAACAGGTGGAAAATCAAAGTTGTGTGGTTGCTTAAAATTGCTTCGTGTTGGAGATGGGGTACTAGGATTATTGGTGTCATGAACGGCTAGAATAAGGCTTAAAAGGTACGGGCTGTGGTTTAGTGCTGCCGAGGTAGCTTAGCCTGGTTGAGCGCCAGACTAGTAACCATTCTTGAAATATTAGGGTGATACTCATAGGGCTTTGCCCCAGGGTCAGAATAATGTGATGACTGGCGCACCGGAGAAATCTGGAGGTCGCGGGTTCGAATCGAAGCCCGGTGGGTTTCGCGGAAGGCCCGCCCTCGGCACCATTCGAGTATGTGAGCCTCAGTGGCATAGCATGGTAGCGCACCACCTTGGTAAGGTGGGGGTCCCGGGTTCGAATCCCGGCTGAGGCTCCAATTTTTCATTTATCGTCAGGTCTCTGTTGGAAATAAATCCGTGTACTGGTTAATTTGGTGTTGTGTTGGTTCAATGGGTCAAACAG
Organism: Candidatus Hermodarchaeum yapensis; assembly: GCA_016840405.1. Taxonomy (GTDB): domain Archaea; phylum Asgardarchaeota; class Hermodarchaeia; order Hermodarchaeales; family Hermodarchaeaceae; genus Hermodarchaeum; species Hermodarchaeum yapensis. Next base: position 7,948 of record JAEOSK010000041.1, read on the forward strand.
AGACCATGCCTTTACCTGAAGTAGTAGAATTTTCTAATCGATCACAAAAAGAACTTCAAAATCATACCCAAATAATTGAATCAGTTACACGAACTGTTTGGCTTAATTTACCTGAAGTTACTTCGGATGTTGTCTTTCGACTAAGACGATTATACACCCGAGCAATCAGACGGTTTATTATCAGTCTAAAGGAGGGAAACTGCACAGAAAAGGAAATCTACCATGAACTCAGGAAGCATTCAACTTTTGCTCAACTTCCCGCGCGCATGCTAGATCGGGCAGGACGAGAAGCCTATCAATGGTTTTCTTATTGGCGAAAGGAACGCTTTCTAACTAATGAATTACTGAAGAACTGGGCTAAGTGGGCTTCGAAGAATGGTATTGATTTACCTGAACCTCTAATGGGAGAAAACCGCATAGTTTCTTATTCAGGAAACCTCAAAGGTTGGCCAGGCAGTCAACGTGGTCAATGGCCTCAAACAAATCTACGGATATTCATTGACTCAGACTCCCAGGATTTCCATGTATCCATTGATAAGGTGATTATCAAAACACGGGCTGTTATTGGTGGCACACCTGAAAAGCTTCTTCGCCAAGCGCTCAATGGAAAAAAAGGATATACGGTTGGGGCTCCTAGGCTCATTAACCGTGAAGGCAAGGTCTACTTAGCTGTACCAGTGACAACTAACGTCTCAATCCCAAAGATAGAAAATTTAACCCATCCAACAGTGATAGGTGTGGATTTAGGAATAAATACTCTTGCTGCTGCTGTAGCAATTTCCACTGATGAACGAATACTTCCTGCAAAAGTAGTATCTGGAAAACGGCTTAAACATCAGTTAAGACGGCTTTGGGGAAAACGAAGAAAAGCTTCAAGATTGAAAAAGTCTGAGGAAATTCAAGCCCTTGATAAAAAAACCAAACGTACCATTCAACATTGGACTAACACAACTGCAAACGAAGTTGTACGGTATGCAACCAAATTCAATCAACCAGTTATTTCGCTTGAAAATCTTAGTACGTATCAAGCCACTCGTAGAAGAACCCCTTGGGCAAACCCCCAACTAAGAGACCAGCTTGGTAAATGGGCTAGAGGAGAAATTGGCAAAACCATCCAAAGAAACGCTGCATTACAAGGCATTCCTGTCATTTGGGTAAATGCAGCTTATTCGAGTCGAATCTGCCCTCGAGGATGCCTTTGCATGCTAACAAGATCTAGCCGTTCCGTTTTTCAGTGTCCTGCTTGTGGTGTCAAACTTCCAAGAGATATCAACGCTGCGATTGAACTAGCACGTCGCGGTATACGTCTAATAAAGAAATGTTAAGATGGAATAACTCACTATGTTTGTGGACAACGCAAACACGCCCTCCAAGACCATTAAATGGCTGGATGGTGAGGGCAACGGAAAGAGCCCTGATTTGGAACGGGTAAGTCCGATATTCTTAAGCACTCTTGCCTGGCAAGAACGCTAGTGTATCCCCTCTTGCTCGATATCGGCTCCATTCCAACGAATCGTGAACTTCATGTACACGAACTTTCTCGCCCGAGGCTCCATCTTAACACTATTTATTTTTCACCTGCATGTTTTCTATGAGAGATTTTTAAGTGTCTAAAGGATGAAGTGCTATGTATACAATCTATCGCAGGTGAGCCATTCAATGAAAGTGAATAAGGAAAAGCGTCTTGCTGCTGAAGCGGCCATTAGTCATGTGGCAGATGGGATGTGTCTTGGAGTTGGAACGGGGTCAACTGTTGCGATTTTTATTGAATTACTTGCTGAGAAAATCTCCGCAGAGGGCATCTCGATTACGGCTGTGCCCAGTTCTTATGCTACGTTGCTTCAGCTTCATGATGTAGGCGTTCCCACGATTCCGCTTGGATGTGTGGCCAGCGTGCCGTGTGCGGTTGACGGAGCGGATGAAGTTGATGCCAAATTGGCAATGATAAAGGGTGGTGGTGCAGCTCTTCTTCGTGAAAAAATCTTAGCTGAAGCTGCGCAACAATTCGTCATCATGGTTGACAATGCAAAACTCGTCAAAGCCTTGGGGACCCGGGTTCCCATACCGGTAGAAGTCCTTCCCGAGGCGCTAGCAATTGCAATGGATCGCATCCAACAACTCGGCGGCTCACCCATGCTTCGCCAAGCTGAAAGAAAAGCAGGTCCAGTAATCACCGACAATGGAAACTTCATCCTGGATGTGACAGTTCCAAAAATCTCCAATCCTGCAAAGCTAGACAAAGACCTGAAGTTAATCCCAGGAGTAATAGAGAGCGGCCTTTTCCCAGACCAAGCTGATATCATCTATGTTGGCCAAGAAAAAGGCGTCAAGCTCTTACAGCGGTGAACTGCTCACACCTGTAGGTGTGGGCTTCCTGTTTCATCCCATCGGCTCATGCTGACTGGTCCGCAGGCTCTACTCGCCGTTCCGGCGATGTTGCCCGGTCACGTGTACCTTGGTTCTCGGATCACGGACCAAGACCTCACTATTAGCTTCCAAGGAGCTTGTTTAAACACCACAAACTATCACAAAACTGCTGAATTATGTTCTTTTCAGGGTTTTTAAATAAAACATAACATGCATAAGGCACGAATTGCTTTGCTTGAAAGTACACTGGGCCCGTGGCCAAGCCGGATAGGTTTTACCTCCCTGGAGAAGGCGCCGGCCTCCTAAGCCGGAGATCCCGGGTTCGAAAACGTCCATTACATATGACGTCGATATTCCCGGCGGGCCCGCCATTTTCTCATTTTTCTGCGGCAATATCGGCTGGTGCTACAAGATAGTAGGTGGTTTCGCCCTGTCGATCCAATACAGCAAGCATGAGTTTTTTCCGATTTCTTTTCGCCTGTTTGCTAAAAGCATCTAGCTCTGTGACTTTCAGGGGTGATCCCTCTGAAATGGCGCAAACAAAGTATTTTGCTGTAGCTTCGTTCAATTTTGCTCCCCGAGGATAGACGCGAAATAATAATCCTTTCCCGTATCCTGTACGAACGACATATCCTCTACTTCGCAAGTCACTGTAAACCAAGAACCGAGTCCAAAGTCCTGGGTGTCCTTCTGCTAACCGTTCAAGTAGATCTGAAAATTCGAGCTTAGTACCTTCTGTGTCATGAACTTGAATGCGTTCGCGTCGGCTTAGCAACAAGGCTTCTTCAGGTTCCAAGGTTAACTTTGCGGTGCTCGTCAAGGTTCCATAATACCCGGCTTCATACAGTACGGGCGCATATTCTCCCTTCACTACTACGCGTCCTCGTACAAATTTCGCTGGAATTGCCTCATCTGGAAGGTGAGACCGTTCGCTCTCTGAGGCAGTTTTTTTCACCGGTTTTTCTCCAGCCATCTTCAGGCACCACTATTCAAATCGAAAAGAGGCGAAGCTATATAACATTCTTCCCGTCTCCCAAAGATTGATGGAATCTTGGGAACAACGACTCAAAGAAGAATTTTCCAATTCAACCAAAAGCGTGATACTGGGCATTGGAAATGATCTTAAAGCTGACGATGGAGTTGGACCCCACATCATCGCCCAATTGGAAAACCAAGCTCCCGTTCAAATTGATCTCATAAATGTCGGTACTGTTCCTGAAAATTTTATCAGTCTTCTAATCGAAAAACAACCAGAATTCATTCTTCTACTTGATGCTGCTCTCATGCAAGCCGAACCTGGCACCATCCGCCTCATCGACAAAGACAACATTGGTGGGATCGCGTTTTCCTCCCATCAACTGCCCCTCACTTTCTTCATTGAATACCTCGAAAGCAACATTGCAACCACCATCCTGGTCTTAGGAATTCAACCCCTGACAGACGATTTTGCTCAACCCATATCCGAACCCGTACAAACCGCGGCCAATCAAATCATCAACACCCTCACCCAAATTTTCCGCGAAACCATTTGAAAACGCTTATAAACCACTCCCCCCCACCTACATCCCGCATTGTCCCGGCGTAGCTCAACCTGGTAGAGCGTCTGGCTGTAGGTAATAACCGCACCCCGAGCCTCACGGCAATGACGCGGTGTCAACCAACGCAGATACCAGATGGTTCCTGGTTCAAATCCGGGCGCCGGGACCAACTCCTCCCCTTAAATTCTCACTCAGACCAGAGGCGCTTATCATCTTTCCAAATCTCTGAAAGACAACCTTTTTATATCGCATAGAATCGAATTTCCTCTGGAGGGTAAAAGGATGCGAATTTTTAGTTCCTCTTTTAGAAAAGGTAAGCCCTATCTTCTAATTTCGTTGATATGGCTTGGAGGATATTTTGGTTCGTCTTTTTTTCTTCTGAATCCGATTCTAGCTTTATCCGGAAATGATGTGCATTGCAAAGCTTTCCATATCAGTTTTCAAATATCAGGCTACGGCTCATGGGCTAATGAAGGACCTACTCCCATGCCTTCTGCACGAGGTTATCATGCCCTTGCATATGATGTCGAAAACGATCGAACCATTCTTTATGCAGGTGCCGATCAATATTACGACACATTTCAAGATACCTGGAGTTATGATCACAACACTAACACATGGGAGAATAGGACTCCAACCAGTTCCCCACCCCCCCTAGGCGCTCATGCCTTGGCGTATGACTCAAAGAACGAGGTTGTAATTCTCTTTGGAGGAGATGTTGACCCCTTTCTTTCCACAGCTGAAACTTGGGTTTATGACTATGATACCAATACTTGGACTAACCGGACCACAAGTGTTGCACCACCCCCTCGGTCCGGTCACTCGATGGTCTTTGACACTCAATCTGAACGAATCCTTCTCTTTGGCGGACAATACTGGGATGGCCAGTTTGAGTATGCTTACCATGATACATGGACCTACGATTACGATACCAATCAATGGACAAATGTCACTCCTGCCATAAGTCCTGGAAATCGAATGTTTTATGGCATGAGCTATGATGAAGTGTTTGATCGAACCGTCATATTTGGTGGATTCTCAGGAGGGTCAGGTGTAACGAGAACGGGTTTTAATGATGAAACCTGGGTCTTTGATTTAGAAACCGCGAACTGGACCGAATTGACCATAACAGAGGCACCAGGAGCACGAGCCTATGGCAAAATGGTATATCATTCAGCTATTGGGTGTTCTGTACTTTATGGTGGCTGGAACGAAGAGACGGGTCAATATTACTCAGATACTTGGGCTTACAATTACTCTACGAATACATGGACGCAACTCGATGTGTCGCCTAGTCCGAACATTCGCCTTCGACATCAACTAGCCTACGATAACGAATCAGAACGGATCGTATTATTCAGCGGTGCGTCTACAGGCTTTAGCTACCAACAAGCCACATGGACATTTGAATTTACACCAGTACAGCCTCCACCTCCTCCCCCAATTCCAAGTTTTCCGATCGAAAGCATTCTAGTAGGCATTATCATTGGAATCTTATGTGTTGTCATTATAAGACGAAAAAGACAGCAGCAAATCAACGATACAAGAGAAGAATAACGGCAATCAGCTCATTTATTCTCAGTTCTCCCCAAACAATACAGTATGCAACAATCTTTTTCTAACTCTCTAAAGGATAACCTTTAAATTAACCCGCATGATTTCCAGATTACTGCGCCCGTTTAGTGTAGCCAGGTCTATCATCTGGGACTGTCAATGATCTATGGGTTGCATAGGTCTGCGGATCTCCTAGGACTCGGGTTCGAATCCCGGAACGGGCGCCACTTCCTTTTCTTTGGGCTATTGGAGTTGGAAGAAAGTGTAGTTAGCGATGGTTGTGTCTTCCATAGTCATCCCAAACTACATGCATGGGATGCTTTGGGAGGTCTTTAAGGAGCTCGATGAAGGTTGTGGGTTTAAAGTTGACCTCTTTGAGTTTCGATATGTCGAACCATTTGAAGTCTAGCACCCAGCTTCTATCTGTTGAATGTTGTTCTTCTTGCCCAAGAAATTCATCTTGTTCCCATACTCCTGTTGCTTTTGCGGGTGTTACGAGGAAATAGAATTCAATGGAATGAAACTTCTTTCCATTGAAAATAAAAAAATTCTCAAGTATCCACAGGAGGCGTTGAACCTTGATTTCGAAATTTGTTTCTTCAAAGAGCTCTCTTTTGACACCTTCTTGAAGGGTCTCGTGCAGGTAAACTTGGCCACCCGGAAGCACCCATAAATCATCATCCTCTAATCGACATAGCAAGACTCGGTTCTTCCCATCAAGCATAACACCTACGGCTCTTACAAAAAACGACTCAATCTCCGATTCGATCTTAATCTTCTTTGGCACTACCCAAACCTCTCTCGAAACTCAAATTTTAGAGGAAACCTGTCTTTGTTGTCCAATATAAACCCCTAGCCATGAAACGGGCAACATTTTCCCTTTGTTAAGGTCGAGAAGTAAACGGGGACTTCAAATAGCTACCTGCAGAACCTAATTACATGCTATGAACCTACAGGTATCGCTTATACCCGAATAAGGTTCAGCGTGAACAAATTCGTAAAAACATTGATGCTTGTCGGTTCGTCTATAATTGGGCCTTGGAACAAAAGAAACTCGCCTATGAGACTGATAGTAAATGTCTCAGCTGGTACGACCTGAACTATTTACTCACAAGTCTGAAACAAGACCATTCCTTTCTAAAGGAAGCCTACTCTCAGTCTCTTATACAGGCCATTAAGCGAGTAATTCTAGCGTATAAACACTTCTTTCGGCGAGTCAAACTAAGAAAGAACCCTGGATATCCCAAATTTAAAAGCAGAAAGGCTCGTAGACAGTCTTTTGTTGTCCCGCAATTTTTTGATGTTGACTTCGAAGCCAATCGAGTATGTCTGCCTAAAATTGGGAAGATAAAAGCCGTCTTTCATCGAAGGTTCACAGGCAATCCTAAAGAATGCATAGTTGTTTCTACTAAAACGGGTAAGTTCTTCATTTGTATCGTAGTAGAGGATGGAAAACAGCCTCCTAGAAAGAGATTGATAACCTCAGAGGGTTCAGTTGGCATTGATGTCGGGCTCACTTCCTATGCTACACTCTCCTCTGGTGAGAAAATTAAAAATCCGCGACCGATTCAACATGGGTTCAAAAGGTTACGCTGTCTTCATCAAAGGTTAAGTAAAAAGAAGAAGGGGTCGAAAAACAGAGAGAAAGCAAGATACCGGCTAGCCCGATACTATGAACATGTTGCTAATCAGCGAATAGACTTTTTACAGAAACTATCCACTCGAATAATTCGCGAGAACCAAGCGATTATAGTGGAGAGTTTGAACGTTCGTGGCATGATGGGAAATAGAAAGCTTGCTAGACAAATTTCAGATGCGGCATGGTCTAAATTTCTTCGAATGTTGAAGGATAAAGCCGAAATATGTGGCGTAACCCTGATTGAGATTGGGCGATTTGAGTCTACAAGTAGACTCTGTTCAGCTTGTGGATTCAAAAATACTGCACTTCAAATAGCAGATCGAGCCTGGGTATGCCCAGAATGTAGAACCCACCATGACCGGGATATTAATGCCGCGCAAAACATAAAGATGATAGGACTTCGGTCTATCATGACACCGGGGGAACCTCGGGAAGGGCCTGTGGAGTTGTCAGCACTGGCTGAAGCATTGAAGCAGGAAACCTAATCTGTAAGGACTAGGTAGTTCACGAAGTGTTTAATCGAAACCTTAAAAAGGCGTTTGTACATTGTCGCCTTAACTCCGCAGACGGTCTGCTTCGCTGGAGCGACGGCTGGTTTGGCGCCGCATGTTTCTGCCTGGGCAAAATTGCTAATGAGACGATGTTCCCGTTCTGCTTCATAGGACACAGGGTTCCAAGTCTTCTCGTGCGGGCTTAAGCTATATGGGCTCATTGGAAGCATGGTGCCGTCTGGTGAGGGAAAAATAGCCGTCGTAAATTGAGCAGTTTCGTTGCTGAGGGTAGAATATGGCAATTTCGTCTGAAGACCGTTGGGCAGTTATGAAATCCTTTTTTATATCAAAGGGGTTAGTCCGGCAACATCTCGATTCTTATAATGACTTTGTTGAAAGGCGTATTCAACGTATTATAAGTGATGTAGGAAAAATCGAGCCTGATATTCCGAATTATTATGTCCGTCTAGGAAGGGTAGAAATTCAGAATCCTTCAGTTCGTGAAGCGGATGGTTCGGTTCGTAATATTGCTCCTGCTGAGGCGCGAATCCGGAATCTTACGTATTCTTCCCCCATTTATCTTGAAATGACACCCGTATATCGAGATGAAAAAACAGGGATGGAATATGATGAAGAGACCACAAGCGTATATGTGGGTCGACTTCCCATCATGCTCAAATCCGCGTTTTGTCGACTCGCAGCAATGACGCCTGAGGAATTAGTTGAAGCCGGTGAAGATCCAAGAGACCCCGGAGGATATTTCATAATTAACGGATCTGAACGCGTGTTGGTAACACAAGAAGATTTAGCGCCCAATCGGATTCTTATCGAGGAGGCTACGAGTAGTAGTTCTTGTACGCATATGGCTAAGGTCTTTTCAACCGCTCGCGGCTTCCGTGCTCCTGTGACGATGGAACGCCGTGCTGATCATACCTTCCGGGTTTCTTTTCCGTCAGTCCCAGGAAAGATTCCACTCGTCGTGTTAATGCGTGCACTTGGATTAGTCACTGATCGGGACGTGGTCACAGCAATAACAGATGATCCCGAACTAGGCCAGGAATTAATCCCCAGCTTCCACGCTGCCGAGTCCTTGGTAGTTCCTAAAGACTCCAAAGCCACTCAGGAAAACGCCTTGGATTATATTGGGAAGCGTGTAGCAGTGGGTCAAACGAAGGATTATCGTTTACGACGTGCACAACAAGTCCTAAACAGATATCTGCTTCCTCACATCGGAACGGATGACGGCGCTGCAGTCGCAAAGGCCCATTATATTGGGCAAATGACTCAACGCCTTTTGGAACTGAGCGTTGACCGCCGTGAACAGGATGACAAAGATCATTATTCGAATAAACGGTTGAAACTTGCAGGTGACCTTCTTACAAGTCTTTTCCGTGTAGCCTTTCTGAATCTCTGTCGTGATATTAAATACCAGCTAGAGCGAACGGCAACAAGGGGACGGAAACCCAATATCAAAACTGCAGTCCGTGCTGATGTAATAACCGAACGGTTACGACATGCATTAGCGACTGGGAACTGGGTTGGCGGAAAAGCTGGTGTTAGCCAGCTACTTGATCGTGTTAATTACATGTCCTCGATGAGCCATCTTCGTCGTGTGGTTTCTCCACTAAGCCGAAGTCAACCACACTTCGAAGCCCGTGACCTCCATCCCACACATTGGGGGAAAATCTGCCCCAATGAAACCCCTGAAGGTCCAAACTGTGGTCTCGTCAAAAACCTCGCATTAATGTCATACATCTCTGTAGGGTCTGATGAAGCAGAGGTTGAAGAAGTTCTTCTTACGCTGAAAATCCAGCCTATTGGTGCGAAAACCAGTAAGGATCAAAAGGGAACTTATGTCTATTTGAATGGACGGTTTGTAGGGACTCATCATCAGCCTGAATTATTAGTTACTCGGATACGTGATAGACGACAGAGAAATGAGCTAAATGATCAAGTAAATCTTGCTTTCTATCCTGATACAAACGAAGTCCAAATTAATTCGGATGCAGGGCGTGTTCGCCGTCCACTGATTATTGTCAAAGATGGGCTTCCTCTACTTGAGAAGCAACATGTTGAACGGGTTCGCAACCGTGAACTAGCATGGGATGATCTGGTAAAAGCCGGCATCATTGAATATCTCGATGCCGAAGAAGAAGAAAACACCCTAATCGCAATGAATCTACCAGATTTAACACCGGAGCACACGCATCTTGAGTTAGTTCCAGAAACAATTCTTGGAATATCAGCGAGCCTGGTTCCCTTTGCCGAACATAACCAGTCACCTCGAAATACCTACGAAGCAGGGATGGCAAAACAAGCTCTTGGACTTTATTCCGCTAATTTCAGTCTACGCGTTGATACTCGTAGTCATCTCCTCCACTATGTCCAAAGTCCAATAGTCACAACAAGACCTATGGAAGTAATAGGATATCATCGCCGACCAGCTGGTCAAAACTTCATTGTTGCTATCCACTCGTTTCAAGGCTATAATATCGAAGACGCATTAGTAATCAATAAGGCATCTATTGAACGAGGTATTGCCCGGTCCTCATTCTTCCGCTGTTATGATGCAGAAGAACGCAAATACCCTGGTGGACAAGAGGACAAATTTGAAATTCCTAGTCGCGAGGTTCGTGGTTACCGCGCGTCAGAAGCATATCGATTACTCAGTGAAGATGGAATTATTGAACCTGAATTTCAGGTTGGTGGAGACGAAATTCTCATTGGGCGAACTAGTCCGCCTCGGTTTCTAGAAGAATATACTGAACTCGAAGTTCCCGGGCCTAAACGTCGAGAGACCTCTGTCAGTTTACGTCATGGTGAACAGGGAACTATCGACAAAGTCCTTATCACCGAAACCATCGATGGGAATCGCCTTGTAAAAGTAAAGGTCCGTGATGAACGAATTCCCGAACTTGGTGACAAATTTGCCAGCCGTCATGGTCAGAAAGGTGTTATCGGTCTCCTAGCACCCCAAGAAGATATGCCCTTCACAGAGACTGGTGTGGTCCCGGATCTAGTAGTGAACGCTCATGCCTTTCCAAGTCGAATGACGCTTGGTCAAATCCTCGAATCAATGAGCGGAAAAATCGGCTGTCTTCAAGGTCAACCAATTGATGCAACACCTTTCTCAGGTAAGAAACTTGAAGCCATGTTTCAAGAACTTCACGAATTGGGCTTCAAATATAGTGGTCGAGAAACCATGTATAATGGTGTAACCGGTCACAAATACGATGTTGATCTCTTTGTTGGTGTCGTTTATTATCAAAAACTTCACCACTTGGTTGCCGATAAGATGCATGCAAGGGCACGTGGACCAGTCCAAATTCTGACACGCCAACCAACCGAAGGGCGTGCTCGAGAAGGAGGATTACGCTTTGGCGAAATGGAGCGGGACTGTCTTATCGGTCACGGAGCTGCGCTTCTCTTACGTGAAAGGCTCTTGGAAGAATCGGATAAATACACAGCGATGGTCTGCGAAGACTGCGGTATGCTCGCTGAATATGACCGTAACCGAGATCGTTACCGATGTCGTGTTTGTGCACCCCAAACAACTACCATTAGTAAAGTTGAGATGTCGTATGCTTTCAAACTCGTCCTTCAGGAACTCATGTCGCTAGGTATCTGGCCGCGCCTGAAATTAGCAGATCGAACATAATGATTTAGAATAGGAGGTAATTACAATCTCACACCCACTCAAAAAAGTTGGAAGTATTTGGTTCGGATTGCTTTCCCCTGACATTATCCGAAAAATGAGTGTAACACAAGTCATAACCGCTGACACTTATGACGAGGACGGTCTCCCAATTTCATCAGGGTTAATGGACCCCAAACTCGGAACTATTGAACCCGGTCAACGCTGTAAATCTTGTGGAAACCGTGTAGGAGAATGTCCCGGGCACTTCGGTCATATTGAATTAGCTCGCCCTGTTGTCCATGTCAGCTTTGCCAAACTCATTAAGAAGTTCCTCAAAGCAATCTGTCGACGTTGTGCACGATTAAAATTGAAAGAGGAATCCTGGCCAAAGTATAAGACAAAAATGGAAGGCCATTTTGAAAAATATGGTAGTCTTAATCAAGACATTGCGGACGAAGTCTTAAAAGAAGCAGGAAAAGCAACCACTTGTCCGCATTGTGAGGCTGAACAATTCAAAATCAAGTTCGAAAAGCCTACTACATTTTATGAGGAAAAAATGGAAGGCAGTGTGCGCCTTACTCCTACTGATATTCGCGATCGTCTTGAACGTATTACTCCGGAAGACAGTTTCTTAATGGGTATTGATACTCGAGTGACACGACCTGAATGGATGATACTCACAGTACAACCCGTGCCCCCTGTGGCTGTACGCCCATCAATCACCTTAGAATCTGGAGTAAAATCAGAAGACGATCTGACTCACAAACTGGTTGACGTGATTCGAATCAACCAAAGGCTCAGGGAAAATATCGAAGCTGGTGCCCCTCAGCTCATCGTTGAAGATCTATGGGAATTGCTCCAATATCATGTAACCACTTATTTCAACAATGAAGTCTCAGGAATCCCCCCTGCCCGCCATCGTTCTGGACGCGCCTTACGAACGCTAGCGCAACGATTGAAGGGCAAAGAAGGTCGATTCCGGAGCAATCTCTCAGGGAAACGTGTTGACTTTTCTGCTCGGACCGTAATTTCACCAGATCCAAACCTTTCCATAAACGAGGTTGGGGTACCTTTAGAGATTGCGAAGACACTCACAGTCCCAGAACGCGTCACAGAATGGAATATCGAAGACATGCGCGAGTTAGTGCTTAAAGGGCCCATAGGGTATCCTGGGTGTAACTATGTCGTTCGCCCTGATGGAAAACGAATTGATCTTCGTTATGTAAAAGATCGTAAAACAAACGCTGACGGTTTAGCCCCTGGATATATCATTGAACGGCACCTTCGAACCGGAGATATCGTACTCTTCAACCGTCAACCTTCACTCCACCGGATGTCTATAATGGCCCATGAAGTCAAAGTCATGCCGTATCGCACATTTAGGCTACATCTTGTCGTTTGCCCACCATATAACGCTGACTTTGATGGCGATGAAATGAATCTTCACGTTCCTCAAAGCGAAGAAGCCCGGGCAGAAGCACGAATTCTAATGCTCGTCCAAGAACAAATCCTCAGTCCAAGGTATGGCGGTCCAATTATTGGTGGCATCCAAGATTACATTTCATCTTCTTATCTCTTAACGCGTTCCGGATCACTGTTCAATAAACGTCAGACTTGCCAACTACTAGCTTCAGCTGGGTATCGTGACGATTTACCCCCACCTGCTAAGAAACGACCTGAACCATTGTGGACTGGAAAACAGATTTTTAGCATGTTGCTTCCTAAGGGATTGAATCTTTCACTGAAAGCCCGTATCTGCCAAAAATGCGATGTCTGTCTGAAAGAAAAATGCCAATATGATGCCTATGTGCTAATCAGAGACGGACAGCTCCTTACCGGAGTCATTGACAAAAAGGCAATAGGTGCGGCTCAACCTGAAAGTGTCCTTCACCGCATAGCCAAAGACTACGGTAATCCTGCGGCTCGTCGATTTCTTGACGCCATCTGCCCCCTACTGGTTGTTCTCATCACCAACATGGGCTTCAGCATGGGAATTGACGATGTCATACTAGAACCCACAGCAATACGCCAAATAGAACAGATTCTCTCAGATGCAGAAGAAGAAGGAAGCCAATTAGTCCAAATCTATCAAGCCGACGAATTACAGCGACTTCCGGGGCGATCAATGGAAGAAACCTTTGAAATGAAAATGATAGAAATCCTTGCTCGAGCTCGTGATAAAGCCGGAGAAGTTGCCGGTAAACATCTTGGTTTAGACAAACATGCAGTAATCATGACCGGTACAGGTGCCAAAGGAAATCCTCTCAATCTTGCACAGATGGCTGCCAGTGTAGGGCAACAAGCGGTCAGAGGACAACGCATATCCCGGGGCTACCGAAAACGAACTCTCCCACATTTCACTCAAGGCGATTTATCACCTCAAGCTCGAGGATTTGTAGTTGCTAGCTATCGAAAAGGATTGAACCCCATTGAATTCTTCTTCCACGCAATGGGTGGTCGAGAAGGCTTAGTCGACACAGCTGTCAGAACAAGTACGAGTGGATACATGCAACGCCGTCTTATCAACGCTTTACAAGATGTCAAGGTTGAATATGATGGAACTGTCCGAAACTCTACCGGAGAAATCATTCAATTCAAATATGGTGAAGATGGCGTGGACCCAGCTCGAAGTGATCACGGAAAAGCTGTCAATCTAGACGTAGTTATTGAACGCGTCTTAAGTGAGGAGAAGTGATATCGGTGAGTAGTAAACAACGGGTTACAAAAAAACAAATTGAAGGAAAATTAGTTAAACTTCGAAAAAGCGGTTTACTTCCACCCCGAATCATTGAGGACCTCCGTGATCGACTAGTCGATCGGAGACTCACCTCAGCACAACTCAACAGAATTATCAAAGAAGTGGAAATTGCTTACGACTATTCATTGGTTGAACCAGGAGAAGCCGTAGGAGCTGTGGCTGCTCAATCTATTGGTGAACCAGGTACACAGATGACTTTGAAAACCTTTCACTTTGCTGGTGTTGCTGAATTCAACGTCACCCTTGGACTTCCTCGCCTTATTGAAATTGTTGATGCCCGGCGAAATCCTTCAACACCAACCATGAACGTATTCCTTGAAGAAAAACATCGAACTGATGAAAAATTTGCTCGGGAGGTCGCTCAAGGCATCGAACAAACCCGTGTCGAACGTATCGCACAAAGTGTTGAAATCGATCTTGCTGAAGGAGGCATAGTTGTTATCCTAGATCCTGATCTCATGGAAAACAAGGGTGCAACTGCGGAACTGGTCGCTGAAAGACTAGGAACTGCACGTCCAACACTGGGAGAAGTCACCCAAGATGGCAACCGAATCATTGTCACACCCGAACTCAAAGAAGGTGAAGAAGCTGTTCTTATGGCAAAACTACAGAAAACCTTCGACAAAGTACGGAATGCGCTGATCAAGGGACAAGATGGCATAAAACGCGTCTTAATTAAGAAAGAAGGAAAAGAACTGGTTCTTTACACCGAAGGGACAAACCTGAAAGGTGTATTACGCACTCAGGGCGTTGATACAACCCGAACTACTTCTAACCATATTCATGAAATCGCTGAAACCTTGGGAGTCGAAGCTGCGCGACAAATCATCATTGATGAAGCAAAAAGCGTCTTAGATGAACAGGGACTTGACGTCGATATTCGCCACATCATGCTCGTGGCAGATCTTATGACGGCTACTGGCGAGATCCGTCAAATAGGTCGACACGGAATCAGTGGAGAACAATCGAGCGTTCTTGCCCGAGCTGCGTTTGAGGTCACTGTCCGCCATCTTATTCAAGCGAGCATTATTGGTGAGGAAGATCAATTACGCGGTATTACGGAGAATGTAATACTTGGGCAATCAATTCCATTGGGAACAGGTTCGCTGGATCTTTTTATGGCCCCCTCCAAACCAAAAAAGAAACGCTAGCAATACTCTTGGTGAAACATTTTGCCAAAAAAGTACATTTTTCCAGATTTTTTTAATATGCTGTGCATAGGACTTAAAAGGGATTATTGGAATTCAGCTCGTCTCACAACCAGCTTCCGTAGCCCTTATATGCGACGGTGTGCTGCAACCTTCGTTGCATGATGCATTGCGATAAAGAAACATGATCTAAAGAGTGATTTTTAATGGATGCCGAAACTGCAATCCGATTAGCTGTGAAGTCAGGAAAAACTATGTTTGGTGCAAAACGGACTCTACATTTACTTCGAACAGGGTCACCACGTGTTGTGATATTAGCTGCAAATGCACCAACCCAACTAGTCAACGAAGTTGAT
>JAEOSK010000065.1 GCA_016840405.1 Candidatus Hermodarchaeum yapensis
CGGATTCTGGACAATTGTAGGTGGGATGGTCTTCGCGCTTGGTTTATCACTAATCTACTATGTTCACCATCGTACAAGAAGGAGAGGCTGGCAACGTGGGGTTGAATGGATTATCCTCTTCTCCAGTATATGTGCAGCTGTGTATTCTGGAGCCCAGTTGAACTACTCTATTATCGCATTATCCTTAGCAATCGTGTTCGTGGTTTTGGCCGGGCTTGAGGTTGGTCTTCTGTGTGGAAGGTTCTTGAAACCAAAACTGGAGTAATACCACCTTAGTAATCCTGAAACCGAATAAAACACTCCTTGGATAAAAAAATGTTCGCCACGTATTTATTATGAACTTCCTGCCCTGCGAAGTGAACCGCTCACTTTTTGCACGGAGTCCACTAGGTTGAAACAGTCCTCTGATTTTCGCAAGGATTTTTCCTAATGATTATGCCTGTAAAGGTCATGGGCTAAGAGACCAATGGCAACAGTAGTAAGAAGAGAAACCAAAGGGAAGATAGCAAGTAGTACACCCATCATTTGGAGCTCTATGGGTAGGCTGGGAACAATAAGGGCCAGAGGAATATAACTCACTGATGTTTAGATTAGGTTTACACTTACGAGGATTATTACAATTTGACGATGCCTCATAATAGGTCAGGCAAAAATTCCCTTACTCAGCCATAAGCGTTCTGTTTTCTTGCACCCAGTCCTCGGAGTTAAAATAATTTCTTAGCAACCAAGCGTCGACTGGGAATGACCGACTATGATCGCGGTCTCGAAGATGACCTTGAACTGGTAGTATCTCATAAAATAGATTAATATTTCTGGATGGACGAGAGATAATTGGAATTCTTAAAGAAGGTTCCATCATTAGGAGGGATTAAAAATTACTCAACCGCAATCTAAGCAAGACTCCAGAAGAAAAAAGTCATATGATGTCATGCTTGCTTATGGGTGGGCCTATTGGGTTGTGATCATCGTCATTATCGTCTTCCTCATCCTAGGGGGGCAGCTTAACGTCGAGTCATGGATAGTTACCTTACGTCCATCAGTCTCTTTGCCCTTTGCCCGGCTGATAATACCACTCATTGTTATCGGAACCATTCTAAACTTTGCTGCTTGGTTAGGTGTCCCTATGAGGAGTTTTCCCCGGCGCGGAACGCCGTTCTCCCAGTATAACTTCTTTCGTAGAAGGACACAAGAAACACGAGATGACGAAGAAACCAATTGATCGTGGATCTCAGTATCGGTAGTTGCGTTGCGAGACCCGGCTCACCTTTTTCTGGTCAATCCAATCAAGGACATCTTCCCGACTCACTTCCTCCAAGGACTTCCCGATGGTCTGACAGAAATGCTTGAGCAGAAATCGGCGTGGGTTAATCGTCCAAGGGGATAAACCCTTATAGGCAAGTTCCCGGAGATACTTCTCCAGCGCCTCAAAGTTCTCCGACATCATCTTTCATCTCATAAAAGCTCTAAATAAATAGGTATTAAAGGAGAACATCTTTGTGGCATTTGGTGAGAAGTTCCCTTGACACCCAAGGCTGGAACCAAGAAGGATGGAACGTTTATTCGGGCCATGCAACTTATCACAGATAACCTACAAAAGAACATTGAATTTCTACGAGCGAACGCCGCGAATGTAACGAAATTTGTCGATATCATTGAAAAAACAGCACGAGAAGGGCATTGCATTTTCGTGGTTGGTAGCGGTCGTTCTGCGATGGTGGGACAAATGTTTCAAACCCGTCTAGAGCACTTGAACGTACCAGTCTATTTCATTACAAACAGTCGATCTGTTCCACATTTGCACAAAGACGATTTACTCTTAGTAATCTCCGGAAGTGGACGTACAGCAATTGTGAAAGCCATTATTGAAAGCTATTTAGATTCAAATCCTCAAATCATCTCAATCACCAGCTATCCGGAAAGTTGGATTGGGCGGATGAGCGATTTAGTCGTGAAGCTAATAGGGCGAACGAAAGTAGACGTTGCCCGCAGAGAAAAGGGTGAAGAGGCTAGCCTAACGCCTGAGGGCACACAATTTGAAATTGCCTCAGCCGTCTTTCTTGATGGTGTTATTGCTGAGCTCGTTGTTCGATTCAACAAAACCAATGAAGAACTACTTGCCCAACATTCACAAAGCACGTAGTAACATCCATTGTCTTTGTATTCATTTTACTTCTCTTCTGCTATTTCGAAACATATATCAACGGGTGATTAGGGAACAAGAACTCGAGGCGAGTACAAGTGGCTGACAAATATCAATGTCCATTATTCCTCTGGAAGAAGGGTATCCCATTAATCAAAATCCATCAAGCCCTTACTGATAAATGGAACGTGCGATTACACCCTGTTGGCGAAATGGTTGAGTTGCAAATCAGTGCGGGAGAGGCAACCGAACCGCTCACCCTTAATCTTAGTGTGATCGAAAGGACAGAAGCCCCGGGATCAGGAAAAGCCCTCTGGGGCTACGTTGACCTCCCTGTCCTTACTGAACAAATCGATTTCTTACAAGAATTAACTGAACAAATGAAGAGTAAAACCGACGCAACTGTTGGACCTGTGAAAAGTCGTGTGAAGTTCAAATTTGATGGTGAACCCATTGAAACAGACACCACTACCGCCCAAGTGTTTAGCTGGAGGATGAACTATGGTTTACGTTACTCGCTTCAGCAGATTACCCGGTTTCTAACGGCCCTAGATAGTGCAATCCGTGAACATGGTGGTCGGGGTTTGGAGGGTAACGAATTCTTTGTCACGTATCGTGATGGTAACCTCCACCTGCAAGAACCCTCATTGAGTTTTGTTGTGGTCTCAGCGTGGGGTTATTACAGTGCCTTTCTTTACTTAGGTGAGGAAAATCTTGAGTTTCAGATATGTGATGAGGAAAAAGAGGCGTTTCCTGTCGATAACTTTGACAAGGTTTTCCAAACTGCCCATGACCTCTTCGAATCTGATAAAGAGATTATCCTCAAGGATATCTAAGATTTCTTTGAGGAAAGAGAAATTGACTTCACCTAACTTCATCCTTCAACCTACTGGAAAAGGGACACTTTCTCCGTCGATTTGGATTGCCTTATTAGCCCTTTTTACTGCCACTGGTGTGATTTTCCGACAGATTTCTATTCCTATTTTTCCCCCTTTTGTTTCTCTTACTCCCGGATTCTTAATGCCGCTCCTGGCAGGTATGGTTCTTGGACCACTGGGTGGTGCCCTTTGTGGTTTGTTCGTTGGTGTAAGTGGTGCCCTTTGGGAATTTCCACTCATTCCTTTGATTGGAAATATTGCCCTCGGATTAAGCACAGGAATCCCCTCATTTTACCGGAATAGGATGTCACCAGTTCTCTGGATGAGCCTATGTGTAGTTTCAGCCATGATAATCGGTGGATTTCTTCCCACGTTTATTGTAGAAGTCTTGGTCATTGGGTTTCCTCCATCTATCGCAACATTAACTGCTAGTATCGATGCCCTTCAAGCAATAGTCTGGGTGGTTGTGGCTCTCTTTCTTGTAATGATTATTGTTGATCCGATTTTGAACCGATACCGAAGTCCAATTGAATTCTCTGAGTAAAGATTAAGTAGGTTCCAAAGAATTAGCGGCTAGAGACTTGTGTCTCTAGATTCACCAGTATTGGTGGAGGTTACTATGACTGAGGAACTCGAGGAACCGTTTGAACCCACTGAAGTTGAAAAACCTGAACCACCTAGACCCGAAGTTCAAGAAATAACAATCCGCAGTTACCCCAAAACCGTTCTCTTCTATCCAATGGCGATTATGTCGCTGGTTATCGGAAGTCTAATTTTTGGATTCCAATTCTTCATTCCCGAGCCATTCTATTCTAGGATGGTAACTCTTCTGACATTCGTCTGGTTTGTCATATTCTTCTTTAATTTGCTTCTTGTAACCTTTGACTTTGGCAAGAACTTCATCGTCGGCATTATACTAGTAATTGTCATCGCTGTTTTAGCTATAGCACTTTATGCTAGTTCTACTGGGAGTTTACCGTTCTTTGATCCTTCGAATCTTGGACTCCTCATTAACTGGAATTCGATGCTGGCCTTCATTGTCATCTTTTGTTTGGTCATTTTCATCGCTTGGCTCAGAACTCGCATCTATTATGTCAAGATATATCACAATGAAATTGTCTTCAAGCATGGAATCTTGGGTGACGTGGAACGATATGGAACAACTAATGTAATGTTCTACAAAGAAATTCCAGATATCTTTGAATATCTTCTTCTTCGTTCTGGTCGCTTGACATTCACGATTCCGGGACGAAAAACTACAATTGTTATGGACAATGTTCCTAACATCAATGGAGTCGAGAAGAATGTTCTCGTACTGTTGCGGCGTATCGAAGTAGACGTTGACTAGCGATAATCTAAATTGTGGGCGAAAAATCTCCCTCCTATGATTGGGTAATTCTTCGCTCCAACCCCTTCCCTTTTTACCTATCTTCGACTCTTCAATAGACTATATGAGTGAGACTCCATTGATGGCAGAAACGATTCTTATTCCTTGGTTTACTGGAACCATCAATCCTAGTAACACACTTCTATATGTGTCAGCGGTTGCTCCCGAAACATTTCAAGACAATCCGCAGTTACTCCAGGAATTAACCAAACACCCTCTCGACTTTCCAGACGCCATGGGAAAACGACGGGCCAGTTCACGATATGGAGCATGTCTTATCGCTCACACCCTCAACACGGTCAAACCCAACCCACTGATATTTATTGAGTT
Source organism: Candidatus Hermodarchaeum yapensis (assembly GCA_016840405.1). Classification (GTDB taxonomy): domain Archaea; phylum Asgardarchaeota; class Hermodarchaeia; order Hermodarchaeales; family Hermodarchaeaceae; genus Hermodarchaeum; species Hermodarchaeum yapensis. The sequence continues at coordinate 4,736 of JAEOSK010000065.1, forward strand.
ATTGCACGATTTCGATTTCTTTCTGAATCCTGAGATTATCTTAGATAAAACAATCCCAGAAATCCTTCAATCTCAACTGCAAAATTTTGTTCAAACAGGATTCGATCCCACTCCAACTTGGCAACAAGAACTTCGCGTACTACCTCAATACTTCCATGAAGGTCTGCATATCCTTGGCACTTTCTTCAAGATACGGCGTAGAACACATCCTTCACCACAAATTCACTCATATTTCACCAGAAGCCGTCCCGAGCAGGAATGGTGGGGAACCGCATATCATCCCAATGCAAATGCCCTCAATATTCTCCCACCATTTCTTTTCATTCCCGTCCTAGCGAAGAGTTTAGTTCTCCGGGAAGTTGTACGGTTTTTTCTTCCAGTGAGTTTTCAAAACACCTTTGACGCTCAGGAATTTGCGAATCTTATAGTTGAAGAGATTCTCGATGATACGGAAGCCCGTTTATGGTCTCAAATTAAATGGGGAGATGTCCAATTGTCCGCTGACCAACTTCAATTGATTTCTACGATCTCTACACTCACGTCCACGCTCATTGAAGAAAAACGACTTCCACAACTCTATGAGCAGCTCATAGCATTCGATAAGACCTTTGAGAGGGCTCCAACGGGCTCACTGGCAACCATTGCAAAACAGATACTTTAGATTGGGAGTACGATTTGAGTTTTTAGATCCAATCGCCAGTTTCAAGCTTTGTTGGTAGGTAAGTTTCGGTGAGGAATTCGAAGCCATGGCTGCTCAATGCTTGGATTTCTGCCTTCTCTTTGCGTTTAACCATTAATCGAATGTCAGCGACCCATTTGGGATTTTGGGCCACAAAGGGTTCATTCATCATGGCTTTTGCCCGTTTGATATCCTCAGGAGTCATCCGGAGACGACATTCCTTTGGAATGTTGTAACGGTCAAGGTCTCGCCCGAGGACACCTAAGAGACGGAGGTCTGGTGTGGCTAGGAAAGGACTTTCATAACTCAACCGTTTACTGCCTCGAAGATATACACTATGAATGTAATGACCGAAGGGATCGGCATCGACGAGTGTGAATGCAGGTATTTTCAACTCTTTCGCAATTCTCCGAGCGAAAATTCGGCTCGCTACATCGGGTTGCCCTCGAGCGGTCAGGAGAATGCAAGGATAGCGATTCCACCATTTAACTTCACTTAGGCGAAGCATCGCCGCATCTTTCTCAACGATGAGCAAGAATTCGGCATCCGATTCTAAGATTTCGACGCGATCTAAGAACGGTGTGATGGACCAACCCCCAGTCCCGAGACGTGTACAATCAATCCGATCTCCACTGTCTTCGAGAACTAAACGCCCCAGAACCGTTCCCTTGGCGCTTGCGACGATATGTGTGGATTCGCGATTTGTACCGAGTAAAGGAGCGATGTCATCGATGGCATTATCACTCTGACGTTGTTCTTCGAAAAGTTTGACATCATTGTAAAAGACTTCACGTTTTGTCGCATGGATGTCTTTTTCGAGAAGTTCGTGGACGATTTCGAGAACGCGAATGAGTCGAGTGACATCTTTTGCGGTCCGAAGACTACCCAGGGATCGGAGTGTGGTTTTTTCTCCGAGTAAGAGGAGGTCATTGTCTTCATCCCAAACGATATTTCCTCCACCGCGGAGGGGGAGTTCTAGTTGTGGAGGATTGCCCTTGGAGATTTCCTTCATTAGTTTCCTAGCGAGGCTATGTATCTCCCTGTGAAGCATATCGACATCCTTTTCGGTTACAATCCGAATACCGCGAGGGAGTTTCTGATCAGTTTGGGATTCTTGGTAAGAAGCTCGAAGTTTTTGGACTGCAGCAAATGATCCTTCAGTAGGAGGAAGTGTTGAATTCGTGCGCTGTTTTCGTGCTCGTGTACTCATTCCACTGCCACCTCCTCGGTTTCTTCGATGTTAGTTGGTAGCAGTTGATCTACACCCACGATTTTTGCAATGACCTGTTCAAGCTGTTGCGGGAGCGCCTCCAACTGCTTCTTTGAAATCTTGGAATCGGAAGATTGAATCGCGACTAGAGAACGGGCAACTTGTCGCGCATATTTTAAGAGGGCGTCTGCACGGCGTTCTTGCTCCCGTCTGGCAATGACCCGAACAATGTGACGACGAAGTTTTCGTCCAACCTCTTCGAAGGCAAGTTTCAACTCACGCAGGAGAATGTCATCTTCAGCTAATGCTTGCTTGGATTGGGCTTTGAAGATAAGGTGAACAAACGGTCCGACGACATTCGCTACAAGGCGAACCGGACCGGTTGGTAACCCATTACTCGCAACGTCCATCCGATAATTCCGCCAATTTACTGAGGCGGCCGCTTTCCAGATAGCACAGTCTGAGTTATCTCGTAGTTTCG
>JAEOSK010000014.1 GCA_016840405.1 Candidatus Hermodarchaeum yapensis
ACCCCCACCCCCCTAATGAGTTAGGTCTGTGTTCCTGGTTTTTAGGAGGGGGTTTTTTTGGTGCGTCGGATGGTGATGGATATCGGGTAAGGGAGGAGAATACACCCAAGAATTACTATACTACTTTTGAATACTTTGCTAAGCATTCCCTTAAACCCATATGAGCCAATGACATCTTCACTTTAATCTTTAACCAATTATGCAATTCACTTCAAAATTTTAACAATGAAAAATAGTGTATTAGGAAGACGTGGCCCCCTCCCTCTTGTGTGACTCCACCCCCTGAACTTTTTAAGCGTGTTGTGAGGGTGTGTGGCTATGAAGATTCTAATTGCATACTACAGCGAAACGGGGAATACGGAGCAAGTGGCGCAGGCGATGTATGGGGCGGTAGCAGGGGAGCATGATGTGGTGTTGATGCCGGTTGGGGAGGTGGTGGTTGATCGTTTGGATGGGTTTGAGTTGGTGTTCTTGGGGGCAGCGGTTCACGATTCGGATTTGGCGAGGCCATTGAAACGTCTGTTGGAGGCACTTCCCATGAACCCGCGGTTCAAATTGGCAGGATTTTCTAACCATGCAGTGTATGTCCCAGATGGCTCAGCTCGTAAAGAAGAAATATATTCGCAGTGGGCGGGTAGATGTCTACCATCCTTTGAAGATACCTGTCGGGAAAAGGGCATTCAGTTTCTGGGTTATTTTCATTGTCAAGGGGTTGCCTCCAAACCGATTGAAGAGTTCATTCATCGCGAAATCATCACCTCAGAGAAGGAATGGAATGAATACCTGCCTGAATCACGCAAGTATCCCACTCCTGAAGATTTAAAAGACGCGAAGGGTTTTGCCCGAAGAATAATGGATAAACTATAATCCAGGAGATTTAGTTATGCAAAAGGTACGACTCGGGAAAACCAATTTGATGGTATCACGCGTTGGAATGGGTGGCATTCCCATTTTGCTTCCTCCGTTTGACACCGCTGTCAAGGTTCTAAAACGCGGACTGGATTTGGGAGTAACATTAATCGATACATCATTTGGGTATGATGACAGTGAGGTTCGTATCGGTGAGGCGATTGCTGGTCGAAGAGAAGATGTCACCGTTGTCACCAAGACATCTTGGCGTTCAAAAGATCGAGCACTCAAAGCCCTTGAGGGGAGTCTCAAGCAACTCAAGACAGATTATATCGATGTCTGGTTATTTCATAATGTAAGTACGACAGAAGCCTACGAAATCCTTTTGAGACCCAATGAGGCTTTTGCAGCCGGACAGGAAGCACTTGCTTCAGGAGCAGTCCGACATATTGGACTCTCAACCCATTCATTGGCCATTGCTCAGAAGACTGTCACATCAGGGCTTTTCGAAGTAATTGTGTTTCCATTCAACTTTGTCAATAACCATGCAGAAGACCATTTGGTCGAACTTGCAAGAAAGCATGATGTTGGTTTCCTAGCCATGAAATCTTTTGCTGGGGGTCAGTTGACTGATGCGAACCTGGCAATCAAGTATCTATTACAATTTGATAATGTAGTTCCGATTCCAGGTATCGAAACTGTCGAGAATATTGAAGAGATAGTCGAAGTTGTTGAAGGCGACTGGACTTTAACACCAGAAGACTGGCAACGCATCGTAGCAATTCGTGAACGCCAGGGGTCTACGCTCTGCATGTGGTGTGAATACTGTAAACCTTGTCCTAAAGAGATTAACATCCCCTGGGTTATGAACATAGAGAGCATGTGGATACTTTGGGGTAAACGGGGATTTCCAGGCCGGATGTTAAAGCATATTGATCAAGGTCGCACTTGCGACGAATGTGGTGAATGCGAAGACAAATGCCCCTATCAACTCAACATCCGCGAAACACTCAGAGCCCAACTCGACTACTATGATCGCGAAATCAAGCATCAACTCTAAATGCCTATGGTTTGGGTATTCCTTCATTTAATCTGACTCAATCGGCTTAACATGGAAACAAAGGATTTCTCAGCGGTGGCGAGTCCACCAGTGGGTCCGCCTTCATCAATGACAATATACTCGTCAGGGGAATGTGCTCGCGCTCCATGTCCCAATCCCGCGACCACAAAGGGGAGGTTGAAGGGTTCTTGAGCGAACATTGAAAATGGTGCGCTTCCCGAGAGTAAAGGCCAGCTTTCAATTGGATAGTTGAACTCTTTGTAAGTTTCTAAAACAGCTTGAGCAAGTGGATGGCTGATACTGAGTTTAGCCCATCCGTATCCCGATTCGAGTTCGATAATTTTGACCTCGGGGAATCCTTGACTATCGAGATGGCGGCGGAGCATAGGGATCACATCTTTGACTTGCATGTTGGGCACTAAGCGGACATCGACTTTTGCAGTAGCCTTCCAAGGTACCACTGTTTTGGTACCAGGTCCTGTATAGCCTGACCAGATTCCATTGATGTTGAGGGTCGGTCCAAAGATGTATTTCTCTAAGATTTCTCGTCCATGTCCATCATCAATGAACCGTTCGATTTTCAATGGCGCTTTGAAGGTTTCTTCATCGTAGGTTTCCTCGAGCTGTGTGAGGAGCTCTTCGTCTTCTGCGGAAATCGGTTTAACATCATCGTAGAATCCATCAATTATGACACGATTGCCATCGGGTGTGGTCATGGAAGAGAGGGCTTGAGTGAGTCGCCAAGCGGGATTATCAACGACACATTTTGTTCCACCATGGATGTCAAATTCGGTAGGTCCATATCCCCAAGTTTTCCCATCCACTTCTAACTCGACATAGACAATTCCTTTGACTCCAAGATAATTCATCACTTTTCCAGTGGGATCTTGGCTCATGAAGGGGAAAAAGACGTAATCAGCTTTCTTGACAGTATTTTCCTCTTTTTTGAGGAATTCAGGAAAGTGACGGCTTCCTAGCTCTTCTTCTCCTTCGATAGCGAAGAGTAAGTTCACTGGGAGTTTTTCTCCAGCTTTTTGAATGGCATCGCAGGCATTTAGGAATCCTTGTAGTGGGCCTTTACTGTTGGTAGCACCTCGGGCCATGAGAACTTGACCAAAGGGATCAAGATCTACTAGTTTTGCTTCAAGGGGTGGGACAGACCAACCTGGGTCGTCAATTGGTTGTGTATCATACATCATGTAAGCGAGAACCGTCTTTTTAGCGCCGACGTCTAATTCACCTACTACCACTGGATTGCCAGAAGTTTCAATTAATTCTGCTCGTTGACAGCCTAGCTCCTTGAGCGATTTGCGGAGCAGTTCAGCACAATCGCGAACCCCAATATCTTGTGGGGAAATCGAGGGTTGTCTAATAAGTTCTTGAACCTTAACAATGTGATTGTCAATATTCTGATCAATGTACTTGAAAACAGATTCAATATTCATCTAAAGCTCCCTCAGTTTCCTGAAGTAATATTCTATTGCGTTCACTCGACGGATAAATCCCTCTGTCTAATAACGTGGACGTTTCTTCGGATAAGGCTGGAAGGGTGTTCGCGGTTCCAAACTAAACCAATCAATCTCTTGGTCAAGCCGAGATAACGACCGCAATATGTCGAAAGTAATCCACCTAGATACTTCCGGAAATCGCTGATATTCCCAGAGCCCATAAGGACCCTGCAATTCCTTGACAAATTCGACATTATCAGCGACACGGGGATCTTCCAAGCTGGCTCCAATCCGCCAGGACAAATCTAACATCTGAGCGACATCATAACGTTTGAAATAGGTAAAACCGCCACGGACTTGTTCAGTCCCCACGATTCGTGCTACTTCGAATCCAAGGGTATGTGCTTGACGGTGTTCATGTGCTAGCAACTTGTCTAATCCACGACGGGCAGGTTCGCTGTTTCGTCGATTCGGATGTAGAGCCAAAGAACTCACTGCTGCTGTCGTATTCGTACGACACCCAAATTTTGAATGGGCGAGTCGACGATACCCTGCTGCAAAGATGTACCTATCCTCGTGCCTACCTGATGGCCACCCACCTTCAGCTAATTCTTCCTTTAAGAGCCACTCATAGGCCGCTTCGGCACGTGGATCCGTAGCAAATCCTGCCCACGCTAAACCCAATAATGGCAAAGCTGTTTGAACCGGTATGGCATGGTACTTGATATCAAAAAATCGACCGCCATCAAGGACCGCTCCCTGAAAGGATAATGGGAAAGAACCATCTTTTTGTTGTTGGGAAAAGATAAACTCTGCAGCCCGTTTGATATCAGGATGTTCTGGTCCCAAACCGAAATAGCCCAATCCCATCAATGCTTGAGCCGTTATTCGAATTCGACCTAACGCTGCCCCTCCAGCTTCACCAACTCTGAAGCCCCCATCCTTGTCTTGCAGGGCTAGAAACCGCTTAATTAAGGGATCGGTCTTCTGAAGGTCTTTGAGTTCTTTGACTTCCTTATCAGATTCTGGGCGATTCAGTAAATCTCGTAATACTAGTAATCGTAAACTGGGAGATGAATCTGCAAGGAGAAGTGGTGCCCACGTCATGATTTCACTCCCAACACTTCTCGGATATAAGGTGCAGTGGGTGTATTCTTCATCGCGATGTCTTCAGGGGTTCCCGTGGCAATGATTTTCCCACCCTCAGGCCCTCCACCTGGACCGAGTTCAATAATCCAATCGCAAAAAGATAGCAGGTGCGGGTGATGTTCAACCACAATGACGGAATGACCTTCGTCAACTAGTCGATTCAAAACGGTTACCAATCGGGCGACATCGTCCATGTGTAAACCCACTGTGGGTTCATCCATTATGTAGAGTGTTTTTTCTCGGATTTTCTTAATTAGTTCTTTAGCGATTTTTAGGCGCTGCACTTCACCGCCGGAAAGGGTATAGGCATATTGTCTCCAAACCAAATATCCTAAACCCACTTGCCGTACAACCTCAAGAGGCTCTGCAAGTCCTTTCTCATCTTTGAAGAGCTCATACACTTCATCCAGTGTCATCGAATTGATGTCAGGTAATGTGACCCCCTTCACTCGCACATCCCATGCCTCGGGACGATAGCCTGTCCCCTTACACGTTTCACACTCTACAAACTCATTAGGTAAAAATCCCATATCTAATCGAAGTTGACCTCGTCCTTTACAAGCCGTGCATCGCCTCGTAAGGTCTTTCTCACCAAGTTCTAGGGCTTGAGCATCATCGCTGTTTAGAAAGATTTTCAGTAAAGGTCGAGTCAGATTAAGATAGCCTGCTGGACTCTGAATTCCTCGCCTAGATTGGTCAACTAGCAAAGTACGTTTTGGAGGATTGCTAATTTCCTCGTATTCTCCTGCTTCAAGTGGTTCACGGGCAAAAGATGACGTATGCAATTGTTTGACTAGAGCTCGACCGACAGTATCGATGAGGAGTGAGCTTTTACCAGATCCCGACACGCCACAAACGCCTGTTAACGTTTCTAAGGGGATTTTCACATCTTCTCCACGAAGATTATTCGCACGAGCGCCTTTAATCACCATCCAGTCTGGTGGTTGTCGGCGCTGTGTTCCGTTCATCCATTCTAATAATCCCCCTTCCTGAGTTGGTTTTTTCAATTGATCATTTTGTAACCATTTTCCCGTAATCGTGTCAGCTTTGATAATATCTGTGGGTTTTCCTTCGCTGACAACTCTGCCACCCATCGTTCCAGCGCCAGGTCCAAGATCAATCACATGATCCGCCGCTCGAATAAGAAGTAAGTCGTGCTCGACAACAATTACGGTGTTTCCTTCGTCACGGAGTTCTTCTAGTGCTTCACGCAGGGCTTCAAGTTCAGATGGGTGCATACCTCGTGAGGGTTCGTCAACAAATATTGTCAGTGAAGTTAATCCACTTCCTAGCAAGCTTGCTAGTTGGATTCGTTGTGCTTCACCCGCTGACAAGGTGCCCGTTGGACGATTCAGATGAAGGTAACCAATTCCTACTTGTCTCAGAAACCGTAACCGTCGTCGGATAATCTGAAGACTCGTCTCAGCCAAAGGAATGCTAGAAGATGGTTCGAGGATTTTCTTGACCAGTTTTTCAAGTTCCAGAAGGGGCATCTCACTTAATTCAAACATATTCTTGTTCTGTAGAGTTACAGCCAAGTATTCTGGTCGGAGTCCAGCACCCTTACATTCTGGACAGACAACTTGTTTTGTATACGTCCCATGGATATCCCAATCGAAAATCCAGCTCTCCTTCTGGTAGAAGCCCCTCCAGGTCCACTTGGAAGGACGTTCCTTCCCCTTCAATCTACCAGCTGATTTGCTGATGTATGTAAACCTGTATACTTCACCATCGCCATAGAAGAAGACATCCTGTGCTTCTTTGGACATTTTATTCCACGGCGTTTTGAAGGGATCAAACCCATACCGTTTCCCCAATTCCGGAATGATTGGCTGATCCTTACACAGATAGGTTTTCGGCCAATAACCTGGAGACCACATCGCACCTGCACATAACGGCTTTTCGGGATTCACTATGAGCTTCTCAGGTTGAGGTAGATGTAATACACCCAGTCCTACACATTTCGGACAAGAACTCCCCCAATGCTCTGATGAGAAGTACTGTGGTTTTGCAATAGGTACAGTGTTATGACATTTTGGGCAAACCCATTTGTTCTCGCGGTTCATCTTTGAACTACATTTCAAACATTTCCTTTCTCCCAGGGAGGCAAGTAGGTTCGTGATATGATAACTTATCTCCGTAAGGGTTCCAACACTATTCCGTCGAGTGAATTGTGGGATATGACTCCATAAATGGGCTCGATGAGGCGCCACCGTGAGCGTGACCCCTAATCCTGTGATTGAATCAACAGGGGCTTCGGCCCCCTCTCGTAATCCCTGCCTTTCAAACATGGAAAGCGATTCTAAATATCGACGTCGTGCTTCTGCCTGCAAGACATCACGTACTAGACTAGATTTCCCAGAACCCGACACACCAGTGATGACAGTGAAGGTTCTCTTTGGGATATCCACATCGACGTTTTTCAGATTGTTTGCTCGAGCATTTCGGATTGAAATTATTGGTGGTTTGGTTATCACTGGCTTCTTAGTCTTCTTTCGAGGTCGAACAGCGCTTTCATCTTCCAAGGCTTTACCAGTCAGAGAAGATTCAACCTTAAGAAGACCTTCAGGTGGACCTTCATACAGAAGCTTGCCTCCGTTTGGTCCAGCACCAGGACCCAAATCAATTACCCAATCCGCTGCGCGAATGAAATCCATGTTATGCTCAACAACCACGATTGTTGCACCATGACGGACAAGCCGGTCAAGAACGGTCAGTAATCCATCCAAGTCTTGAGAGTGCAAACCAGTCGAAGGTTCGTCAAGAATGACGAGTTGATTTGCCAACTTTTTACGACCCAGGAATTTCGTGAGTTTCACACGCTGTGCTTCTCCACCAGAGAGAGTGGGTGAAGGTTGCCCAAGTTCAAGATAGCCCAGCCCGACATCAAGAAGCGCTTGGAGAATCCGTTGGGCTGATTGCCGTTTGGCTTGTGTAAGGTGTTTTGACTTGGTAATTCGTTCTTCAATTTCAGCAATTGGAAGGGCATAGAAATCAGCAATGGAGAGCCTTTCTCCATCAAATTCAACCAGTTCATTTAGGACTTCAGGACTAAATCGTTGTCCTTCACAATCTGAGCAGGGAATCCAGATGGACGGTAAATATCGCATCTTGACTTCGCTTGCACCAATTCCCTTGCATGTCGGACAAGCACCTTCAGGTCGATTAAACGAAAAATGAGACTTGGATAATCCTGTCGCACCCGAATACAAATCACGAATGATATCCGATAACTTCGTATAGGTTGCCGGATTAGAACGCGGATTACGTCCAATCGGACTTTGATCCACCATGACCGGTTTTAGTTTCGGCCCTTCAATTCCTGCACAGCCAATTGACTCTTTTTTCTTCAATGAAGGCACGAGAACATGCTCAACTAGCGTGCTTTTCCCAGATCCAGATACTCCAGTAATAACCGCCAATCGCCCTAGTGGAATTTTCACATCAATGTCCTGCAGATTGTGACGGTGTGCCTTCTGAACATGAAGAAACTTTTCTGGTTGGGGACGCGGCTCAGGAGTCATCACACGGTTCCGGAGACTGAAATATCGTCCCGTTGCCGTGTCAGCTTTCCATAGTTCTGCTGGTGAACCAATGAAAATCACTTCTCCTCCATCTTTACCTGCACCAGGACCAAGATCAATAGCTGAATCAGCAGAAGCAGCCGCCACTCGGTCATGTTCAACAAAGATTACCGATCCAGATAATTCGCGAAATGCAGGAAGTAATCGAGCGACATCTGCAGGGTGCTGACCAATCGTCGGTTCATCTAGTACGTGAAGCATGTCCTCTAATCGACTAGCCAGTGAAATTGCGAGCCTCACTCTCTGGGATTCACCCCGAGATAAGGTTGGAGATGATCGATTCAAGGAAATATAACCGAGTCCCACACGTTCCAGGGCATCTAACCGCCGTTGAATCTCCGAGCGTAGTCGGGTTGCGGTAGAAGGAAGGCTCACATCTAAAAACAACCTCTGTGCTTCCTCCACTGAGAGTGCTAGCAGTTCAGGGAAGCGCATCCCTTCCCAGCGGACGCTTGATGCCTGAGGATGCATCCCTGTGTTATCACATCGCTCACAACCTTTTCCTTTGCAATAGGGACACAGCTGGTTGAAATGCGTAGGTCGCACTTCGCGGAAGCCTGTTCCACAGACGCTACAGGTTTGTGTTGTAGTGAGCATCATATCGGTTGTTTTACCACAGGCTCGAACAGCTCCTGCACCTAATGCTGTCGTTCTCTGTGCAAAAACTCTCACCTGCTTGACTGTCCCGGTCTTATCGATGACTCCCGTTTCAACTTCAATTGAGTGATAATCTTTGGGATTGAGGGGTTTCCCATCCCACTCTTTCCCATTAACAATTACCTGGCGTTTCTCAAATTCTTTACTAAACACCTTGAGGAGCGTGGTATGACTCCCCTGCACGCTTTGGACTAATGGTGCAAACAGCTGCAGGGGTTCCTGTTTGGATAACGCGACGAGCCTTTCCACCAATTCGTCCTCGGTTAACACCATCAGAGGGGCTCCACATTGAACACAGTATCGAACACCATAATTTGCAAACAGCAATCGGAAGAAAGGGTGTAACCCCGATGCGGAAGCAAGAATGGAGAGTGGATTGCGATTCAACAGATTCTGGCCAACAGCAATTGTGGGTCCCAACCCAGCGATTGACTCAACACTCGCAGGGGCTAGCCGTTCACCACTGCGACCATACAAAAAGACATCCAAAAACCGTCTGTGTGCCTCATGGTACAATGTGTCAAAGACTAGGGACGTCTTACCAGATCCCGAAACTCCTGTGACCACTGTAAGACCATCACTGAGTTGAACATCGATGTTTTTGAGGTTGTGTTCTCGAGCGCCTTTTATGTGGATGTCCATCAGTATCTTCTCAGAATAAAACGTGGCTCACTATTAGTTTTTGCAGTAACAAAATTTTCCTCATAAACGCATAAAGCCAAACAGAGACCATACTAAAAGTAATTATCTTAAACGGTGACAACTTAAACTCCTTGATTGGTAGATGCACATGAGTGATGTAGTATTGGGAAAAGGAAAAAGACTCCTTCTCATGGGCAGTAAAGCCTTCGAAGACAGGGAATTACCCGAAGAAGTGAAACGACGAATAGATGCCGCTATGGAGCAAGAGATGATTATTATTGTCGGAGAAGCTAAGGGAGCCTCCCATCTTTATCAAGACCACTTACAGAGTAAAAACTATCGTGATGTTATTGTTGGACATGCTCGTAGTTTACGCTACAACGCTGGCAATTGGTCCGATATCAAATATGGTGACAATCTTCGGGAACGCGAACGTAACATGATTGAAGATTGTGATGCTGCCATCGTCATCTGGATGAACAAGAGTAGTGTTATCGCAGGGAACTTGGAACGCTTGAAATGGCTGGATAAACCCACATTTCTCTATGACTGCTCCATTTACACCGAAGAGTTGTATGCTGGTCCTCTGGATCAAAACCGAATTTATGAGCCCTATCTCTCTCAATAACTGCTTACAAAATATGGCAAAACACCAAGTACCAGTGAAAAATAAAATGAATCGGTCAGGCAATAACCTTCTTATTTGTTAAGAGAAGCTCAAGTGCCCGGGTGTGTGAAACACCGTTGCTTACCTTTTAAATAGCATCATGGGCGCGTGGCTTTGGGGATATCGATGTCTGAACATCTCTATATTCCAATAGATCAATTAGATTCAGGTTTCCAGCAAATTATTCCAGAAGGAGCGACCATCCTATACACTACTCGCGCTAACGTACTCAAACGGGGTATGGGTGCCCATAAAAAATCGGGCTTCGTTGTCGTAACCGACCAGGGTATCGCATTTCACGCAGCCAAGACAGGGCTCTTTGAAATGTCTATTGTCTCAATGGCTGCAGGAGCACTTGCTGGTTTTATTCCATGGTCATCTATTGACAAGTTCAACAACTACAAAGACAAAATCCAAGTCAAACACGTTTTACCCGACAATCCAAAGAAGAAACTCGAATGGTTCTTCAAAGCCGAACGATGTAAAGATCATGGTGAAGAAAAGGGTGACTTTGAAGGGCGTAAGAAAGGATTTGGTCCCTTCGTCGAAGCTCTTTACAAACAAAACAAGTGATAACAACCACGCCGGCAGAGGACTAGAAGGACCACTTCTAGCCTCTAACCTTATTTTTTTTCAAACGCATTTTACTCAAGTTTCTTGGGCTTACGCTTAATTGCGATGAGCTTTTTCAAATCCTCAAAATACGATGAATCTGTGACCCTTATCCATAGCCACTTACCATCATGTAACTTCTTGGTATTCTGAAATACATCAATGATAGCTGGTAAGAACTGGGATTCTTGGGTAGAAAATTTGTCAATCTCTTTCTTGCCATACACAATTAGGAAGCTGAAACTATCCTTTTCGGGGAAGAGAGACACAATCGTGCGGCGACTCTTTCGATACCGTACGAGCCAACCATACTTATCACCATAGTATATGGTTTCTTTTAAGAACTCATAATGGGTTTCCAAGTAATTCTGGATTTGCTTCCATGATGCAATGGCATCAGGATCAGATATGAATGTGATAAAGTCTGTTTCTTTGGGTTCTCGGGTTCTATCGAACATACGTTGATGGACTTCATCTTTTACCATAAAATTCACCTCTAAGCCTTATGGATTAAAAGGTGATGTTGTTATTAATGCACTATCTGGCTAATGTGTTCAAAATGATTATTGAAGGTTACTCTAAATTTGGTGCAACGGAACGAACTGCCGGAGCAATACGGAATATTCTAGACTATGAAGGCATTGAGGCACCACACAATAGAGAACCATTCAGCGAAGCCTTGCTAATGGGAATTGGTGGAGGATTAGGTGCTGAATATGCAACCTGGGCGTTCAAACCCTTGGACCCTTCGCGTCCACGAAAATCAAAACTCTACCTTCGTTTTCACCACGTGAAAAATTACGTCGAAAAAAACGAAGAAAGTATGCTTCCAAAAATTGCCAATCGACTCGGAATCAAACTCACAATAAAAGAAACAGCAAGCACAGAGCGTGCTAACGATTTTCTTCTTGAATCACTGCGATCAAGTAAACCCATTATCACGAATCTCTCAGTTTGGCATAGTCAATTTTTACGAAAAGAAATCAATGAGCGATATAACCAAGATCCGAACTTCTTTCCACCACTACTTTATGACGAATACGTTAATTTCCTACCTTACTTCACCTTACCCTACCCTTGGATACAACACAATATTGCTACAGTGTTTGGATTTGATTCCGAGTCAAACCAAGTGCACCTTACTGATTCAAGCACTCAACCCCAAACACTGACCCTCCCTCAATTCAATTTGTCACGAGGTATAATCAGAGGTCGCAAAAATGCTAGCATACTGTTGGCTCCACCGGCAAAAGTCAAGGATTTAAGCAAGGCCATTCGGGCAGGTATCCACGACTGTGTCACCAGTCTATTACATGAAAAGACCGTTGTATCTGGTGCCCACCTACGTGTCGATACGTGGGCTGCTATTGCAAAAGCCTTGACAGAGTCAGAAAAGAAGCGTGGCTGGAGTACTTTATTTGCCGAACCATGGCAACTCTTCGATACGCTCACGCGACTTCACGCCCAAATTGCCTTTTTCAACAGCGATGGAGGTGCCCTTCGATCTTCCTATAGTGATTTCCTCGAAGAAGCTAGCACCATTCTTGGTAAACCTGCCCTACGCGAGATAGCTAGACAATTCGCCGATATTGGTATCATGTGGGATGATCTCGGTACCGACGCCCTACCTGACGACATCTCACAACTCCAAGACGTTCGAATCGCTGCCCTCAAATGGCATACTCTCTATAAGGTCCATGGACAGTCTGATGCACAACGACTTGAAACGGAAGCTGAGAAAATCAAAGAAATTCGTGCCCAAGTTTCAGAACAATTTCCTCTTAACCCTAAGGAGCGCCTTGCCTTTTTCAATGATCTTGGTCTTCGCTTCCTTGACATCTATGATGCAGAAAAAGCCGCCCTACTTGAGCTGAGGAAACAATTCACTTGGCTCTAACCAAATTTTTCAAGTTGTTTTGTGTATTCCAAATTTTCTTCAGCCATCTGCTCAAAGATGTCTGCGGGTTCAATCAAGAATTCTATCTTTTTCGCTGCAACAATATAGAAGGCAGAATTCAGGTTTTCCATAGATACAGCTAGCTCTATCAACTTCTTATCCGGACAGCCCTCTGGACATTCGGTCTTTGGACGAAACTTTTCAGAATTCAGCCCACTAATCGGTTCAAGAATCATTTCTGTGGTATTCTCTCTACGGAGGCGCTTTAGAAGCTCCATACGAGTCATGCGCATTTGCATGAATGTTTCAAAGGAACTCTTCAGTTGCTGATTCTTCGTGATGGCATTCGCTGTTTCATAGAAGGCAGCGGCCATTGCCTCTACTTCGAGGGCAAATTTGATTACGGCTCCAAAGTTTCTCAGTTCCATTGCATCACCGTTGAAAGCGGATTAGAACCACCGAGTAATAACCACTTTGTTTTCCGTGAAAAAGTCTACTGCATCCTTCCCCTGTCCGTGTAAGTCACCAAAGAAGGAATCCTTCATCCCGGAAAAAGGAAAAGTGGCAATAGGTGCTACAATACCGATGTTAATTCCGATATTTCCTGCCCTAACCCGATACTGATAGTCACGGGCAATTTTTCCGCTCGAAGTAAACACTGAAGAGGCATTCCCATACGTGTTGGCATGAATGATGTCGATGGCTTCGTCCAAGTCTTTCACATGAATGATCGACATAACTGGACCAAAGATTTCCTCTTTAGCAATTGTCATCTCGGGGGTGACTTTATCGAAGATGTTTGGACCAATGAAGAGTCCCTTTGGATAATCGGGAATCTTAACATTCCGTCCGTCCAAGATGAGTTCAGCGCCTTCTTTGATTCCCGTTTCAATGTATCCCAATACACGTTTCAGTGCGGCTTTCGTCGCAATAGGACCCATTTGCACATCTTCGTTCAATCCATTACCAATAACCAATTCTTTAGCAGCATTCACGACAGCCACTTTGAGTGGGTTGTAAACCTCTCCCACAGCAAGCAATACTGCACCACTCAGGCATCGCTGTCCCGTGTTTCCAAAGAACGAACTCATCAGATTAGGGACCGTCCGTTCGATATTTGCATCCGGCATCACGGTGATGAAGTTTTTCGCCCCTGCTTGAACTTGTGCTCGTTTGCCATGTTCACCACATTTCTTGTAGAGTAATTTACCAATCGGTGTAGAACCGACAAAGGACATCCCGACAGTATCCGGGCTTTTAATGAGAGCATTTACCACTTCGGGTCCACCATTGACCAGATTCATCACACCTTTAGGAAATCCGACCTTATCGATTAGTTCAAACTGTCGAATCTGGCTCAATGGAACTTGCTCGGATGGCTTCACGATATACGTATTCCCACACGCAATAGCAAATGGCCAAAACCACGTCGGCACCATCCCCGGAAAATTAAACGGTGCCACACAAAAGAACACGCCCAAGGGTTGTTTGATCACCATTTCATCGATTCCGGCAGCGATATCTTCAAAATTATACCCCATTTGAAGTGTGGGAATGCTGGCAGCCGCTTCAACGTTTTCAACTGCACGGCGATATTCACCTCGCGACTCATCAATGATCTTTCCATGTTCCATGGTAATGGTTTTCGAGAGCTCTTCAAAATAATCTTCAAGCAAATTCCGGAAACGATATAGATAGCGAATCCGGGTCTGGGCAGGAGTTGACCGCCAACGCTCATAAGCCGTTTTTGCGGCTTCAATGGCTTCTTGAGCTTCCTCCGCAGTCGACATGGGTGTCCTAGCTAACAATTCGCCAGTTGTCGGACTAATAACATCCCGGGTTTCTTTCGACTTCGACTCAACCCATCGCCCGTTAATATAATTCTTGACAACTTCACCCTTCATGGACGTTCACAACTCAATAACATCAATTTGATGTAGTAAAAAGAGGGGTGAATAACTCCTTAAAGATAGTCGGTTGAGCCATGAGTTCCATTTCTCGTAGACACGGGATGTTGAACTTAGCACGTTTTTGGAGTTGCCTAGTATCTTAACCTTGATAATTCACAGTTGTTGGGTAACTAGGGCAATTGTGCTGTTTACCCATCGGACACTCACGCAATTCCTTCAGGTTTCTGACAATACGCGCATATCGGCATCCTTGAAGTAACGATGAGCCCGTTTCCCATACTTAGCATCTAGTTTCATGGCAAATTCTTGAAGAGCCTTCAAGGTGGCAAGACCACCAATTTTGTTATCAAATGAGAGGTTCATCTCCCATCCATGTTTCCGTAAACTCATGGTAGGTGTTGCCCACCCTTCTGCTAATTCGACAAGTTCACCACGCACTCCGAACTTCTTGAGATTCTTCAACACAATATCTCTAACTGTAGTCCAGGTGCCAAGACCTGTCTCGTTCTTCCGATTTTCAATGTATGTCTCGGCTTCTACGACAAGATATCCACCATTCTCCTCCTTGGGCTTCCCATATCTAGCAAAAATCCAGAGAAATCGAATAAGATGTAGAATTCGATTCTTCAGTCGATGTTGCTGGGGTAAAATATCAGTGTCTTTTAATCCCAACGAGGACTTCTTAATTCCTGCAAGAAGAGAATGAACCGCCTTGAACTCCTTAATTTCATTTGATGAATGGGGTAAGTTTTCCGGGAAGTCCACGATTTTTAGTTTCAGAGGTTCTTCTACGATAGGATCGACAATCTGGTTGGGAGATAGTGTTGCTCGGATTTTTTCAAGGCGTTTCACTCCCTCGAAAGGCTCGACAAATGTTCGATAATCCTCATCGGACATGGGTTCACCCATTCTCTTCTCAAACGTTTCCCGGGTCCAAGTCCCCGCATGTTGTATTTCAAAATCACAAGGAAATCGGGAACAATAAGCACAGTTCATAATACCCGCCTTCGTCACGCACTGTCGAATCCGACACCCACGGCGGAAATTCGCATGCCAATGTTTTGCATCCTTGGGAATTTTGTCCTCTGGTGTCAAACACAAAAGACACGGTTTCTTCGTCGGTGTAAATCCCAGAATCGTCTTGGCTCGCTTAGCAAACGCCGGAAAATCTTCCGGTGGCAGATCTTTTCTTGTAATCGGTGACCACGGACATCCTCCACAATTCATCCCACATTTCGACACAACTTCAACCATACGATCTTCACCCAACCCATCCTTCCAATACAATCTTGGGAACCCGAAGGGGTCCCAAACAAACATCCCATATCCACTCTTCTATATAATTAAGGACCCCTTCACCCTAGTAATTCTGTTACAAGGCCCAAGACAGGACAAAAAACGCCCTACCACCACCCTTCGATGTTGTTCCATCCATTTTCTTCTGGTAAATCCGTAGCGTGAAGCCTGCATGGGGTTCCTCTTGTTCCCCGATTTTCTGATAACCCAGCTTCTCGTAGAAATGGTGGTTTCGAGTATGCCACTCCGGCGTGTCCAACATCCAGCGCTTTGCAGGAAAGGTTTCATGAATGTATTCCATTACTCGTGAACCAACACCAAGATTCTGATACTCTGGATCTAGAAAGATTGTTCCCAG
This sequence comes from Candidatus Hermodarchaeum yapensis, assembly GCA_016840405.1. Lineage (GTDB taxonomy): Archaea > Asgardarchaeota > Hermodarchaeia > Hermodarchaeales > Hermodarchaeaceae > Hermodarchaeum > Hermodarchaeum yapensis. The sequence continues at coordinate 16,130 of JAEOSK010000014.1, forward strand.
CCTATTTGTTCCCTTTTCTGGATGATCCCGAAACACAATAAACGCCCCGATCAAAGCGTCATCAAGAATGATTTTGTAGAATTTATCAAGACGCATCCACTGTCGAAAAAAGCTCCCATTATTGTACCCTTCAGGACCTCCTTCGGGCTTACCTCGGAACCGTTGTGAATCATCATCAAAGCTCCGAGTCATCACCGCTGTCAGGGCCGGAATATCGGCCTCGGTCGCTTCCACGTAACGAAGCTGACCCAGATTTACTTTTTTCATTCTCACTATCAACTCCTTCTTTCATCTGACTCTTGCACCAATGGAATCCGCTACTTGGTAATCGGATAGTACAGATCCAAGACCAGATCTGAACCGGCATCGGGATCATGGGCTTTTTCCAACCCGGGATGGCCTCGATACTTGTAGCCATTCACCTTTGCCCATTCATCTAAACGATGCCAGGATTCCAAGATCCCATGTTCTTTGAAGAAGTCGGATTCCAATTCCTCCTTCAACACACACGTCGTTACGGCGTATTCGCCGCCTTCAACCTCCTTTACCTCGACCACATCATCCGATACGATGTCATCGCCCACCTGGATCCAGAACTCGTAGCCATATTCACGTTTTCCGGGTTCTGGTGGAGGTTCATTAAAACCATAAACTGGATGCTTGACCAAGTCACCCAGCAGTCCTTTCGATTCTGCCCAGGCTCGCATTTTTGCCCAAGCTTCCAGCTCGGGTGTAATACTGATTACGCGCAAGCTGGCTACCCGCATCGGTTCAAGCCGAACAATACGAATCTCTTTACTACTCACATTTATCACAACCATCTCACACATATTCTCAGGAGGCTTTTTTGATCTCCTTGATAGGCTGATACAAATCGAGGACAACCTCTGCAACTGGAGACCCGGGATTCCGAGTTTTTTCCAAACACTGGCGACTTTCATCAATCTCGTACTTTTCGCTCAGGATCACCCACTCCACCAGTTTCTTCCATGGATCGAGAAATCTGTGTTCCTTTGTATATTCGGATTCTAGCTCATCACCTAGTCTGCATGACGTTATAGCAAAAAGCCCGCCATCTGCATCCTTAGCTTCAATCTCACCTTCACCTTTGAAGAGTGTGCCCATCCGCATCCAGAACTCATACCCATACTCCTTCTGACCGGGTGATGGATTTGGATTGTTGAAGCCAAACACCGGGTGATTGTCTAGGTCTTCTAGTAAACCTTGGGGTTCAGCCCATGCTCGCATCTTTTCCCAGGCATCAATTTCTGGTGTTGCACTGAATGATTTCACGCTAGCTACGCGCATCGGTTCCAACTCGACTACCTGCACAAACAAATCTTCAACCTCCTTCTCCTTGCGTTCAGCATAGATCCTCTCAATCCATCTCGCAGTCCGTACTGAATGCAGTTCCTGACGGTGTTGCGTCTCCAGATACGCTGAACTTATTGCTGTTAACATAATTTGTCCATCTGGGCTGACCTCGTATCGACCTCGGCTCTTCTGAAGGATTACGCCCTCCCTCACTAACAACCCCAGATGATGAGATAACGCAGTTTTCCCGAGACCTGTAAGTTCCCGTAGTTCACTGAATAATCGAGGACGATGCAACAATGCCGTGAGGATTTGCAACCGTTTTTCATTTGCGATTGCACTCAGCACATGGGCGACATCTTTGCCCAGTTTTCCGATGACATTCCATGCGGTTTCCGTATCCATTTCGTTCATCAGAGGATCCCAGCAGAGGGGGAAAGTGTGGAATTCCTTTATATTCGTTTCGGAAAAATTGAACATTAGTTCTAATTTTACTGAACAATAATAATACGAAATCCCAACTAAATTCAACTTCCTCAACTAGTGCTTCCAACTCAATATCCTAATCGCAAAGACTAGCGTATGTCAGCTTCGTGAAGTATCTTTGCTAATTGAGCTTCTCGATAACCGGTAAACCAACGAATGGGGTAAGGTGCAATAGTATTTTCTATTTCCACACCAGATATCATCCGAATGCGTTTCGCGATGGGTTCTGCATCACGCACATTGTCCAACACAAAATCAATCCACATCAAGTTCTGAGATGCCGAATGCCATTCAGTCCAAAATTCAGTACTAAACTCTTCTTTGAGAGGTTTCAATATCTCTTCCGGGTTGATAATCTTTGGCTGGTAATTAATACGGAAAGTTATCAGATTATTCGCTCCGCTAGTGGGATCAATATCAATTGTAAATAACACGCTGCGACCTTCATGAAACTTTTGAAGGATACTGCGTACGCGTTTTGCCGTTAATCTTGATTTTGCTGCAATGCGCGAAATCAGCATCCGTGCATCCTTTGCCAATTGCGTCAAAACTCTCAGTTGGGGCTTAGAAAACGTTGTGCGTTCTCCCCGGTTCACTGGGATGGGGTGGATTTCAATCTCATTCACTCCCTCAAGAGCTCGAAGATACTCGCTTAGCTTAAAGATATCATTGCCTTCTCGGTAGCTGGCTCTCACGACAGCGGAGCCATACGAATCGAATTGCACCGATCCGACCAAGGGGTGGGCACCTAGCTGTTCCATGAACTCTTCGTCATCATATGAACGGCTTGAATACACAAAAATAACCAAAGGATGAGCATCAACCATTTTCCAGCTCAATCGAACGATATAGCGGTGAATGACGCCAGATTTTTGTAATCGTGCCACTCGGCGTTTGATTGCATTGGCTGATATTCCGTGGTCTCGGGCTAAATCTTCATATGAGGCTCTGCAATTTTTCCGCAGGGCATAGAGGATGCCTTTGTCAATGGAGTCCACGATAATCATCCAGCCTATTAGTATGCTACTATCAGCTCCACTTTATTTTTACTAATTTAGCTTTTTCACAAATAATCCAATTTTTCTTCCTAGTTTGTGAGTCTACAAAAGTTAATTTTTTTAATTGAATTGCCTTGTCATTGAGAAATTGGTGAGTTTGTGTGTCTTCTGAAAAAAACTGGAAAATTTTTCTTGGTCCAATTCTTCTACTAGTTGTTTCCTTTCTGATCTATTTGCTTCGCTATCCATTGTGGTGGGCTATCATATTTGTTGAACAAATATTTGTCATGCTGATTCTCTCTTATGGCGCTGTTTTAATTCTCGCTTTGTTCTTGTTGAAGTATGATTCGAAGTCATCATTAATCCTCTTCAAGAAAACGAGATATGTTTGGGTCCTTGTCGGCCTGATTTTTGCGCTACTATATTTAGGGCTATGGTATCTGTTCAGTTTCGTTCTTGGTAGCAGATTTGAAATCACTGCCTTTCCAAATCTTACAGGTTATGAAGCATACGTTGTTTACTCTCTGCCCCTAGCTTTCATTCTTTATCTTGTATTCACCGTTTTTGGAGCATTCGCAGAAGAGGTTGCCTACAGAGGATATGTTCAAACAAGGGTTTCGTCAAGATTCGGCTACATCTTAGGCATCTTTGTTGCTACGTTGTTTTTCTCTTTACAACACATCCACATTTTTCAACCAAACTGGATTGTTGAATTCTTTCAAACCCAGTTTGTTCATGTCATGTTTTTCGGCATCTTTATCGGTTATCTTTTCTTCAAGAGCAGGGAGAACATTTGGAGCGTCTTTGCTTTTCATGCTGTGATAAACATCTTCAGTGTTACTATCCCAATAGTGGTGACTGCAGCTTTTCCATTTGTAAATCAGCTCGTTACGGCTGCAAGTTTTATTCTGATAATTGCAATTCTAAGAGTAATTAAAATTTAAAACAAAGGTTACGTTAAAACTGCTCTCAGTCATAATCATTTGAATGAGGGAATGACATCTTGCGCAAAACTTTGTATTGATTCAATGAACTTCTCATTTCGTGGTAATGAAGTGAGGAAATACTTTGCATCCGATTCTGTCGCCATTTCAACTTGCTTGATAGATTCCTCGGAATTATAGGCGCCCATCATCATAGGACCTTCCATAAAGGCAACCTTGTTTTGACGATTGGCTTTCTTAGCTGCCATCATTACAATCTTTTTCCTCTCGCCATAAGGTTCGCTTTCTCCGAATTGAGGAATATAAACAATATCACCAAATTTTCCAGCTAGTCTGAGCATCCGATGTTTCCTTCCACCGAAGAGTAATGGAGGGTATGGCTGCTGAACAGTCTTAGGTTCCAAAACGGCTTTTTCAGCTTGATAAAAGTCCCCTTTGAATGACACTTCTTCTTGCGTCCATAAATCAATCATAAGTTTAAGCCCTTCTTCGGTTTTATCCACACGCACTTTCGGCTCATCCCATTCACTATATCCATCGAATTCAACTTGGGACCATCCTGCCCCCACACCAAATACTGCTCTTCCACCCGATAACACATCCAGGGTTGACACCATCTTAGCCAAAATACTAGGAGGGCGGAATGGAATTGGTGTGACTAAAGTGCCTAGCTTGATTTGCTCGGTTTTTCCTGCAAGATAGGTTAAAGCAATCCACGTTTCTAAAGTCACATTACTATCAGGACGATGCATCCATTCCGTTTGTCCCCACATGTAATGATCAGGCATTACTGCTCCATCGAAGCCCAGTTTATCAGCTTCAATCACGGCTTTTTCAATTAGCGTAAAATCATTAAACCAATTTCCAAGTCCTGCTAGATAAAATTTCATGATTAAGCACCTTTTACGAATTAAGAGGTTGAGTTTTTAGAGTTGTCTCTTTTTTTAGTGAAGATCCAATATTATGAAACAGAGTCCTTTCCTGCTTTGTGGGCTTTACTCAAAATTTCTCGAGCATTTTTCACCGCACCTCGACTTCCAAATCCAGGCGCCAAGATTGTTGCCAAATGTTCCATGTTCAAATAATCTAGCACATCCTCAAGCATGCCCAATGTGTGACGAGCATAACTTTCCGACCCACCACCCATGGGCATTGTTAGGATAACTCTTTTTCCACGGATATGCTCTCGTCCAATGCTGACCCATCGGTCTATGAACGCTTTGAACTGAGCACTCGGTCCCCACCAATAAATCGGTGTACCCAACACCCATACTTGACTAGCCTTCATTTGCGTAACTAGCTCAACCATATCGTCTTCTTGTACACAACGATTGGTTTTCTCACACGCAAAACAACCTTTGCAAGGACGGACATCAAGCTCATCTAAGACATATTTAGAGACTGACGCCCCCGCTTCCTTTGCTCCTGCCAAGATTTCATCCACAAGAACCTCGGTATTCCCATTCCGACGAGGGCTCCCAACAATACCAATAACCTGTGTTGGCTTTGCCATTCTGTGCATTCTCCTTTTATTCAAAGACCATTTTACAACAGGGATCTCCATCCAATATACTGCCAACCCGTGTTGCCTGAATCTTTGGGTTGTAGGCTTTTATCAGTGCGAAATCCACTTCGCAGTACAATCGACCAAGGTTCTCAACGCCTCGGTCCATCCAAGCCTCAGCATAACAGCAGTAGGTTGTACCTTCATCAGTATATTCCCACCCTGAAGAGGGTAAATCACTGAACTTGGCAAAATTCTCAATCGTTAATTCTAAACCTGCGTTCTCGACTTTCTCCCGTATCGTTGCTCCTCTCTCATTACCATAGCTGCGAATTGCTTCCAGAATAAGCCGTTTACCTTCTGCTTCGCCCAATTCATTGACCAAGGTTTTGGCAAAATGGTAGTAGAGTAGTCCGACTTGGTTGCCTACTTGGCGCACTTGTTTCGTGCAATCTTTTTCGGATATCATATCGGTCACCTTATGTTCACCCTTTCTAACCTTGTTTGTTCTCATCTTGTATGTTTTGAGGGTATTCTTTTCTTTTGGATGTTAAAATTCTTCTTTTAAACGGAAAGCTTTATATCGTAGAACAAGACTATGTTCTCATTAATTGAGAAAATCAAGACGATTCTTGTACCCGAATTAAACGCACGTGTCTGTCTTGTCCTCGCGGGGGAATCACAACCAACAAGACCTAGTCACATGTTGTGAACTCCTGTTGTGAGCCTCAATCGTGAGTCCGCCTTTAATACCAAACAGACCAAAGCTATCATCGGGAACACGAACGAACATACAGCAAACCATGGTAGATATGCATGAGTCGCTTCAGTCGTATGCTCGGATTCAAAGATCCTTCACCTAATGTCACACGTCTTGCGTCAATTGTATTACTGCTAGGTTCAACTTGGTCCATAGCCTTTCAAATCTCAACAACTTTTTGGATGATTTCAATTGCTACAGCTCTTGGCGGTGGCGATTACATTCTTGGTATGGGAATGGTCGGTTTCTTGGTAATCGTTCGTATTGCTGTGCAGACATTGCTTGACTATCCGACAGGAGGAATTGGTGATTGGATTGGTCAACGATGGATCATGGCAGGCGCTTTAGTGTGTTATGCCTTAGCGTTCTGGTTAACATCAATGGCTACTGTTTCTACGCCTTTCATTATCTTCGTTATAATTTATGCATTAATGGGTCTTGGTGCATCGCAAGAGAGTGGTGCGATGCCCGCGTGGTTTGACAACAACTATCGGGTGGCGATGCCCCAGGATAAAGACCGGAAACAGTATGGTGTGTTCTGGTCACGGGCAGGTATGATGTTTCAACTTGTTTCAACGTTAATTCTCATTCCTGGAAGTATACTCGCCCTCATATTCAGTGAAGCTTGGGTCTTCCAAGTCCAGGCAATTATCTTCGTTGTCCTTGCTGTCTTGACTCTGGTATTTATCCGGGATTTTCCAGGAGTACGGAAAAAGGAGAGTGAACATGGAGGTTTCAGAGAATATGGGCGGTTACTTAAAGATGGTATCAAATTTGTGGGTTCTTCTCGTTTCGTCACGTTGACGATGATGGGTGAAATGCTCATGTGGGCTATAGGCATTGTTTGGTGGGAAATACTCCTCTTTCCTTTATACTTCGGGTATCTGCTGAGTAATGTCGCAGTAGCCACGTTCAGGACTTCAATGTTCGCACCGATGGTCGTCAGTCAGGAGCGGAGTGGCGTTATTTCACAACGTTTCGAACCAAAGAAATGGATTCCTCGGTTCCGCTTCATTCAGTTTGGCAGTATGGCATTCTTCATGTTGCTAATGGCTATTACTGCGATCTTTCCTCAACCAACAGCTGCAGCCGCGTTCATCACGGTATACATTCCATTTACTGCAGCTCCCTTCATGACCTTACCTTTAGCCTCCATAGTCCCAGTGATTCTCATCTGGGTACTATTCGTAGGGACTGATACTCTAGGACGTATTGCTGGGGTGCTAACCGGTCGGATTATGGTAGATGTTTACCCGAACCGGATTCGTAACTGTATGTATTCACTCCAGCCAACCATTGCAATGCTACTCTCGATTCCTTTCATCATCCTCTTAAGCCAGCTGTTAGCATTCCTTCCGTTTCTAAAATTCCCCATCGTCTTCACGATTGCAGCTGGGGTTGCCCTTGCAGGGGCCTTACTCATAAAGCAGGGCTTCAAACATCCGATTCCAAAAGATGAATCGATTGAAGAAGTGATTGGAGAAGTCAGCGATGAAGTTCCCAAGATTCCTGAAGTCGAAGTACCCGAGATTCCAATTCCAGCTGAAATACCTGCTCGAAATGCTACTGAGCTTCCAGCTGAGATTCCATCCGATGCCACATCAACACCTCACGAAGAATTTAAAGAGCCACTCAAATAATGGGATCACTTGTCCCCCGAGATTGATCCCTCTTTAATTTTCTTCTGCAATATTTGTGGAAGATTTTTTTGAGGTCCAAGGTGTTCGTCTGGGAATCCACCGTGGAACATTATTTTTGTACTGACAGTATTCTTCTCCAAATCGACGCTCCAAATCAGGTTCCTCCTTTTTAATGAACCAGATGTGGTTCACTATTCCAAAGGAGGCTCACCATAATAAAATCAAGATTGACCCGAAGATAATTGCTTCACCTAGGAACACCAGTAGTCCGCCCAGAATCATCGGATTCCGCATATAACGATACAAACCTACAGCAACAAAGTGCTGAGTGGGTGCCTTTGGTGATAGAGTTCCTTTACCGACAGTAGTAAATGCACGAATGGTTTTGTACATCATAATAAGACCGATAATTAAGGGAGGAATTTCCAGTAGGAATGAGTTGAGTGTGAAGGGATAAAGGAACACCCAAGGTAAACCGGTCCACATTGAAAAGAATAGGAGTACAATTGGACCTACTAATAGCACCATGAAAGGTAAGCTCATGATGGCTTGGAAGTGTTCCCGACGAGACATGGATGCATACCGATAACCTTCTTCAGATTTCAACACTTAAAAGACTTCGACTCCAAGAAGGCTTCGAGGTGAGATAAGTGTCAAAACTTGACGCTAAGGATTTCAATAGTCAATTTGCATTTGGGCTAGCCAGACAATATCAAGGGATGTGGACCATGCTCCGCCAAGGCATCAAGAAAATCCCAAACGAACAGTGGAATTTTGGAAAGGACAAATGGTTTTACTCTCTTCGCGTCTATCATATTATCGAAACCGTTGAATTCTATGCTCGGGATACACACATGGGAATGGAATGGGGTAAACGCTTAGGAAAAGTGAACTGGTGGGAGGAAATCAGTCACGAAGCGGCCGCTTTGTTGATCACGAAAAAGGATGCCTTGAAATATATCACTGAATTGGAAAAAAAGACCAACAAGCTGTTCAAGGCTTACTCTGATGAGGATCTTTTGAAACAAGATGGGTTCCATTGGTTTTTCTCAATCTTTGAAAAATTTCTCTACTGTCTTCGACACAGCGTTTTCCACATTGGTGAATTAGCCTTTGCTCTGCATGGACTTGAGTGTGAGCGAATCGAATGGTCCTAAGGTGGAAAATTTTCAATACGGATTGGATGTTCATGGATGAATATTATGAGTCGAATAAACGCCGGTGGAATGAGCTTGTAGCAATTCACGCTAAATCCGCGGAATACGACTTGGACGGTTTCTTGGCAGGGAAATCTAGCCTGCACCAAGTTGAGTTAGATGCACTCGGTGATGTTTCGGGGAAAAGTCTCCTTCACCTGCAATGTCACTTCGGACTCGATACCATCAGCTGGTCTCAACTGGGCGCGAAGGCAACTGGTGTGGACTTTAGTGTAACAGGAATCGAGTTCGCTCAAGAGCTCGCGAAACGAATGGGCACAGACACCCGCTTCATCTGCAGTAACATATACGACCTTCCACAAGTCCTTGATGAACAATTCGATATTGTATTCACGAGCTTTGGAGTCCTCTGTTGGCTTGGCGACATCGAAGCTTGGGGTCGAATCATCGCTAACTACCTGAAACCGGGAGGACTCTTTCTGATTGTCGAGGGACATCCAATACTTTGGGTGTTTGATGACGAGCATCCCACCGATTTGAAAATTAAGTACAGCTATTGGCATACCAAGGAACCCATGCGGTGGGATACCGATGGGACCTATGTTGAAACCAAGATTAAACTGAAACACACAGTAACTTATGAATGGCAGCACACCATCAGCGATGTGCTGAACTCGTTAATAGCATCGGGGCTCATAATACTTGAAGTCAAGGAATATCCCTTCATCCCTTGGAAACCGTATCCGATAGCGAAAAAAGATGAAACGGGTAACTGGCGACTGGACGGTGACCCAATACCTCTTTGTTGGAGCGTTAAAGCGAGCAAGCCCTAAAGGATGTTATTCAGGCATTTCCTTCTGAGCGCTAGCAATCCATTTACGAACCTTATCCTTTGAAATCGCGTACCCTTGTGGAACTTGAACACGTCCAAATTTCTCTGCCGTGGATACCTTGTTGTAAAGATCATCGGGATCAGCAACAGCCAGTTCTTCGATGCTGGTTATGTTAGCTCCCAAGACTATGCATTCGGCATCTTCGTTAGAAACATCGTCAAGCCAGGTCAATCGGGCCATGGCAATCCATTTCTGGGCTTGAAGTTGGTTCACGCCGGTGAGTTTCATGACATTCTCAGGTGTGGTCAGTGCCAAGTCTTCGACCCATTCAATGCTGCCTTCTCGGAGTTTATCTCCATAGGCTTTACCGATGCCCTCAACAGTTTCAATAGGAAGTTGCTCTTCTCCTGGATGGGGTAACAAGACCTCCGGTACAAACTCTTCTGGACCTTCAACAGGCGTAGTGGTTTTCGTTTCCGATTTTTCTTTGGTTGGTTCTGGTCCATAGTCTGCTTCGTCACCTCTACCGTATTTGAAATAGAACACTCCTATGATAATTAGGATCATGCCAATGACAAGAATTGCATTTCCAACTCCAATGAATCCAGGCAACCACCAGAGTGAAGTTCCAGTAGAAATTAATATGAATCCAAGGACAAGCAGAACGATTCCAAATTCGGATGTTCTTTTTGACATAGTTCCTTCCTCTTAGTAGCTATTTGGTCATTTCTAGTATCGGTCTATAAATACAATAGGATTTCCAGCCCTTGAAGCCCCTTTTCCGCACCAACCGGTTTCCATATGAATTTAAGTCATAACTTTCGATCTGAATATCGGTGAACCTTTTTGCCACGAATCACCCCTCAATTCCGGTATTTTTTACCACTCTTCGTTATTTGCGGGTTACTCTTTTCAGTTGCGGCTGGATTACCCTCCATGGCGTACGCAGATTCTAACATGATTGTGGACACACTCATTGCTGATTCTTGTACAATATTCACTATGTCAATGGGTGACACGGTCTTGTTTGGTAATAGTGAAGACTATCGTCTCTGGGGGGTCTACGCTTGGTTCATGCCTTCACAGGACATCTATACGCCACAAGGCACACAAACAACTTATGGAGCGGTATTTTTCGGGTTCGATGAAAATGATAACGAAGCAGATGGATGGCCTCAGGGGGGGATGAATGACCAAGGTCTCTGTCTTGATGCAAACGGACTTTCCCATTATTCTCTCAATATACATCTTGAACGCGATGCACCTTATGCTCACTATTTTGCAGAAATTCTGTGGGAATGCAGCACAATTGACGAGGTCATTGACTGGTATCTCACACATAGGATTGGTTATGAAATGAATTATCAAGTTCATTTTGCCGATGCGTCAGGTGATGCATTGGTTGTGAGTGCAGGTCTGGATGATGAATTAGCCTTTACTCTTATCGGAACTGAGAGTTGCTTAGTGTCAACAAATATCAATGTCGCAGACACTTCACGAGATGTTTACGATTGCTGGCGATATAGCACAACCATGAGTATGTTGACGGCCATCTCTTCTGAAGACGAATTAACCGTTGAAGTCTGTCGCGATATACTCAATGCAGTCCACCAAGATGGGGAATATGCCACCAAATACAGCAATGTCTTCGATTTAGTGAACTGCGAAATTTACCTTTGGTATAACCGTAATTTCAATCAAGTCGCATTCATGAACCTTGATAATGAACTAGCAATGGTTCAACCTGGGGCACCTGACTATTATGAAGCATTTGGCCTTTTTGGAGCGAATGCTGATGAAGGGAATCTTCGGTACCGGAGAATTGCCTTGCCTGCACTATTTGCACCTTCAGCACCTTTGCAATTGATCCTTGTGGCTGCTGGTGTCATTATACTTGTAGTAGGAACAAGTGTTACAGTCATTGTTGTTAAAAAACGACGAGTATAATTAATTCAATTAGTACTCAATTTCTTTGGGTAGTTTCTTTGCAGTATTAATACTGCTTTCGATTTCCTTCGGAAGGGGGGCTATGCCTTCAAACCCGGTTTCCTCAACAAACTCTCTCATCGCAACCAATAGGGTATCCGGGTTCTGTTCAGCCATTTTTTCAACAGTATCAATCCCCGCGTTATAATACAAGCGAGCGCGAATTCCCTTCACACCGGGTAACCGAGCTAAATCAGATAATTTCACCAATTCCAAAATGATCTCTTCAGGAATATCTGTCTTTATCGACAGTTCTCGTCGTTGATCTGGAGTACGACCTCGCGTTCGCATTTGATTGACATCATGAATTCCTAAAGCCTCCAATTTCTCCACATAGGTAGTGTTAATTCCTAGAAAATTACGGAGTTTGAAGGATTTCCGAGTCATCGCAGTTCGCTCTTCTCTCAACTCCGATACTTGCATTACCATTGGCTTGTTGTTGATGAATCGATAATAGTACCGAATTGCCCACAGCTGCCCTTTCGCAGATTTCTCTTCTTCCCGCTCAAACCAATCCACATACGTTACTAAATCGTCAGGAGTTGCTTGTTCAATAACTTTGCCTTCTGCAAACTTATCTAGATAAGCTTCGTAGAAGCGGACGATTTTCACAACATTATCTATGGTATGTGGTGTGCGTCCACCCCGTTTGAGAAACTGGCGAAATCCATCTTCATCCATACCCGAAACACCATCCAGAATACATCTATTTGCAGAGGATTCTTTTATTTGTTAACGCAAAAATTGAAGCCTTTAGTTACTCCTCCCTCTCCTTTTGAGAAGATGGTTGTTGGTGTGGGAGATTTTTAAAGCGGTGTGGCTGGAGGTTATTTATTATGTCGTTTTCTACAAAGCGATTTCAACTAGTAATGGAGGTCGGAGGGTGTGACCGTGACCGATTAGTGAGTCATAGCTTTGTGGAAGCATTGATCCTGAAGGTTGCAGCGTTAAGTGGGATGGAAGTGTTGCACGGACCCGTCATTGTAGAGGGTCGACCACATAATCCCGGGTTAACAGGATTTGCTGTGATTGATTATTCCCATATTGCCGTGCACACTTTTCCCAATTCAAATGACCTATTCTTGGACCTGTGTTCTTGTAAAGTGTTTGATGTTGAAGTCATTGAAGATTACGTTCAACGAAGTTTGAACGTCGATAAATCTATGATAACAAGTACTAAACTGAACCTTGAGTAAGTGACTTCAGCTAAAGTCTATCTCTTATCGTTATACTTGGCATCCGCGGCTTTATTCGTCATAACGCTGCGTAGAAGAATATTCGAGATTTCTGCCCACGCTTTCCCTGTTTCTGCCTGGTCTATCCCAAACAATTCATAACCCTGTAACCCATCCTGCAATGCAATTAGTCCCATAGCTAGATGGTGTGTATTGACCTCTGGACGAATCACACCCTTCTCCTTTTGATCTTCAAAATATTTGGTTAATCCCGTTAAGGCCTCATCATACATTGTATGCAGCGAGTTGGCGAGTGACGGGTTCCGTGACGCTTCGGACGTGATTTCAAACATAAGGCTGGTCGGCCAGGTTGGTTCAGAGAAGAACAGGGGCATACTCCACAGCTTATCATAGAAAGTGTTCGATGTGATGTCTAAGAGGTTCCCCGATTCTAAGAGCTCAGCGATGGGTTCTTCTCGGACCTTCTCTAGAGGAATCTGAACGACTGCTTTGAAGAGATCCTCTTTGCTTTTGAAATATTGGTAAATCGTTCCCTTACTGACACCTAGCTTTTTCGCGATATCAGTCATCTTCGATTGGTGAAATCCCTTCTCTGCAAAGACCTTAATCGCTGCATCCACGATTCGCTTCTTAGCCCGAATTTTATAATCTTGAAGTACGCGGGGCATTAATCTCACCGGATATCGTGCCTAACTGAACAACAAGTATAAAAAAGTAACTGACCAGTCAGTCAAAAAACTGACCATAAGGTATATATTAAGAAAATCTTCCTCACAGAAAGCTATCTAACTCCCAAGATCAGGTCATAAATGAGGTCAAAACCATGAATGGCGATTTCCTCTTCTTGATGTTCTTCTTGGTTCAATTCTTAGGAATGATACTTATTCGTTCATACTATGGCTTGAAATCCCCGGACCGGAAAAAATCATTGCGTGAACTTACGAAAAGCGCGGTTGAACATGAAGGAAGATTCTCATTCATTTTACTGATACTAGTCGGAGTATTCATGGTGTCCGCGCTTATTCTCTATGTTTGGTACCCAACATTATTCCCTTGGTTAGTCTTACCCTTTCCCGATTGGCTCCGTTGGATCGGAGTCATCATCGGATTCATCTCGCTACTCTTACTTTGGTGGATACATTCGACGTTGGGTCTAGCCTTTTCAAAAACCTTAACCCTCCAAAAACGACAAAAAGTGGTGGTTGATGGCCCTTATCGTCGCGTCCGACATCCCATGTACACCGCCTTTCTCATCTACTTCCTCTCATGGTTTCTCATCTCAACCAATCTCCTCTTCATCATTGTCTGGTTCTTGTTCTTCGTTACCCTTGTTGCCCGAATGCCCACGGAAGAAGAAATGCTCATTACTCAGTTTGGAGACGAATACCGCGAGTACATAAAACGAACAGGACGTCTATTTCCGCCGCTTCGAAAGAAAGACGATTCCAACAACACAGACCAAGAATAGGTGATACGTTCAAATGCCTGTTGCTCCTTCAGAATCGTTGAACAAATACGGGGTCAGTAGCATCATTCGTGAATTTGTCCTCGTAGGCTTCACGGCGCTCCTTCTTTGGGTGTCAGCTGGGTTCCAGCTCTGGCTTACTGCCTGGATTTACATAATTTTCCTACTCATCTTTTCAACGGTTTTCATGGCTACCCTGGTTTGTAAGAATCCTGTGCTCCTCAACCTTCGAGGTGCCCCTCGAAAAGCCATTCGAACAACACCCTTGCGCCGATATGACAAAATTTACTTCATCCTTTTTGTGCCACTCTTTGTCCTCATTCCAATTGTCACTGGACTTGAATTCCAAGGATTACTCATGACTTGGGTCATCATTCCCTCCCCTCTCTCACTATGGTCGATATTACTCGGGTTTGTGCTTATCCTAATCGGCAACGCTATCTTTGGATGGGCTATGGTGTCTAATCCCTTCTTCCATGGCATGATGACAATTCAAGAAGAACGAGGGCATCAGGTCATCTCGAGAGGACCGTATCGATGGGTCCGTCATCCTGGGTACTTGGGTCAGATTCTCCTCTACTTGGGAACACCCCTGCTCCTTGGATCCTGGTGGGCTTTCTTATTAGGCTTCATCATGAGCTTTGCTTTCATATTCCGTACAGCTAAGGAGGATCAAGTTCTTCGAAATGAACTTGAAGGGTATAGTGAGTATGCTGAACAGGTTCGAAAACGACTTCTTCCAGGCATCTGGTAATTTCTGAAAGAAATTACGAACAAATTAGGAAACGTTTTATCCGATTTTTTGATCAAAGACCTTCCTAAGTAGAACCATTGGTAGATTGCCATTCGCGGTTATTATGTCGTGGAAGAACTTGTCGGAATATTTGTCTCCCATTTTTTGCATAATTTCGTCTCGGAGTTGAAGAACGAGATGTTTCCCAAGAAGATAAGACAATGGATAACCTGGACTCAAGGTATACCGGCGGACCTCTGCTGTTGCACCTTCTTGAGAAATACCTGCTTCTTTGACTAGCATATTCACAGCTTCATCGAATGCCATTTCACCTCGCCCTAATTTTACATCCACAATAATTCGAACCGCTCGCCAAATCGCTCCGGTTAATTGGACCATCTTTGCTTCAAGACCCGTGACGAAGCCCTTTTCCATCATCATCTGTTCACAATAATGAGCCCACCCTTCGACCGTTTCGATTCCCAGACTGCCTGTCATTGTACCCAAGAGTGGAATCAATGACCCTCGGTTTGAAGCTGACAATTGTAAGAAATGGCCGGGGTATGATTCGTGAACGGCAACGTTTCGAATACTCGGGTTATTCAAGTGCTTGCCTATGTGTGTGATCTCTTTCGGTCGAGTGACGACATAAATCCCAATCTTGGGGTCATCAAAGCGTGAGGGAGGCATTAAGGCGGCGAAGGGAATCAGGGGCGCCATGTATGCGGGGGTTTCCTCAATTTTCAGAATATCTTCTTCGTAGATAGTAGCGAGGTTATTATCAAGAATGAATTGTTTCGCCTCTTCCATGGCCGTTCGTGTGGCAAGTAATGCCTCGTCAAAGGTTTTTGGAGTGTCTTTCTCGATGGTGGCCATTACTTCCTCAACGCTTTTATCAGGATCAATTTTGGCAGCTGTTTGGCTTCTTTCTTCTTTGAGCTCTTTTAGGGATTTAATTCCGAATTGTAAAATCTCTTCAGAAGTCATCCCTAGCATTCGAAGTTGAATCAGGCGCTCATATCGCTCCTTCCCCAGTGCCCAATTGTCTATCGTGTTAGATTGAAGTTGTTGTAACCAGGCAAGATGTTCTTTAAATGGCTCATCTAGTTCAGCTACGGCTTCCTCTAAGTCTGCTTGGAGTTCACCAGGAATTTGTCCTTTTCCTATCATCGTAATGAACTGAAAGAGACCTGGCATTTGTTGGGCGGATTCAAGGGCAATTTCTGTCCATAGTTTTACAGGTTTTGATTTATCAAATCGTGTACGAAATTCCTGTAGATACTGTGGTATTTCTTTTAGCCGTGACACTATCGCTTTCATTCGTTCTTCTAAGGGTGCATATTCCCTAGAGATCATCAGGAAGAAACTCCCTCCAATGAGGTCAAAGGCATCTGGGTTCAAGATGCTTTGGCGTTGCTCATGGAGTGCGAATTTCCAAATTTCAAGAAGGCTCTCCAGTATTTGCCAGTCAATTTTATTCGCTTCATTTAGGACATTGAAATCGACTGTCTCTTTCATACGACTTACTGCTTCTTCAAGCGTCTTTTCGATTTCAATATCCGTGGTCAAATCGCCTTTCGAAAGTTGATGATCAAATGGGTCATGAAGTCCCAACATGCTCGCAATTTCAGGAAGGATGTTGTATAACCGTTCATACATTTCATTCTTTAATTTCTCAAACTGCTCGTTAGCACTCATTGTAATTCACTCTACAGGTAGGTGATGTGGTCAGTATACTTATAACATCTGTAAAAATCTGACCAAATTCATGGTCAATAGGAAGGCTCGATTGTAAGTGGACTCATGAATTAGGATTCAAGTTTAGCGATTTTTTGGTCAAACACTTTTCTCAGTAGCGACACTGGCAAATACCCATTTGCGGCAATTGTGTCATGGAAGAACTTGTCAGAATATTGATCGCCCATCTTTTGCATGATTTCATCACGGAGCTTAAGAATCAAATGCTTACCTAAGAGGTAGGATAATGGATAGCCTGGTGTGAGAGTATATCGGCGGACTTCAGCGACTGCCCCCTCTTTGGTCATACCCGTTTCTTTAATTAACATGTCCACGGCTTCATCGAAGGTCATTTCTCCTCGAGACAATTTTACATCAACAATGATGCGCACTGCACGCCAAATTGCCCCGGTAAGTTGCACCATCTTGGCTTCAAGTCCGGTGACAAAGCCCTTTTCCATCATCATTTGTTCACAATAGTGGGCCCATCCTTCAACTGTTTCTGCCCCATAAGAAGTACCTGTCCCGGCATATCCTTGAAGTAAGGATCCTCTGAGTGAAACCCCTGTTTGAAGGAAATGACCTGGATATGCTTCGTGAACAGCTGTGTTTCGAATACTAGGATAGTTTAGGTGTTTACTCAGGTTAGCGATATCTTTTGGTCGGGTGACCACGTAGATTCCAATCTTTGGATCGTCAAATCGAGATGGCGGAATTAATGCTGCGAAAGGGATCAGAGGGGCCATGTATAGCGGCGTTTCCTCTACAATGAGTTTATCTTCTTCGTATGGTGAAGCTAAATCCTGGTCGATAATGAATTGTTTTGCTTCCTCCATTGCAGTTTTGGTTGCTTGTAATGCTTCTTCGTAAGTCTTGGGGGCATCTGCCTCGATCAAAGCCATTATTTCCTCGATAGTTTTGTCTGGATCAATTTGGGTTGCGATCTCGGTCCTTTCCTTTTTAAGGTCTTTGAGAGATTTAATTCCGAATTGTAAGATTTCTTCCGAGGTCATTCCAAGGTCACGGAGACCTATCAGTTTCTCAAATTTCTTCTTCCCAATTGCCCAATTCTCTATAGTGTTTGCTTGAAGTTGTTGAAGCCAAGCAATATGTTCCTTTATTGGCGTTTCCAGAGCTGTAACCGTCCCCTCCAAAGAAGCCTGGAGTTTCTCAGAAATCTGTCCTTTACCTAAAACAGCAATGAACTGAATTAGACCCGGCATAGTCTGGGCAGTTTCTAAGGCGATTTCTGTCCATAACTTCACGGGTTTGGATTTTTCAAATCGTGTTCGAAATTCTTCCAAGTAACGTGGTATTTCCTTTAGCCGTGAAACCATTGCCGTCATACGCTCTTCCAAGGGTGCATACTCTTTCGAAATCATGAGAAAGAAGCTCATTCCGATTAGTTCAAAACCGTCAGGATTCAGCACGTTCTGGCGTTGTTCATGAAGGATGAATTTCCAGAATTCTTGGAGTCGTTCAAGTACTTCCCAGTCGATTTTATTCGAGTCATTCAGAGCATTGAAGTCGATTGTGTCTTTCATTCGCTGAACAGCTTCATCTATTGTTTGTTCTATTTCTAGATCCGGAGTCAAATCACCGTTTGAAAAAAGCCGATCATAGGGATTATGGAGTCCAAAGAGGCTAGCGATTTCCGGAAGAATTTGGTATAACCGATCATATATTTCATTCTTTAATTTCTCAAATTGCTTGTCAGCACTCATTATGGAATCACCTACTATAGATTGTTAGCTTCTCATCTCTCGACTAGAAACCTTTCAAAGTCTTTGACAACATATCGAATATGTTTCTTTCCCTTCGAAATGATTGTGTGCCCCTCCTTTTCAAGTAACGCTTTTTGTTGCTTAGCACCACCGGGGTACTTGGAATTGAGTTCACCATTGTTTTTAATTGTGCGCCAGTACGGAACATCACTATTCATCTCTTCAGCGGCATTGGCAGCGATCGTGACAAAAATGCCAGTAGTAAGAGTACAGCAATATTGTGCTCCATGTTTGGCAGCTAAGCGTTCACAGATTTGACTCAAGGTAATGAGTCGTCCCTTGGGGATACTTTGCATGATGGCATTCACGTCAGAGGGGGGAGCCAAGACCACACTAACACCGATTTCTGCGCCCATTTTCTCAAGCGGTCGACGACACGGAAAATTAGCTTCCAACGGTACGATCTTAGGCATATTTTTTGGGTCTTCGAGTTTTTCCTGCCACGTTTTACGTTTGTAGGGCATCGTCATCACGAATCAATGGATTCGTTTCTTCAGGGCTTTATAGTCTAGCCTTTGTGATGGGAACAATGCTAGGATACTCAGCTATTCCAACAGGACCCTTTAGACCAAAGGTGCGGTATTCGTTATGGGTTGGTGCGCTGAAACAGACATCGACCGATTGTTGGGTAACATTGAATATCATGGACCAAAGGGTTCCGAAATAATCGTTGTAATAGTGATTGCACAGACCTTCTGGGTGTTCGGTCACAAGGAGGTTTTGCACGTCTTGCCTAGTGATCTTGCCAGCATGTTTCGCATACCATGATGTGATGAGCCCTTCACGGATCTTCGAATGGTGGATAATGCTCGCATTGCGTTTGTTGAACTGTTCCATGTCCGGTTGGCGGAAGTGATTCACCGAGAAGACATAGGGTTCAGGGTTATCCGAGGTGATCTGTTTGACGCTCATCGTCCCATCAGCGAATTCTACCAGCGCAGCGTTATCCTTTTTGTCCACCAGCATGAGGGTGAAGTAACCAGTCATGGGTTGGGTTTCAAGATGCGCTAAGGCAGTTTCCACTGAAGTACACCGATCAAGGACAGCCCGGATAGCCAGCCAAAACATCGGACCCCGATGCTTGAAAGGCACCCCAAAGATTCCGCCTCCTGTCATTGACACCACGAGCCCGTGTTCATTGATTCCATCATGTCGCCCAAATAGTAAACAGGAAAATCCAATATGATCCGCTTTCCCTTTGACTCGGGTTGTGAAGAGCTTCAAATCTTCCTCGGTGTGTATCCACTCATAGGTCCGCCCAGCATAGATCTGATGGTCCTTGGTAGTTGGCGAAAGGATTGCAAATTGTGAGCACTCACCTCCAAGGGAGGGGGTGAAGGTCCAATTCCAAAAGGGTAGATTCTGCGGAGAGACCTCCATTCCGTCAGCAAAGCCTTGGATTTCGTCTATGACACCCGGAGCACACTCTTCACAGTAGCTCCAAAGGGTCTCGAAATCTTTGAATCCCAACTTCTTGAGGTTCACTTTCGCAGAGACGTGCATTTGCTTAGCGTTTGGTTCTTGACTGAGAAGCTCAGCCAGCTGTTTTCCAATCTCATAGTGAGATCCTTCAATGACGATGTGATGGTATTTCACATCGATAAGTTTGTATTGACTTTCTTCCATTCTATACACCTTCGCCTCTAGGACACAACAACCGCGTGGGGTGGCTAGGAAGGGTTAGCAATTCAGATTTTTACCTTAAACACTTGGTTATATGTTTTACTAACCTGTGTTTAAATACACGGAGACAAAATAGCCCCCTCTTTTAGACTTTTCACATCTCATAAAAGGCGCCAAATTCAGAGTGGAACTAATCATATCATGCTCCATTCACAGAACTCTTCTAGAGCATCTCCACGATTTTCTCTAAGACCTGAAGTCCCTTGGCTTCAGCCTCTCGAGCGCCTTCTAGTGCTTCAACAGCCGATTCACTCTGATCGTTGATTTCGATGGGATCCATCGTGAGGTCTGTAGAAAATGGAAAGAGTTTGTTGACCGCAACGAGATTTCGAGACACCGCATCATAGTATCCAATTGCCTGCTCGAAAATCGGGTTGAGCCTAATATCTAAACGGTCTTGAGTCTCCTTCAAAAACTCTACAGCCATAATTCGACATTCAGACCAAACTGCGGCATTATAAGCCAACCCAAACGAAATAGCCGTTCCTGATTCCAATGCACTAATCCACGCATCATATCCTTCTAGACCTGATTTGTACTGCGGATACTGAATCCACTCCCTCGGATTCTGTGCATGTTTCAACCCATTCTGCATACCCTGTTTTACCGTCGTAATCTCATCAGCGGGTTTAACTTTCTTCACACAATTTATTTCTAACAGAGTCACACCCGTTGTCCCAACCTCATCCCACGGTTTCGGACCCCCACCCTCCTCAACACGATACCCCTTATAGTAGTATCCAACATCATCGTACCCGTAAATGATGTAGAACTCAGCGATAGCACCAATCTGCCACCCATAACACGGCTGTTCTGCATCAATGGCTTTTTGTACAAACTCCCACGCTTTTGCTTGTTTCTCTTTAAAATTAGGAGTATGTTTCCAAGCCATCAATCTATCAATTTCTACTCCAAGATTACGCGACGATTCAACAATCATTGAAGTGTTCCATGCAGTCGGTCCACTTGGACAGAGATCCTTTGCAATGTTTAAGATGAATCCATGTCCAGTTGCCCCATACAACCAGGGTGTTGACACGTCTAATCCCAGATATTCCATACACCCGTCCAAACAACCCAAATGCGACACCCAATGGGTCCTAAACCGTAAATTCGTCAAACTCTTCATTCAAACACATCCAAGAAGCCTATCTCAATCATGGGAACTACTCAACATTCACTAATTATTCTCTACTCCGATTCACCTCTCGTTCAATACGGAGTTCCCGCACAAACCGATAAAGTTCTCCTACTCTCTTGTAATAGATGACCATATAGAAGACACCAAATAACAGTACCAAGAGGAGTGGAGTCCAAATTCCCGCAGGATTAAGAAACCATGCAATCGGTAGTAATATGAGGAAGATTCCAAAGATCCAGATGATAGGGAAGCCGAAGACCCATTTCCTCCGACTCCGTGTCGTTCTCAAATAGCTCTTGTAATCAATTTTCAAACCAAGTTCTCCCGGAGAATAACGGTAGAAACCATCGAAATTCACTCGAGCAATGACACCACCCAGATAACGCCCCCAAGGATAGGCCCCATATGCGATAAAGATAATGAGCACTAATACGAGACCGTTCAGTGTAATTAGTGTTAAAAATGGAGGCAAGGTGATAAACACTACCAGAATCGTTTCAAAGAATAAAAGCGTCCAAATGAATCCTATGAGTGCAAAAAGAACAACGAAAAAGAAAAGGCCAAGTCCTTTGTTGACACTTAGAACTACATTGTGTTTGAATAGGCGGTTACGGATATGTGCAGTTTTTTCTATTATCTCGTCTGTTACATCAATGGCATCTAATCGTTTAATTTTGCCTACGATTCGCCAGAAGGTTTTTCGAATTTCTTTGGTGTCACCTTCTTTATCCAGCTGCTGAGCAATAGCTCTGAGTTCAGATTCAATTGTCACTGCTTCCAATCTCCTGATAATTAGTCAAAGTACTTGTATAAAACTGGGGATAAATCAAAGCATTTTTCGCTTTGAAATTTCAAGATGTTGAGCTAGGTCATAAAGGAATGGAGAAAAAAGAGGGCGGTGGGGGCTTGTTCGCCCCCGAGGTATTTGGGAGGATTATGTGCGACGTAACCGGCTTAGGATATTACGTCTGAATACAAGGTACCCAACTAGTACTCCAATCACGAGCATCACGATAGCGATGCCAACGATAATTGCGATACCAGTCATGGAACCCAGTGTAATCACTTCTCTAATGGAGAATTCTGCCGTACCACTAGCTTGGATGACAAATGTCACCCTTCCTGTAGTTTTTGCAGTAAAGGTTCCTGTGTACGTCATGCCGAATGGGAATGATAAGCCAGCAGTAATATAGAGTTGAAACATTGAACTAATGAGGAATGGGAAGTGTCCTAGAGTGTTGAAGAAGGTGCCAAAGGCAACATCTCCATCAGGTCGGAGATGCAAGTTGAGTACATAGTCATTACCAGCGACAACGTTGAACGTGAAAGCGGTAAAGTCTTCATCTGTTTCACCAGTGGCAGATGCCACTGTTCCTGGAGTATAAGCCATGGGTGGCGTGATGGTTAAGGAGACATTCCCTTCGGTCATGTCGCCTCCAATCATGCCGGGTCCCTGAACCTCGAGGTAGTTGATAGTATCTCGAACGGAAACGTAAGTTAGAGTTGCAGTATCATTGGTGTTCTGCGAGATTCCCATTCCGGTGTTTGGATTTGCAAATGCGAGTTGACTGAATAGACTCATCCACTGCCAATCTGCATACGGCATGGGTTGCATCGTATCTTCTATCCGAATTGTACCACTTGAGGTGTACTCGCTAGCCATAGCCGTTATTTCGTAGATTGCACCGCTCGCTTGTGGTACTGCGAAGAAGTGATAGTAAGGACCAAAAGTGGAATTGAAGTCAAAGGTGAGTCCTAACGGTGTCAATTCAGGGAATGGAAGAATGTCAAAGTGAGCGGTAACGGTGAAGTTTTGACTATATGGACCAGCACCATATGGTGTGGCTTCAACACGGAAGAAGAAGGTGTTAAACCAGCTTGATGGTCCAAGCCCAAATGGCGGTATAGCACTGATAATTGATCCATTGTCATACGTGGTCAACGTTGCATCGGCCATCCATTGTTCAAAGAACATATTTCCCAAGACTCCAAGCATGGGATTACCTCCACCCTGAGCAGTTGTCCAACCACGTTCCAAGGTTTCTTCGTCAATCTCTGATGTGCTTAGATCTTCGTAGGTTCTCAGCCATGGTCCGGTATAGCCTCCAGCCCAAGCGTCATAGGTTGTTACCGTCCAGTTGAAACCTTGAGGATTGGAGAAGGATGCATTGAAGTAATGACCTTCAGGGATGGTGACAGCAACGTATTGTTCGTATACATTAGGGGTCATGTTGAATTGGAGTTCAAGACCGATATTTGGTATAATAACTTGGGATTGTACTGGGGAGACGTTTATTGTAAAGTTCGCAACAGAGTTGTTGAGGAATGTGAAATCATCGCTTTTACCGAGTAGATAGTAATCCCCACCTCTGAGTACTTCTTGGTTGATGAAGGGTCCAACAATGCTATTATTAGTGCTGGCTCCTGCCGGAATGTTAAATCCAGGTGACCAAGAATGATAGGGGAGGTACTGACCATATTCAAGATCCATTAGATACAATAGCGCGGGTTGGAAAAAGCCATCGCCTACCCAACCTGCAGTCGTTTCCCAATTCAATCCTGCATACACAGTGAAGTTATAGAATTCGTCAACTGGGAGGTTGATGCGGAGACCTTGCCAGGTTTGATCCTCTGTCCATTCTAGCGTTGAATTTTGTCCCATCGGCAATGCATTAGGTATCATCGAGAAAGGAAGGAGTTGAGTTACTGTGAGGTTCCCAAGGACTAAGTCGCCAGGATCCGGACCGTCTATGCTGACGTCAATTCGGAAGTATCCGGGACGAACACAAATAACGTCTCTCTCGTCGAATGCTGTATCGTTTTCAGGAACATTCTGAGACCAGCTAGCAAAACTCTGGAGGGATTCAATGTAGGACCCGATTTGGGGCCACCACCAATCCATACTCTGATAGTATTCAGCATCAAGATCCAGGTTGGGTGCTGCTTCGTCCACATAGAGAGACAAATTGAGCAGATAGATTCCAGGATCAAGAATAGAAATCTCAAGAGCCTCTGTTGGGTCCGTGTCGTTGAGTGTAAATGGAGTAATACTATTCACGGGGGCTTGGATTGCTTGAACAACCGGTTCGATGCCTGCATCAGCCTGTAGAGGCGAAATTGGGCGTGGGATGCCAAACTGAAACACTAGTAGACTGATCACTAAAATTGAAACTTTTAAAGTAGTTCGATTCATTTTTTTAAACTCGTTTTGAGTTATTTTTTAAAGCAGTAATTTGAACGATTCCCGCTGGAACTATCGAAATCGTCGACTGCCTAAAGCGAATAGACCAAAAATGGTTTAAAAACTCTATTGGTCTTCGGAATAAACCTGTACATCAATTAAGCTTCTATGAATGCGCAATTTTACTTCTCATCAGTAATTAAGCTAGAATCTCTGACGTGCTCTCCTCAAGGGAATATTAGCAAGGATTTGAGGGTTTGTGTATGTTTTAGGTGATTTTTGCACCACATTTTGGACAGAAATTACCTTGATACATGAATAATGGATACTCTGCGTTGCACTTAGGACAGTTAGCGATAAGCTTCCCTCCGCAGTTTGTACAGGCTTCACTAATCGCTACAGTGGCCTTACAATGCGGACATTGAACCTGTGGCATGGAGGGCATCGCACCAGGCATCATAACTGGACCTGCTGCAGGAGCTGTCGGTGCAGAAGCACTTGATGGTCCCGTTTTCACGGGGGCTGCACAATGAGGACAATGAGTCTGACCAGCAGGCACGTGGGCTCCACAGAAAGGGCATTTGTTCTTCGTCTTAGCTGCTTCAATCTGAGCTTCAACGACCGCGAACATCTGAGGTTTCTTGCTTTCAAACTCAATGTCTTCGCCACTACTCAATGTGATAACTAGTTTATTTTTGGGGCTGTCAATGTTATCAATGGTCATCAGGGGGATCGCTAGAGATTCTGCAGCTCCACCTTTTCCACGAGCAATCATTTGGTTACTTTGCATGGAATCAATGACAATGGCAGTAGCTGTGGCATGAGTGGCGTGTCGAATCCCTCGACCGACTGATCTGCCGACAATTCCACCATGGCGACGAGCTGCATCAGCCGCCACTGATCCTGCGACACCCACCGCAAAGGCTTTAGCAAAACCACCGAACAATCCTCCCCCTTTCTTCTTCTCTTGTTTATACCAAACCACCCGTACATCTGATACAACGAGTTTTCCTTTCGATCCTTCGAATTTAACCTCGTCAATCGCTGTGGCCACTTCCTCAAATCCGAGGGGAACTAGTTGACCGTTCTGGACTGTCACATTCAGAAAATCTGTCATAGTTTAATCTCAGTGATTTCCTGTCAATAATCTTTCTACAGCCAGAAAACGTGCGTGATAATATCAAGGATTTGTTGATATCTCATTTTAGGCTGACAATTCAAAGGTATGTAATTTAGGAAACGTGCTAAATAGATAACACACCAATAATATGGAATTTATGAAAGGTTGCCTAATGCTCTAATTCCACATATGCTTTGGCTGATGTGTTCAAACAACTAACAAATTAGGTCATGAAGGTTATACTATGAGAATAGCATGGTTTTAAGCGTTAATTCGCCTAAAGAACCAAAGGTGATTTCTTTGGTAATTTTTGGAACTACCGCAGAGCTCATTTTTGATATTAATTTAATTATTCAAATCATTCTGATTGTGTTGCTTTCAATTGGTGTATTTCAGAAACGCAATTGGAAATATCATGGCACAATAATGGCCATTGGGACTCTAACAATGCTTCTAACAGTGTTTCTGATTATGGCTCCCTCTTTAATAGCAAACTGGGCAGCAATAGTGTTAACACCAACGAGTCCAGGAGTGCTTATTACGCTCACCCATGTATTAATTGGATTACTGGCTTTGGGCATTGGGCTCTTCTTCACAACACGCTTTCTTTATTTCTCAACCACTAGTAAACCGTTAATCTGTGGAACTCGGCTTCAAATGCGAATTCAATTCACCATCTGGTTTCTTGCTCTCATATTTGGTTTAGCATTCTATGTCTATTACTACGTGATATGATTTCACCAAATATTCCAACAAAGACTAAACCCGATCACTCGATGATTTGAACTTCTATTACGACAGCTTTCTTTGGGGATGAAGTGAATTCATATTTTCGTACGAAGTAGATTAGCAACGCTGACAAAGCTGTGAAGTATGTTATCACTTCGATTAGCGATGGTTTGCCATTATAGCCTACTAATCCTTTCAAGACTAAGCCTAAAGGTCCATTCTCTGGCAACAGGAAGTTGATATCCCATACGTGTTCTATTAGAATTGGGATTACCCCCGCTTCTTGTAATTCATGAACGCCATAGGCAATCATTCCTGACGCAAAGAGAATCAACAAAATGCTGGTTATTCGAAAGAATGTGCGTAGGCTGAATCGTTTTGACTGGCTGAAATATACGAAGGCAATACCGAATGCCAGAATGAAACCTAAAATGGCTCCGACAACGATGGTGATATCACTCGAGGGAAGAGCAGTAAGGAATATCACGGTTTCAACTCCTTCTCGTAGAACTGCCACAAACACGATGAAGAAAATCCCTAACGTCGCTGTCATTGTGGCTGCAGTTTTTTGCTCTAATTCTTCCTTGAGTGTTGGTCCCTTTCGTTCCATCCACACAATCATTGACACCAATAAACCAGCGGCAATCAGCGTTGTGACACCTTCAAAGATTTGGGCACTTGGACCTGAGAATCCGCCTGCAAGAAACTGAAAACCGATGGCAAACAATATGCTGGAAATAATTGCGGCCCCAACACCGGAAAATACTTGCCAGTACCTATCTGAACCTCCTGTCCTTGCTAGAAATGCAAGTACAATTCCGACAATCAATGCTGCTTCAAGACCTTCACGAAGCGTAATGACAAACCCTGCTATCATTCTGATTTCACTCTCTTTGTGTTATTCGTATTTTCCCGATCCACGCTTTTTCATGAGAAGTTGAAAGCGATGTTGGAAGTTGTGGTTGTAATGAACAAAAAGATTTAGGCACGCCTAAATTATAAGGGTTTGGAAATCACTAAACAACAGCAAATAATAAACGCGTACGCGATTTCATTTCATTCCAAATAAATAGAATTATTCTACTCAGTGAACTGCCTTGCTGGTACCACTCTTTCTGACGATTTTTCTCATGGTTCTTCTGGCTGAGCTTGCGGACAAGACCCAATTAGTCACCTTTGCACTTGGGGCTGAAACAGGAAAACCAGTCCAAGTATACCTCGGTGTGCTAGGCGGATTATTTTGCGTCACCGTTTTGGGAGTACTTGCAGGATCTCTGATTGGTCTGTTCGTCCCACTTTGGCTAATTCAAATCATAGCTGGCATCATTTTCATCATTAATGGTGTCTATGCGTTATACAGAGCTCGAAGTAGTAATGAGGACGAAGAAGTTCAGAGTGTTGGGAGCAAACGAGTCTGGACTCGGGCGTTTGCACTCCTTTTCTTAGCTGAACTGGGTGATAAAACTCAAATTCTCGTAATCCTATTAGTAGCAACAACTGGTCAGCTCTTACTGGTTTTTCTTGGTGCTTTTACTGCTCTGGCCGTTGTTAATGGAATAGGAGTTGTAATTGGAGATCGCGCACGACACTATCTCGGTTCATCAGTAATCAGATACGTTGCTGCCATTGCTTTTATTATCGCAGGGATTCTAATGCTCCTTGTTTTTCTCTAGAAATAGTTCCTTTGACGGTTTGTCTGAAGCCAAGGATTTTCGTCTCAAATGAACGGTGTATGTCTCATTCAAGCTCGGGATTCACAAAATCTTCTGACAGGATTGTTTCAAACCTTCGAATGAAGAAGTCGACGTTTTCTTGCGTGAAGACCATTGGAGGTTTAATCTTCAGAACATTGTTAAAGGGTCCATCAGAGCTGATTAGAATTCCCAAGTCTTTCATACGTTCAATGATATATACAGTTTCTTTCGTCGCGGGTTCTCGGGTTGTTGGGGTCAAAACTAGTTCGACTCCAATGAATAGTCCGCGCCCTCGGATATCACCTATCAGCGGATATTGACTTTGGAGCTGTTTGAGTTGATCAATGAAGTAAGTGCCAATCTTCAGGGCGTTTTCCTGGAGTCGTTCTTCTTCAATGATGTCGAGTACAGTCAAACCCACAGCACAGGAAACGGGGTTTCCACCAGTTGAGCTGAAGAATTCCATGCCAGTATCAAATGATTCAGCAATATCAGGAGTAGTTACAACAGCTGCTAATGGATGCCCGTTCCCAATTGGTTTTCCCAGTGTGATGATATCAGGGATTATGTCTTGTGTCTCAAAGGCCCAAAAGTGTGTACCCATTCGTCCAAATCCAGTTTGCACTTCATCTATAATGCACACCCCACCCGCTTGGCGAATGTGTCGAAATGCCTCTTGGAGGTATTTGTTGGGAAACACAATTTGTCCTGCGGCTCCCATGATTGGTTCGCATACAAAGGCGGCAACACCCTTTCCCGCCTTTTTCAAGGTCTTTGTTATTTCTAAAACTTCAGCAGCATATTTCTTTCCAGCTTTCGAGTCAAGACCTCTGAATTTGCCTCTGTAACCATCTGGGGTGCTCACCGTATGTAC
Organism: Candidatus Hermodarchaeum yapensis; assembly: GCA_016840405.1. Lineage (GTDB taxonomy): Archaea > Asgardarchaeota > Hermodarchaeia > Hermodarchaeales > Hermodarchaeaceae > Hermodarchaeum > Hermodarchaeum yapensis. The sequence goes on from JAEOSK010000014.1 coordinate 45,089, forward strand.
AAAGGGCGGAGAACCTTTTCCACCGGGTCCATTGAATTTGTAGGGACTAATGTCAATCAACGTGCTTGTGTTCCCATGATAAGCTCCTTCGATGACAATAATGTCCGATTGGTTCGTGTGGGTTCGGGCTAGACGAAGCGCTAACTCGTTGGCTTCGCTTCCACTGTTGACAAAGAAGCAGACGCTCAGTGGATCTGGCAAGGTGGCAACTAGACGTTGTGCATATTTGATCAAGTTCTCATGCACGTAGCGTGTGTTCGTGTTCAGCACAGTAGCTTGCTCATGAAGTGCTTTGACGACTTTAGGATGAGAATGCCCTACATGAGAAACGTTGTTTCGAGCATCAAGATAGGCACATCCTTCCTCATCGTAGAGGTACTGCATGTATCCTCGAACAATCTTCAAAGGCGTCTGATAGGAAACACTTACAGGTTTTCCAATGAGCGTATTTCGCGCCGCAAGAATCTCATCAACACTCATCGGATTCTTTGAAAGACGATTAACAGGAATTCCGAGAATAATATTAGGGTCAGGGCAGATGCTGAGCCATAGTTCGCGTTGACTCGGTAGGGCATAACTCGGGAAATCACCTTGCATATCGAAAATATCACACATTAATTGAAAATGAAACGAAACTGGCCAGTCCCCATTCTCTGGCGGTGTTCCAACTTGACCAATTTGATTTCCTTTCTTGACTGGTTTTCCTGGAGCTAATCCTTCAAGGGACTCTTTGCTCAAGTGGGAGTACATCGTGTAGAACTTGAGATTGGTATCCCTGGCTTTGTGTTCAAGAATAAGCGTCGGACCATTTTCCCGGAAACCTTGGTTGTTTGCTAAGCTGTGGATGATGCCATCGAGTGGTGCTAGAATTGGCTCTCCGGGAGTTAGGAACAAATCCATGCCCAGATGAATCGTGGGTGTTTCAGCAATATCATATTGGGCATGCATCTTTCTTTTCGTGATGTTCGTTAATCGTGGTTCGTTATATCGACCTATTCCGACTTTATCTCCTGCTTCTCCGATTCGGTCAGTAACGAATTTTGTAAGGAGTGTTGTGTCCTGAATTTCAGGTAGGCTACCACATTCTAGGCTACCAACACTGAGATCAAAGACATCTACTGATTCTGTTTGCAGGTCTGTTTTTATGAGTGGTCCGATTTGCTTCTGATTTTTTATTAACCACTTGGTTATCGTTTCACTTTGTGGGCAGGGAGGAAGATTGCAGGCCTGTCTAAATGCATAGGTGACAAAACGGGGATGAACTGCTCTGAGACGATACAGCGTTTCCCAGGCGTCTTTTTCAGAAATGATGAGATATTCGTTATCCGGTTCCAACTTCTGTTGATACGCTGAAATCGATACGCTCATCGCCAGTCGTGTACGGATAAGCAGAAAGAGTAACTCAACCTCTTGCGCAGTTAATGGAAAGACCGAGTGGTAGCCACGGACAACTTGCGCTGCCGTAGCTATGGGGTCAGATTTTCCAAGAATCGCATACGTTACAGCTACTGCCAACTCAAAGATAGTGTGAGAGAACACCATATCGCCAAAATCTAGGATGCTGAAACGGTGTTCTTCGGGTGGTCCTGCAAAGCGCACGAGAATATTGTTATCATTTCCATCATTATGAATGACACTTGTTCGAAGGTGTGGCAAAACCGGGACGACCTGTGTATTGAAGGCTTCCAAGCATTCTTCCACTATCGCGACCCGTTCGGGAGTTTTAATCTGCTCCTTGTATCGGTTGATGGTTGAACTCGCATTCTTCAAGTCCCAATAGAGCTCACGGTCTGTCGCGGGATGGGAAAAGCCTTCAAGAGCACGAGATAAAGAACCGATAAACGCGCCCAATCCATAAAGGAGATTCTCACTGTGGGGCTTTACCTTTGCCAAGACTTTCCCTGGTAGATAGTTCAGGAGACGAACAAACGACGGTGTACCATCCGCAACTTCGATAACAGATATCTGTTCACCTGCTAGTGACTCTATGATATTGGGACATATCTCCTTGTCACCTTTCTTGACTAGATGGTCCATTGCCTGATTCTGAAATTCGAGAATCTCCCGCTTCTCCGATGTCGCCGCAATCTTGAGCACAAATTCATCACCCGAATCAGTCCGCAGAAAGAAATTCCGATCCCGTTCACTAGGAAGCTCCTTCACGGACCCTGCAATCCCAAACAGCTTCTCAGCGATTCGAAGAGCATCTTCTTCAGTGAACCTTGGGCGATATTGGTCCCTCGCAGACATTTGCTTACACCTTAACATTCCTTGATACCTTATCAGAGCCCTTACAACATCTAAAAGATTCTTCTACGTAGAATTTCGATTGAATCATTCAAGAAACAGGCTGGATCGTTACCTGATTCTACCAACCTATTGCGATACCATCCGCTCGGGGGCTGGTTCCGCCACACAACACACCTGTGTCAGGGTTTCGAGTAATGATTTGCCCACGACCAAACATCATGCGTGATGCGCCAGAGATAGACAGAATGTCATGTCCCATTTTTCCTAGGGTCTTCATAGTCTCTTCAGGAATGGAATCTTCTAACGCGACTTGACCACTACTCGTCCCGTCGCGTATGGTGAATCGCGGGGCGTTCAGAGCTTCTTGGGGATTCATCCCAAAGTCAATTAGGTTAATGAGCACTTGAACGTGACCTTGGGGTTGGTTGAATCCACCCATCACACCAAAACTCGCGTAGAGCTCCTTCTCTTTTAGAGCCATGCCAGGAATGATGGTGTGATAGGGACGCTTCTTTGGAGCAAGCACATTCGGATGATCCGGATTCAGTGAAAAACCCGCTCCACGGTTTTGCAATGTGAATCCACAACCCTTGGGAATTAATCCTGTGCCAAACCCCATATAATTTGAACCGATGAAACTACAGGCATTCCCCTCCCCATCAACTACGGTAAAGTACACCGTATCTGAAGCTGTCATTGGAGATCCTTTAGTAAAATCAAGGGTGGCCTTAGACGGGTTAATCAACGTTCGGCGCTGAGCGGCATATTTCTTCGAAATTAACTTCTTAATTGGGACATCAACTATTGCAGGATCTGCCACATACCATCGGGTATCCGCAAAGGCTAGGCGCATGGCCTCAATCATCAAATGCATGTGCTGAACAGATGAATGGCCCATTGAAGTGAAATCATATTCTTCGAGGATGTTCAAGGCAATGAGCGCGGTAATGCCCTGCCCGTTGGGTGGAATCTCAAACACATCAACCCCCTTATATTTGGTCGAAATCGGATTATCAAAGGTGTTTGTGTGATGCTTCAAATCTTCCAAAGACATCTTCCCCCCCATTGACTGAAGTAACTCGACGATGGCTTCGGCAACACGACCTTTATAAAATCCGCTTTTCCCCTGCTCAGCTAAATCACGAAACGTCCGGGCAAGTGTAGGGAGCTTCATAATCTCCCCGGCATTCGGGGCGTCACCCTTACGAAGCATCTCCTCTGCGTGAGGTCCCTGCTTGAGTTGGTCAACACCTCGCTTCCAAGAAGCAGCTGTTAACGGAGCTACCGGGTAGCCCTTCTCAGCTAACTCGATAGCGGGAGCCAACACTTCTGAGAGCGGCATAGTACCGAAATGATTAACGGTATCTTCCCACCCGGCAGCCGCGCCTGGAACTGTCACCGTATGCACACTAAACCGTGGAAGTTCCTCTGTGATTCCAACTTTTTCTAATTCTTGTAGGTTCAGTTCTGCTGGTGACCGACCACTTGCATTGATTCCCTTCACCATTTTTGTTGTGCTATCAAAAAAGAGGCAGAAACAATCTCCACCAATGCCTGTGGAACATGGTTCTGTCACATTCAAGGCTGCTGCTGTGGCCACAGCGGCATCAGCCGCATTGCCACCTTGTTGTAAAATCCGAAGACCGACTTCTGAGGCTAGCGGTTGACTGGACGCGACGATCCCATGTCGGGCATACACCGGTGAACGGTAAGAAATGAACTTCATGCAGTGAGTCTATCGCCTTGTCCCAAAATCGTATCGGTAGTGCAGAAGAAATCCTTCCAACTGAACTTCTATGGAAGCTCATGTTCAAAGAAGCTTAGAATCTTTGCAGAAAAATGATGGAGGGGAGCTAGCGCCCCACTATCATCAGAAGAATTACCATAACTGCGGCAAAGATTGGGAAGAAAGTGATGAAGGCAGGAGGCGCGCCTTCTAAATTCTCTTGGTTTTCTAAGTAACAGTATTTACAGTAGTTCACTGGAACAAACATTCTCAATTGCCATTTGTATTTCACACGGGAATAGACATTCCCGATAATTTCTTCACCACAAACAGAACATTTTGTCATTGTGTTTTATTCACACTCAGTGTTCCGGGATGTGATCCTGAACACGAGTATCGTTTCATAATCTGGGGATATAAACTCGCGTCAACTTGATGGCGCGTTTTTCTGCAGGTTGGCGGAAATAATATTGAGAAAAGAGCACTGACTAGCACTGCTTTTAGTGGAGGTCTTGTTGCGGTAACTGGTATGTGAGGTTCAGCGGGGAAAGGCATAGGGTTGGTAGTATTCCAGATTTACAATAATGCAATTCGTTATGGAAGCTGCATAATTGACAAAGAACACTTGTCTACTCAGCTCTGTGTAATGAATTGGAACGAAGTAACGCGGTTGGATAACCTCCAAGCTTTCAACCACTTGGTCACCACTATTGCAATCGATGCATAATAACGCCACATCAATTGTTCCCGTTAGTTGGGAGTACTCTTCGATATTCCTGGAATCGCCAGCGTGGAAAATGTTGAACCCTCCCACATCAATGATATAGCTCGTCCAATTGTTCTCTCGAGGATGAACTGATGGAATTGAATCTACCACAGGATAATACGCATAGAAAGCGGTGACATGGATGGATCCGAATTCTATTTCATCTCCCGGATTGACGCCCACCCCCTCATAGAAGGCAATCGCATCCGACATATTCTCTGGAAACACATTTACTGTGCCCTCTTTTTGCAGCAAGTCAATGGATGTATTCTGATAATGGTCAAAATGGGGATGGGTAATCAGTACCACATCCGCGGGTAATGCTTCAAAGCTCTCAGGAAGATTATAGGGGTCTACATAGATACGTAACCCATAGGCTTCAATTTTCACACCCGCGTTGTAGAGTAATTGAAACTGCACTGAATTTGCGTTCATCACCATGAACGCGGAGAGGGGAACAACCACCGCGATAACTGCAATGACTCCGACACCGATAATGATCTTTGCTCGTTTCGATAGTTTCATGGGCTTTTCGTAGTATTTCGGAATCCTATATTTGCATGGAAGCCGGTCAGTGCGGATTATGGCATCAATTCGTTAACTCAGGTAAAAACCGACCCCAATTAGTTCGGGAAAAGAACAAGACTTCTGTAATCTAATAAACTACATTTAACAGAAGTGAGTCTTGAAGGTAAACTGTCCTAAGAATACGTGTTCAGGTAGGTTGAGACAACCACCTCGTCCCGCAGGGCAGAGAAACGAGGTGGTCGTCTAACCGATAGCACTAGGGTCTCTTGGTCTGCTGGTACTATAGTGCTTGGGAAGGTTAAGGGGGAAAGAGGTACGATTGGTAGTATTCCAGATTAACCAGCAGGCAGCTGGTTATCAAAGGACCATATGTGGTGGCGAAATCATGGTTTGCGCCTTCCGCATAATGGATCGGTACGAAGAAGCGGGGTTGAATGACGTCGAGGGCATCAACAATTTCTTCGTTCGCCATGGTCTGACATCCTGGACCTAAGGGGAGTAAGGCCACGTCAATCAGACCCGTCAGCTGAGTATATTCATCGATGTTTTTAGAATCACCCGCATGGAAGAAGGTCACGCCACCAACAGTGATGAGGTAGCTCGTCCAATTCGCTTCATAGGGATGACTGGCAGGGTATTCTCCAACAGGGAACGTGTACATGTAAAACGCTGTAATCTGAACAGGTCCTACCTGCACCTCATCTTCTGGATTAACACCTACCCCATCATGCAGGGCAATGGCATCGCTCATGTTCTCCGGGAAAATATTCACCGTCCCCTCTTTCTGCAGCATCTCAATCACTGCACTCTGATAATGGTCACCATGCGGATGAGTCACGAGAATGATATCCGCTGGTAATGCCTCATAGTCTGCGGAGAGGTCGATGGGATCGACGTATACACGGACGCCCTGAGCCTCAATCATCACTCCTGCATTATATAACAACGTGAATCGCACAGAATTCGCATTCGTAACGGCTAATGCTGCCAATGGCACAGAAACTGAGACAATGGCAATAATTGCTACACCAACGAGTATCTTTCCACGTGTAGATAGGCTCATAGTTCCCGCATTCTAAAAAGGGTAATATATTTGCATGGAATCCGGCTAGTTCGGAATTCGTCACCCATCACACAAAATCGGAACAGATTCGAACCACGCGGTTAAGTTTCACACCCACTCACTGAGCATGACGCGTAATAGCCGCAATAATCTGCGGGGCAACTTCCGCAGGAATGTCGTGTCCCATCCCTTCAATGATCAACAGCTTCGCACCAGGAATCGATGCGGCGGTATCCTTGCCACCCTCTACAGGCACCAGCGGATCCGCATCACCATGAATTACCAAGGTGGGCACCTTCACCACTTTTAGTGCCTCTTTGCGGCTGCCCGATGCGAGAACCGCTGCAAGTTGTCGGGTCATCCCCTCAGGGTAGTAACATCGGTCAAACGCCCGCGCTGCATATTGCCGCACAAACTCCTCATCTAACGGATACTTCGAACCCCCTAAGATCTGCTGCTTCTTCACTGCATCCTCAATGCATTCCGCCCGATCTGATGGCGGCACATCCATAATCACAGCTAACGCCTCAGGCTTCGGAGTCGACACGGATACATCACCGGTCGTCGACATAATCGACGTCATAGTCCGAACCCGATCCGGATGCTCAATCGTCATGGTTTGCACAATCATACCACCCATCGATGCACCCACAATATGCGCCTTCTCAATTTTTAGCACATCGAGTAGTCCTACTGCATCACCCGCCATATCGGAGAGGGTATACGGAGCTGAAGCCCCTTCACCCTGTTGAACGGCTTGCATTAGTGCTAGAACGTTCGGTACACCCGCATCGCCAAACTTTGTCGAGTTACCCACATCCCGGTTATCAAACCGAATCACCCAAAACCCCTGCGCCGCCAAGGTCTTACAAAACTCCTCATCCCACCAAATCATCTGCGCACCCAACCCCATCACCAATAACAAAGGAGGGTCACTCGGGTTGCCAAAGGTATCATAGGCGAGTTCCACGCCATTCACTTTCACAATTGCTTCCATACTCTGTACAACATTTCCCATAACAATCCCACAATAATATCCTAAGAAAGTATTCAGATTTAATCATGATGGTTTCGTTTTATGGTGAAACTGATGGTTCTTGGAGTGATTCAGGTTCTAGTTCTTCTTCCTTGGTCACTTCATTTTCTTCTAGGCTCTCTTCGACGCGGGGGAGTGAGGTGAAAGTCCAGCCAAGTGCCAGGACAATGACCATGGCGCTGCCGAAAACAAGGAAGACCAATGGGATTGGATAGATGGTTCCCAGGATGCCCCCGGCGAGGAAGGCGAAGGGGCCAGTGAATTGGGCGATGGTGGTGCGGACGGAGAAGACGCGGCCAATCTTTTCGGGGGGTGTGACTTTTTGCCAGATGGTTTGGCTGGAGATGTTGGCGACAGGGAGGGTGAAGCCGATGAGGAACATGCCGGCGCTCGCGATCCAGAAGAGGCCCGGAGGTGTGAGTGCCAGGACAATCAGACCGACTGCTCCGAAGAGTAATCCTAACACGACACCCAAGGTGTTGCGTTTGAAGCCTTTCCACACGGTCATGATGCCGGAGGCGATCATCATGCTGAGGCTTTGAATGGACATAAGACCCGCAAGTAATAAAACGGCGATTGTTGCATCGCCACCCGCTAAGACGATGGTACTGTAGAGGGGTAGGAGTACAAACACGCCAGGCAATAGAAAGTTTGCCACGGTGAACATGCTGAGCAATGTGAGAAGCCCTGGACGGTTTCGGATAAAGGTGAAGCCTTCTCCAAATTCTTTCCGTAAGGAGGGCTTCTCTACGGCTTTCTTGATTATTATTGGAATGGCAATCAGGATGGCTGGAATAATGGCGGCGATGTAGGTGCCAATATCGATGAGCATAATCCGTGCCATATCGCCTAAAAAGAAGGTAAATACCAAGGCGCCGATGACCGGTCCTACAGTCTGAATAAGGCTGGTGGCAAAGTATTGTAAACTGTTCATCCGACTCAAATGGTCCTTCGGCACCATGATGGGCATAATCGCTTGCACGGCCATGGCATGAAAGGCACCAATCATGCCACCGATGAGCTGGACAATGAGCACGAAGATGATGTTCGCTAAATCTAAGAAAAAGATAACGACGAGGATCAAGCTCAGCAATGCCAGCAAAGAGTCAGCTACGATGATGACTTTCTTTCGGGACCATCGGTCAACCAGCACACCAGCAATTGGGGTGATTAAGATGAAACTGCCAAAAGCGAAAAAGGCGGATAACCCTAAGAAGAAGGCGCTGCCCGTCTGGACGGTGATCCACCAGGTCAGGCTGAAATTTACAACGTTGGTGCCTGCTAATGAGGCTAGCTGGCCTGCCCAGAAGATGAGGTAATTCCGGAACGTGGATCGATCAGGTTCTGCCATCATCTCTCAACTCACGATTTGCTCACATTGCCTACTTCGACCTTATGAAGCTTCTCATTATTTGAAATTGACTTCTTAGGAGCTAAGAAAGAATAGTTTCAAATGCGTGTAGGTGTGTTCTATTATGGATGGTTGGCTTCCCACTGGTTTAATTAGATGTTGACTGATTACATTCGATAGTTGCTAAAAACCGGTTAATTTATATGCGAGGAGTTGCCAATTTCTGGTTAACAGAGGGAAATGCCAAAACAAAACTGCTCAAAGAAAAAACTGGAGGACGACCCCACGTTCACTTCACTCCGCTATCCAACCGCAACCCAAGGGAAAATCTGGTTACAACGTCGCCAAAACATTCCACCGTCCAAAATCGCTGACGAACTCGAAGTGTCACGTCCATTCGTAAGCAAAGCGCAACGGATTGCTGAAACCCGCATCGGCACACTGCTCGAACATGCCGCATCAATTAACCGAGTACAACTCCGCCATCTCAGTACTAGCTATGGCATCGCCATCGGCTACAGTGCCCCCTATGCCAGCGACGCCTTTATTCTCTACTCGCCGTCCATCGGGGTGCAAATCTGGTTCGATCACGAAGGCGAATGTGAGACCTGCAGCCAACTCGCTGAATGCAAACAGACGCTCCTCCTGCTTGCGGAAGAATGGGAAATCTCTATCGATGAAGATCAAACCCCTAATGACCTGGCACAGAACCTGTTTGAAACCATCAAGAAGCGACTAGAATGGAACGACAAATAGAAGAAAAGCATCACCAACATCAAAACGAACGCAATTATCCACTCCAAGTTAGGGATGCGATCCTTCGGATAAAATCCATTTACCAATATCGAATCTTGCGAAATCAAACATTCTTTGGACAGTCTGTTTCAGCATATCAAATCCTTCTGTAACAGAATAGCAAATCAATACAAAAGGAGGATCGATAATGTCTCACATGAATAAGCGAACTGTAATCCGGCTATTTTTGGTAAGTATCTCATTGCTTCTCTGTGTTTCACTGCTTGCATCCACAAGCCGGACCGCAGCAGAATTACTCCCTGGGTATGTGCCCATTTGGGTGGATATGAACCCGTCAACGGAGCCAGGTCCCAGAATTAGTTCGCCATTATCCTATGATAGCACTGCAGACCGAGTGATCCTTTTCAGCGGATGGTTCCAACCTGGCGGAGGGATAACGGCAACCAATGATACCTGGGTCTACAATTACAACACGAATGAATGGACTAACCGGTCACCGTCAACTCAACCTCCCAGACGCGCCGGGCATGGACTCGCCTATGATAATGAATCAGATCGTACAATCCTGTTTAGTGGTTGGGAATCTGGGTCTGGTGGCACGCTTGTCCACTGGGTGGATACTTGGGCCTATGATTATTCATCAAATACTTGGACTAACATGAGTCCTGTAGTTACTCCTCCTGGGAAATTAGCACCGAGTATGGCATACGATAGTGAATCCGATCGGGTCATTCTCTTTGGAGGATTAGATGATGGAGCAACCTATAGCGGTGACACCTGGGCTTATGACTTCAATACAAACAACTGGACGCTTATGAGTCCAAGCACTCATCCCTCTGACCGTTTTGATGCTCCCATGACTTATGATAGTGAGTCAGATCGAGTAATCATGATAGGAGGATGGAATGCGGGTGGATTCATTGATGAGGTATGGGCTTATGACTTCAATACGGATACTTGGACGCTTGTAGACCCTGGAATTGAGCCATCAGCCATTGGTGCATTGACTTATGACTCTGCATCTGATCGCGTCATTGCCTTTGGAGGAAGCGAAGATTTGCCTGAAACCATACTAAGCCAAGAAACCTGGCTGTATGATTTCGACACAAATACGTGGACACAGATGTTGCTTTCAAGCTCTCCTCCAGCCCGTGCTCGACCTTATCTTGCTTATGACAGTGAATCCGATGTGACGATTCTCTTTGGTGGGAAGGGCGCGAATGGCTTTGAAACGGCCATGGGGGACACCTGGGCTTACTACTACATCCCTGATGATGGTGGTATCATCATTATCATTATTACTGCTGTGGTCATTACCGTAGTCATCATTGTGGTTGTTATCTGGTACCGGAGGAGGGGGTAATCGCCTCCTCCGTCTCCCTTTTTAAGGAATCAGTGACAAATGCGCAGATAATTGGTGGTGGTTGGAATGAGTCGTCGAATCACTGGTGATGAAGACTTTTATGGGCGAATTAGTCCCTGTCCAATTCCTCCAAATCCGTCAAAAAAACGAATAGAAACTAATCCTGGAACTTCGTCATCCAGATGGTTAGTGAGTGGAAGGGCAATCTGGAGTTGGTTAGTCTCTCCACAATTTGCGGGCTGGTGTGGTATTGGTGCAACGGTTAGTGTTTTCCTTAGTATCACTCTTGCTTATTTGTACTGGGGTTATCCTGGTATTTCTCCTGCTCGACCTTTCTCCTTGGCGCATATCGCCTACGGTCTTGCTGGACCGCTCATTGTCATTCTCATGATACAAGTATTACGTATCCAACATCAGTATGGATCCTATCTGGGCCGAATCGCTGGTGTATTTGGGATTCTCATGGGTTTTGTGATAATATTCCAGGCATTGGTTCGTGCTGGGACTCCTTTAGGTGATATCATTAACCCTTTGGTATATCGGTTTAGTTGGTTATGGGTGCTTATTTTGCCAGTGTTATTGGGTTATGTGTTTTCTCCTATATTTCTTCGACTGGATAGGAAATCAGGAGCCCTTTTCTTTTTGGGACTAGGGTTTGGTGCTCTCTCAGCGTATTCCAGTCTTTATATCATGGCAACCGGATTTATTCCCACAATAATTGTAGGGGTTTTCATGAATATTGTATTCATGGGCTACATAATTGCATTTTCACTAATTCTCGTGATTCGCGGGGACAATCTAATCTAGCCCTGTGAAAACCCATGGATGTCTAATCGTCTAGCGATCAATAAACGAAAAAAAGAAGCTACCTTCTCTAGCGTTTTATGATTTTTTGATTGGTTGTCGAATGACGGTTCGGAGATTTTCTGGAACGGTTTTTCGGAAATCGCTGAGGTAGATTTCGTGGTGTTTGCCGTCTTCGCGAAGAATTTCCATGTATTATTAGGTGAATATGGCGCGAACATTGCTTATTATAAATACATGGCTTAATGCGAAAAAACCGCTCTAGGCTGTATTAAACATTGACAAACTACTCTATTTATAAGGAGAATACGTATGCCTGATAGTAATTACTTCTCCAGAAGAAGTAATTGCAAATCTGAAAAATAATTAGGTGAAAAAATTGGCTGATCGTCCATTGGGCGTAACAATTATCGCCATTCTACAACTACTCGGATCGCTAGCTGGGCTTGCACTTGGTGCTCTCATGCTAATGACAGGTTTGGCCATCCCACTCTTAGGGATTTTCTTGATCGCCATTGGAGTCTTCATGGTTATCTGGGCTATCATTGGTATACTACTGTTCTGGGGACTCTGGGGTCTGAAAGGCTGGGCCTGGATGATTACGATGATCTGGAACATCATTCAGCTAATCCTTAGCGTCTATAACTTCTATACTTCTGGCTTTACCGACTATATGCAGTTGATCAACATTATCCTCCCACTCATCATCGTCATCTACCTCTTCTTCGTCCGAGACGCCTTCCGATAGACCAACCCGAGTTTTACACTCCTTTCATTGGTGCCCCGTTGGGGCACCTGTCATTATTTTTTTCTGAAGCCAATGTAACATTCGTAGCTTTGTTTAAGATTAATCGGATAGACTTTCTGTCCAACGGAAATTTGGGTCGGTGAAAAATTGGCTTGCTTCATTTCAGATTCAATTTAGAATATTTGACTGCTGAAAATTGAACGTGATTACGATTCTTAAAGGAGCGGAAGAGAACCAGATTCACCTGGTGATATTTTCGATTCGATGTGAGTTAAGTAGAAGGAACTTATGTTGGGTGAACACTTTGCGGACGCTCATCGTTTTCGGGACACGCTATGGCGCAACATCACAGACGGCTGCTGAAATCGCTAAGGTTCTAGAAGACGCGGGGTTTGAGGTATACGTCGTCGACCTTGCAAAGGAATCGGTTGACAATCTCCACACCTTTGATTTGATCATCATCGGGAGTGGAGTCAAGAAACGATGGACGCGTGAGGCGCGTCGGTTCCTGAAAAGAAACCGGAAAGTGCTTCAAGGAAAGAAGACCGCATTGTTCATTTCTTCGGGCTGGCCTGCCATATTACGTGCTGAAGGCAACATGGCACAGATTGAAGAAATCCGGCAGACGCATCTGGTTGAAATGGCGAACGACCAGAAGCTTCAACCGTTTGCTCTGGGGCTCTTCAATGGGATTTGGGAATTTCCGGATACCGATAGTTTCGGCCGGAAGTGGTACAAGGATGTCCTGGAACGTATTGAGAAACTCGGGTTCGAAGGTGAGGATGATTACTATGACTTCCGTGACTGGGATGTGATTCGTCAATGGGCACGGGAATTAGTGAAGAAAGTCCGTGAAGAAGCGTGATGAATATGGTGAAAGTTGAGAAGAGAGAGGCGATTAGCAAATTGCTCGAGCGGTATTTCGAAGGGAACAAAGAAATCAATGCCGAAAAGATTCTTTCCACCTGGCATAAGGATGCCAAGATTATCTCCACGGAGCGAATTATCGGCATGGAAGGGTGGGTCGAATTCGAAGACCACTACAAGAAGCGAATAGGTGGGGATCTTGGTAAATGGGACATCAACTTCACCGTCGTCTCAATCGATGTGTTCAAGACCTGTGCGATCGTTCGCGTCGATGTCGAGTATCGTGTGGACCAAGATGTGTTTGGTGAAACCCAGTTCCTGAACCTGCTGAAAGATGAGAAAGGCTGGCTCATTTACAGCAAAATCTTCACCTTTTACCCCCTCCCCAAGTAACTGAATATGATGGTGGACGCAAATGGTGTCAATGGAAAGCATTGTGCCCCGAGTCAAGAAGGCACTTCTCGAAATCAGTAAAGCGGAGCACCGGTTTCCTGAGGTCATTGCCCAGGCGGAAAAAGTGGATTGGTATGAAAACTTTTCCTCAGGCTACAAGGGCCTCTACTACTTTATCCCCATCTCACTCTCAAAGAAATACAAACGACGACTTCGTGTCGCCGCCCTGGATACGCCCCAAGTTCGCAAGGTGAGCTCGCAAATATTCCAAGAACTCAGGAAGGAAGGCGTTCGCGATATTGATGACATTCTCACCCTGTGTGACGCCCTGCTCACCCGTTGGAGCTGGGAGTATCGCACCATCGCCTTCGACTGGTCCTTCCGCGTCCGCAAACACTATGAACCCCGACATTTCCAAGCCTTCGAAACCTGGACCACCCTCTATCTCGCCACTTGGGGCGGCGTCGACGATTACTGCACCCACACCCTCGGACACTTCTTTTACACCTATCCTGAATTTACCCCTCGAATACGAGATTGGGCGAAATCTGACAATCCTTGGATTCTTCGCGCTGCTGCCGTCTCGCTCATCTATGGACTGCGACGAGGAGTCCACTTGGAATACATCTTTGATGTGGCGGATGCCATGCTCTTGGATCCCCGAAAGTATGTACAAAATGGGTATGGCTGGATGCTCAAAGAAGCCACCAAACACTTTCAGAACGAAGTCTTTGAATATGTTATGGCAGAGAAAACGGTGATGCCCCGACGCGCACTGCGGTATGCCATTGAAAAGATGCCAAAGAATCTAAAATCACAGGCGATGTTATAATCAGAACTCATTTCGATGAATCAAAAAAACTATGACACGAATTATTCCCCGATTAACGGAGTTTTTAAAAAAGAGGAAAAAGGGTGGATTCAACCCACCCAATTACTGGAAAGTTTTCCATCTAATATGTATTTTGGTGTTTTAGTGACCATGTCCCCATTTCAGGGCGGCCATTCCGAAATAGTAGTCAACGAATCCGATGTTAAAGCCGACAGGACTGATTATTGCTACGATGTCGTCTGGGCCTCGTTCGATGTAGTGTGTGCCCATATTGAATTCATCGAGTGAGAGAGTGATGACTTCATAGGGCTCTAGAACAGAGTATCCGCGAACCTTCCGGTAATAGACAAGTGTTACTTGAAAGTCCATTGGTGTAAGTGCTGGAATGAGTTCTAAGGGTTCACCATCAACCATGGCGTCACCAATATACCAGCCCTCTTCAGTAGTAAACCAGTCAGTCATGTATCGGAAACCAATGAGTATTTCTCCTTCGTAATCAGGAAGATCAAAACTCATAGGAATCCAACCATCACTGTCACCAGTAAGTCCTGGCAAGTTGTCTATGATTTCAGGAAGGCGTGGGTCCACAGTGTACTCAGGTGGCATTTGATCATCAGTCCACTCGTTTTCAAGTGAAGTCCAGGTTTCACCTCCATCGGTGGATATCTGGACAAAACCATAATCCCAGTGTTCTTCAATGTCATACCTTGTTGTAATGGTTAATTCAGAGTCGGCATTTATTGTAGCTGAACCGTACAAGAGTGCGTTACCTAAGTTGTATCGTCCAGAATACCAAATACCATCAATCTGTTGCCAAAGTTCGATACCATCGTCTCCGTCAAACATGAAGCGTTTGCCCTTGATGTCTTTGCTTAGATGGTCAAAGCGAATATAGTCAGAACCGTACATTCCTAGCCTCGAAACTCCAGTGTCATATCCCAGAGTTGTCAAGGTTGTTCCCAATTCTGTGCCATACATGAAGTCCTTCACTTTGACATCATACTGACGCGGTGGATCTGCCATTGCAAGGTCAATAGATTTGTAGTTATATTCTCCATCAACACCAATGTCATCGGTATGAATGAGGTTGGCAATTCGCCAATCATGGTATACTGAATCAAAGGTTTCTACGCCCTCAGAGAGGAAGTTGAACCAAATATCTAGTCCATCAATGCCTTGTAAGCCAAAAAATGTACCATAATGAACATAATCTCCTAGGAAATTAGCTCCGGGGTACCAGAGGTCACTGAAGCGGTCATTGATGTACATTGCCCACAAGAAGACTACACCGTAGTCTGCCAAGATGTTGTAAGGGCCTTGGTCACCCCAAATGACTAATGAGTTGTCAGGGGTTGCCATGTACCAGTTGATGTCACCCCATGGGACACCATACCCACAGAGGTATTCAGCATAGGTTGAACAAGCCTCGTCCATCCAAATTTCGTCACCAGGGCTGTAGTCATCGTGGATTAGGTGTTGCAATTCGTGGGCTGTTGTTCCCACAAATCCAGTTCCGGTTGCGGTTGGGTAGAGGTGTGTTTCCCAGAAATCGGCATTGATGTTGAAGATGTTTCGATCAAAGTAATTTTGATAGGTGCGCCAGTAGAAGCCAGCGATGAAGGATGGAAAGGTTGGGTCATAGTAGTATTCATCACCGATGTTGGAAATCATGATGATGAATTTACCTGTTGGGCTGTAGTAGTAATCTTCTGGAACATCAATACCGATACTACGGAGAAGATCGTCAAGCACTGCTTCACTACCATTGTGGTGGTCAGGAACACCGTAGAAGGCTGTATCCGTAGGATAGATGTTTTCATCAAATTCTGTAACGTAGTAATCAAGTTGTTCTTCAGTAATTTCAACCGGATTTCGTGGATCAGGATCGATATCTGGTGCATAATAGTTGAAATCCTCTTGCATCCAGATTTCTACATTATCAGTATAATTGACTAGGTAAAACCATTCAAGCCAAAGGCCTGATGTGTCATCATACCAAAGCATAATCTTTGCATCATAGATAGTGGGCCAGTACATACCACCACCATAGCCCACGGACTCTGTCTCAACTTCGTTCATCTCTAGGTGTAATTCTGGTGTATAGCTAGGGTCACGAAGCTTTGGACCAATGTCCATGGCTTCAGGGACAAACTCGGCTGTCGGTGCGGTTTGCACTGTAAATGCTGGAATACTGAAACTAATCGCAAGCACTGTTAGTAATACAACTGCTAATTTATTCAATTTCATGTTGTACCCTCGAATAACCGGACTCCTGCCCGGTTGTCCGTTAGAGCCGTTGTTTCCCTTGAGGATTGATAAAAAGCTTTGCAACTTTGGAGTCCATTAAAAAATAGTTTGGGCATAAGTGTGGAAGCGAATGCCACTTTTGCGTGCTTTTCTTGAAAAAAATACCATGTCCTGTTGTCATATGTCTACCCGTTGCTGGATAGTTTGGTCTTGAGTTCACGAGGTGTGGTCTTGTTAATCTGGATTTTCTCGAGCGCATGAAATCCTTGGAATCGTTCTAGTTCCTGTTGGATGTGAGGTATGACTTCTGGTTGTTGCTTTCGAGGAAGTGTAAGCTCGAGATTCTGAATAATCAGTGTGCTTGAGGTTCGGTCTGCCTTGGGGTCGAGGCGCCCGATGAGTTGGTGTTGCCATAAGATGGGTGTGACATAGTAACCGAATTGCCGTTGGGCGGGTGGGGTGTAGGCTTCGAGTTTCACTTCAAAATCAAAGAGGCTTTGTACTCGGGTTCGATTCCAGAGGATATTATCAAAGGGGTTGAGGAACCACACTCGATCGGATGTGCTTCGACGATCTTGGATCTTATGGATGAAAGGCAAATTGCGAGTAAGCACATAATATGGCGTTTTTGCTTTGGGAATTTCAACTTGGGTGACAAGGTCGTCGTGGATGAAGATTTGTAACTTTTCTTCAAGGGTTTTTTTGCGATTGCCTTTGATGTCTAAGGCAAAATTGCCGAATGAGATATAGTTGGAGAGATCTGTAGCGGTACTCGCGACGAGGCAGTCGAGGTTGCGTTCAAGAAAGTGTCGCCAGACCTCGTCTTGGTCAACATGGCGATCTAAGTATTGGCTGGGAATGACACGGTCAGGTAAGTCATAGACGCGTTGGAACCCAATGCGGTCCGCGACGGCGAGGCGCCCGGTTTGCCAGAGTAGGTCGAGTGCGACTTTGGCCGGTTTCCAATCCCAAAATCCACCGCGTTTTTTCTTGCTGGGATTGTCGAAGTCTTTGCTGCTGAGGGGACCTTCTTTTCGTATACGATCTTCGACGCCATCCATGAGGTCTTTGTGCTTAGTGAAGAGGTTTTTTTCCCAGGTATTGCTGTATGCGGGGAAGCGGTGCATACGGTGCCGATAGTAGGGGTATTCCTCAATGGGAACGACACAGCAGGCGTGAGCAAAGTGCTCAAACACCTTGCCTTCGCGAAGAGCCGTCCACACTTGTTCGGGACGATATTTTCGGA
>JAEOSK010000002.1 GCA_016840405.1 Candidatus Hermodarchaeum yapensis
CATCCCTCTATTTCGTCTCAGCATGGAAATTGAAAAAGACATCGTCCGTGGACCCCTCATCTCCTATCTTGCTCGACCCATTGATTATTCGGGTTTCAAGGTCTTCGCCGAACTCCCCCGAACATTGGTATACCTTGCCTTTGGTGCACTTACCTATATGATCGCCTTGCTCCTCCTTCCACTAAATATCCCAACAATTTACAATCTGTTGCTCTTCATTGGCTTCTTCTACATCGCCTTCTTCATTGCCTTTCTCCTGGTCTTTGTTATCGCATTGGCAGCCTTCTGGATGAGTTCCCTTTGGTGGATCCGACACCTTCTCGGCCTCACAATGTCCATCGCTGGAGGCGCCCTAATCCCTCTCACCTACTTTCCACACCTCGCACAGATAATCTTAGGTTTACTTCCATTCCAGTATTTGTACTATGTACCAACTCTAATCCTACAAGGTTACTATCTGCCTGAACAACTGTTGCCGATGGCCATCCTGGGGATCTTCTGGTTCATCGCCCTGTATTTGCTTTCACGTCTTATCTGGTATTTTGGACGTAGACGGTATGAAGGCGCAGGGGGTTAAAGGCAAATCCAGAACCCATACTCTGGTGAATTGAGAATTCGTGTGTCGGAAGGTAAATGGATGTGATTCCGAGTGAGCCGAAAGATTTGTGCGCCAGCCTCGTAAACGAAGCCACAACGACCATGGGTAATGTCCGAATCGATGCCATCGACCCAGTAACTCTTTACAATTCCAGCAGTACCAATTGTCTCATACCATTGTAATTGGTAAGTGATGAGTCCTTGATCGCCAAGGGACATGATGACATCAATCGCAGTGATGACTCCGTCTTGGAAAACGTCATTCCGGAGATTGTGCCGCGTGACCGTCACGTTGGTGAATTCATGGCGGACAGTGTTACCATCAATTGTGACTCGGGGAATAATCACTGAACCATTATTGACGTTCATTCGGTTGACTTCCTCGCGGAAGTTTTCATAGATGGCACCGAGTTCTGTTGGTGTTTCCCGGAAGAATTTCAACCACGCGCCATCTTTCCAGGGGTAATGGTCCATTCGGAAGGCGTTCTGTTCTGGCCAGCCGGCATCGTAAAAGATGCGATACCACCAGTTGGTCTCACCATTCAGCGAGTCAATTATGTGTGTGTTCATACTCGTGTTGAAATGATACTCGAGCTCCACTAATCCTTGATTGTGTAGGTGAACTAGTACGTCAAAGGCTGAGAAGTACCCTGAGTTAAACAAGTCAGGGCGTAGGGTGTCGACTTCACTGGGGTCGAAGTCGAGTTGAAGATCTTCGACCCATACTTTGTTGGTTTCCTTTGTTGGTTGTATACCATTAAGTTGGATTGTCATGAGCATTCCTCCTGTGTCCCACCAAGTAACCAGTAAGGCGGGGACTAGAATTGCTATGAGTAGGGTTGCGTTCACTGCTGAGCCAGAAATTTGACGACGGCCTAAAGCGAATTTGGCTCCAATTCCCACATGAATAAAGATGAGTACAATCAAGTAGATATCATAACTCAGGTGCTGAGCGAAGGGGAGCAAAGGGCTCAGTCCTATGACATACCAATCAAGCCCGGACACAACTACTAGTAATGCCAGAGCTATGATAGCGATTCCAGTAATACGTTGAATGAGCTTCAACCAATTCAACGAGGTTGCTGTGCCTACCCGAATTTTCTGCCCAGCTTGCTTCCAGTAGAACTTCGTCAATAGCGAGAGAACAACGTGTATCAATATGAGTCCAATAAAGAGGATCTCGAAGATAGTGTGATAAGGTACAATTAACGCGAATTCAATGATGTTTCGAGCGGCTAAATAGCCTGTGAGAATTGTGCCAATGGCTGTCAGTAGTAGGAACCATGAAATATATCAGTTGAACCTAATACGCTCTCGTGGAGCTAGTACCGCCATACTAGAAATGCAACTACGTTATTTATATTTTTTTACTTTTGAGTTAATAATTATTTATTATAGTAGGTGAGCTTAAATACAACACATTCATACGAATCCTGACTAACTATGCCGTTTCACATCATTAATGGAAAACAGGTCTACTACGACATCCAGGGTCAAGGAACACCAATCCTCATGATTCATGGATCAATGTCCACACACCGAGTCTGGGATAAACAGCGCATCCTTGCCAAGAACTATGCTTTACTTTTCTTAGACCTGCCAGGCCACGGACAATCCGAACCACTCGAAGGAGAAATAACGGTCCCACGATTCGCCGAAATCGTTGCTCAGCTAATTCAAGAAATGGATCACAAAGGAGTATTCGTGATGGGGCATTCATTGGGAGGTGCCATTGCTCTTCAGCTCGCTTTAGACCATGCTTCACTTCTTGGTGGTTTGGTGTTGGTGGGAACGGGTGCAAAGCTGGGTGTGCTTCCCGCAATCCTCGAAGGTTTACGAACGGATTATCAAGCAGGGATTGAACTCGCCACGGGTCAGATGGCATTTGCAATAGGTGCAGATCCAGAGCTGGTGGAACGCAGTAAGAAAGAGTGTCTGCAATGTCCCCAGGAAGTAGGGTATAACGACTTTGTGGCATGCAATAATTTCGATGTGCGAGAACGTTTGAGTGAAATCAAGGTTCCTTCGTTGGTTGTTGTAGGGGATGAGGACAAGCTCACCCCCGTGAAATGGTCACAGTACTTAGCGGACCATCTTTTGAATTCTGAACTGACAATTATTGAACAGGCAGGTCACATGGTGATGTTGGAACAGTCCAAAAAATTCAATCAGGCGATTACTGCTTTTCTCGGTTAGAAGCCAATATTTTATCCAACCTGGAGTTGCCGAAATCATAATCCATAATAAGCTAGGAATCATAATTCTACTGCTTCTCAAGACCGGGCGGAGACCCAGAGAAGCCTTGTAGGATGGTCGCATTGGCGGGATCACATGCCACCCAGCTGTTGGCGATTCTTCTTGTCTCCGCCCCCCTCTTCCTTTAAACCCGTATCTTTTTCTGCTACAGAATCTAGTGGTTTCACATCTAATTGAGGTAGGGATACAATTGCCAGAGTTACCCGATATTGTATTGCTGGCTGAAAGTATGAATCAAGCGTTAGTGGGAAAAACGATACACCAAGTTCAAGTAAATCAACCTAAGGTGCTCAATAGGACAATTCCTACATTCAAGAATAACGTTCAAGGACGCACCTTCCAAAACTTTCAACAACGAGGAAAATGGCTGTTAAGTAGATTAGATAATGACTGGACGCTAGCGTTTAATTTGGGAATGGGTGGTGAACTTCGAATTCATTGGTCAGTTGAAACACCTGACCCTAACCGTGAACGGGTGGTCTTTTATTTCAACGATGGTGATCAATTGTGGGTGCATTTTTGGTGGTTTGGTCACATTCATCTCATTAAACCCGGAAAAGTGCAAGATCATCCGCAAGTTGGTATTCTTGGCGAGGAGCCTCTTTGTGACGATTTCACTGTGAATAAGCTAGCATCGATGTTGGAGGGCAAACGAGGACGAATCAAAAGTTATCTGTTAGACCAACGGTTCATTGCTGGGATCGGAAATGTTTACGTGCAAGATATCCTTTGGCATGCAGAATTGCATCCCAATCGAAAATCGAATACCCTCCGTTCAGATGACATTAAGAAACTGCATCATGCAATTCAACATGTCTTAAAGGAAGGAATACGCTGGGGTCCAGGTCCAGGAGAACAGGATGTCTGGGGTACTCGTGGACAGTGGGGGAAACAACCTGGATGGCCACACATCGCCTATCGAACAGAAAAACCATGTCCAACCTGTCAAACCCTAGTTGAAGAACTTCGTGTCGGCAGTACCACCAGTTACATCTGCCCAAAATGCCAGAAATAGTTTGCATTGGCGATAAGATTTTCAGACCCGATTGACCCCCACTTACTGACTGGTGTTTTGCATGAGTAAAAAAGCAATCCAGGATCAATGGACCGAATATGGAACAATGTGTTGGGGCTGTGGACGAAACAACGAACACGGTCTCCAGATCAAAAGTTATTGGGACGGCGATGAAACCGTCGCAACCTGGCACCCCCAACCCTATCACCTTGCATTCCCCGGTGCCCTCAATGGAGGAATCATCGCTGCACTAATCGACTGTCACAGCACAAACACAGCAAACGCAGCCGCAAATAAAGCTGAAGGTCACGAACTCAGCTCTGAAATAGTGAGAACATACGTGACAGGATCACTTTTTGTAAAATATCTTAAACCTACCCCAGTAGACACGCCTGTTACCCTACGAGCACGTGTTAAAGAAATGAAGGACCAGAAGGTCACCGTCACCTGCTCACTTTACTCAGAAGGCGTAGAATGCGTGACGGGTGAAGTCGTGGCTGTCCGCGTTAAGTAGCAAAGCTTAATGAGGAACACCGTTGCCAAAGTAAAGTTGGTGATGCGCCTTTGAAAAAACGGATACAACCACATATACGTCTAGGCGAAGGTGATGTGGCAAAAATCGTATTCATTGCTGGGAATCCGGATCGCATTCCCAAAATTGCTGCAAAAATGAAGGATGCTGAAGAACTTGCATACTATCGAGGACTACGATCCTATCGAGCTTTTACACCAAAAGGAGTTGAGGTAACCATCGCTACCTCTGGGATGGGCACCCCCTCAACAGGGATTGTAATCGAAGAACTAGCCAAACTTGGTGCTGAAGTATTCATCCGAATTGGATCATGTGGAGGTGTCAATCCGAACGTGAAAACGGGCGATGTCGTAGTTGCCACCGGTGCCGTTCGTGATGATCTCACCAGTTCAAATTATGCTCCGATATCCTATCCAGCCGTTGCAACACCCGAAATTTATATTGCGCTGCTAAAAGCACTAAAGGATTTACTACCACCAAAGCGTATTCATGCCGGAATTGTGTGGTCTACTGATATCTACTATGACCAGCGCGAAGGAAACATTCTGGATCGGTGGACTCGGGCTCAAGTACAATGTGTGGAAATGGAATCTTCCCTATTGTTTGTCTTTGCTCAAACCAAGGGTCTCCAGGCCGGGTCTATACTCGCTTGTGATGGAAACCTTCATTCCGACCCGAAGGGCGAGCAAACCGATGAATCTGAAGCCACTGGAGAGCAGCATCCCCTACTGGTTGAAGCAGTTTCCAAAGAAATTGAAGCAGCTGTAACGGCCGTCGATAAATTATTCGCATCAAAATAGAAGAACGAGGTTTCGAAGGGATACTGATAAGAATCATTACCAAAAAATACATTGTTAAGGAGGTAACCTCCTTATACCCAAACCCTCCCATCCAGATTCTTTGAGCGGTCATCTGATCAAATATGAAGATTGATAAGGCTCATCAGAAGGTGAACGTGCCATTGAGTTGTGCATTACGTGGCCATGATTACGCGGCCCTTTACGCTCGACTCAATAATGAAGCCGAAGGTCCCATTGAAGGTATCATGGAAGTCTGCCGGCGCTGCGGTAAACAAAGACCACTGCAAGGTCTACTTCGGAAGGGTGCAAAACTTTTCAATGATAAAGGTCAATGGCTGACCACTGTAAAAGAAGCTGCCGTCATCTAATTTTTTTCGAAAGCTTTTACAGGAAAAACAACTCTATTGGGATGATTTCTTCCGTGCTAAGAGGTCGTTTTAAATGTCCAGTAAATCGAGAGCGTTGTTTTTCTTTCGAAAACTGTATCTTATCATGTTACTTATCATCATCATAGCATATTTTGGTATGAGGGCACTCTACGAGATTTATGCCTTGGGTGATCTGACCATTCTCCAATGGAATTTTCTTACTGTTTCCATTCTTATTGCGTTCCTAGCGTTCTTCAATTATATCATTTCAATCTATTATGATCAAGTACGCTGGCAACCATATACGCTCCTCTTATTCATCGCGATGATTTTTGGTTCCTTAGGTGATTTTCTCCTTGGTGGGTTTGTCCCTCTTCCCATTGAACCCCTTATTCTGGGCACCGTCGCCTTCGCAATTGGACAAGTCTTCTATCTAGTCGCCATGCGAAACCTCTCACCCCTGCTCATTAGTACGAACACTTCTTCTGAAGACACCACCTCTAAGACTCGGACAATAGTATTTCGGAATTTCATAATCTGGCTAGCCTTCATACTCTTCGGAATAGCACTCTTCATCCTCACAGTGTTCAACCCCAGTGAACTCGAAATCAGCATCGGAGCCTTATGTTATGGACTTCTCTTTCTCTCCGTAATTGGCTTTGCCCTGACAAAATTCCTCGATGATTACCCCATCTTGTTCCGTGGTGCACTCTTCATTGGACTCTTACTGTTCTTCATCTCCGACTACGTCTTAATCATTAATCGCTTAACCACTCCCATTCTCTATGCTGGTCTCATCATCACCGTGACTTACATTATCGGACAATGTCTAATTCACCTTACACCTCTGCTCATAGGCAAGTCAAAATAGAGTAGCAACTCGAAAGGATTTATGTAGCCTCATCCTGCCAAACCATCCTACAAACCATTCTTAGTGTTGATAAAAATGGGAATACACTGTCATGATATGAAAAAAGGTCAAATCTATACTTGCCCCGAGTGTGGCATTGCGCTACAAGTGGTCAAAGAATGTGAGGAATGCGGAACCCCCAAAGGTGACTGTGGGTGTGCTGCCCCCTGCGTCTTTGAATGCTGTGGCAAACCTTTGACGCTTCAAAAATAATTCACAATCACTCATCAGGAGGCATGGGGTCTGAGATAAGATCCCCTCATCATTTTTTTATCGATTTCACCTACACCTAAATTGAAAGACCCATTAGGCTCTTAATTTTCGTCCCCTATGAAGATTGAGGGGAAAACCGTAGGGCTCTAATACTTAAGGAGAATCACTGTATGCAGGTAACTGAATTGACGGACCAACTGACTGATATCATCATTGTGGGTGGCGGACCCGCTGGACTCGCAGCTGCTATCTACACAGCACGGATGGGGTTGAAGACCCTGCTCGTTGATGGTCAAATAATTGGCGGACGAGCAGCAACTGCACCCCACGTTTGGAATTTCCCGGGATTCCCCGAAGGTATAACAGGTATCGAACTCATTGACCTCATGATGAAACAAGCCCAAAAATTCCAAGCAGAACTCAAGTTTCCAGACGAAGTCATCGAACTCTCCCTGAAAGATAAAATGAATAAGGTGATTACACGGTCTGGTCAATATTCCTCCCGTTCTGTAATACTCGCTACAGGTACTCAACGAAAGAAACTTCTAGTGCCTGGCGAAGAGACGCTTGTGGGTCGCGGAGTGTCTTATTGTCCGGTTTGTGATGGTCCACTCTATCGAGGATTGAACGTAGCTGTAATTGGTTCCGGGAGTGAAGCCTTTGAAGATGCCATTCACCTAGCAAATCTAGTATCAAAGGTCTTCTTGATTACTCAAAGCGAAGAAATTATCGCAGAACAAGCACTAATTAACGAAGTCAAAGCAATCTCAAACCTAGAACTCATCAAAGGACAACTCCTCACGATCCAAGGCGATGACCTTGTTTCAGCACTAACCTATTCATTACACTCAGATGGATCAGAACACGAACTTCCCATTGATGGTGTCTTTATTGCGGTGGGAAGTGTTCCGATGACAAGTCTAATGAAAAAAGCAGGTATCACTGTCGATGATAAGGGCTGTGTCATGGTTAATCGTCGACAAGAGACAAATCTTCCGGGCGTCTACGCAGCAGGAGATTGTACCTGTGGAGGCATGCAAATAATCACCGCAACCGGTGAAGGTGCAATGGCTGCCATGCAAGCACACCGATTTGTCAAATCCCAAAAAAGTAAGAAAAAATAACCTCCTTCGAGAAGAGAATAATGCGAAGACGAACTGTGGCTATAATCTTAATTGTGTTCATTCTCGGTTCAGTCTTCGGAGTATTCTTTATTTTCACATTTCTTAGTCAATACTCACCCCTACCTCATGAAATGGTCTGCCAGCTAACTGGAGAAGACGCCCTCAACGACACCACTGTGGTTAATGTTTATGGTGCAGATGTAGGTTTACTAGTTGAGTGGCAAGACCGGTTGCACTTCATTTTTGGCGACACCTTTGGTCCAGATAATTGGGATTGGCGATCAAATACAATGGCCTATACGCTAGACACCGACCCCTCAGATGGTATCGTACTGACAGATTGGATTACTGACAATGTGACGCATTTTGCTAAGGAACTGATTCATAGTCTTAAGCTTGATGAGGTTGAGATGACAGTAATACCAACTACTGCTTACAGCAGTGGAGACTGTCTTTATGTATACTATATGTCTGTAAATACCTGGGGAGAACACGGTGATTGGACCAGTAATAATGCTAGCATTGCGTATTCCTTCGATGGACACACCTTCTTCAAGGCAACCAATATGTCTTGGTCAGGCACCTCCAATTTCGTCGAATGGGGACTGGTCAAGGGTGATGATTCAGCCCCTTCAACAGGTGGATACCTCTATTTCCTCACAACAGGAAGTGGTCGATACCATGATTGCTTCCTTGTTCGAGTTCCTGAAAACCACATTTTGCACCAAAGCAGCTACCAATACTACATAGGACTCGGAGCCGGAGATGCTCCAACTTGGTCATCAAATCAAGAGGATGCCCAGCCTGTACTTGAAGCTCCCACGGGAGAAATTTCAGTCATGTGGAACACGTATTTGGGCAAATACACGTTAATGAATCTTGACGATGTCCAAAAACAGATTTTAATTCGAACCGCAGACTCGCCATGGGGTCCTTGGAGTGCACCACGAATCATTATCCAACGTCCAGAATACGTAGGCTTCTATGCACCCAATATTGATCCCATTCTCGTTGAAGACAACGGTCGAATCGTCTATTTCACGATGAGTCTTTGGTTCGAGTATAATGTGTACCTTATGAAAGTCGATTTAACCTCCTTATGGGGTTTAGCCAGTAATCACCTACTGATATCTTGTCTAGTTGCCAGTTTTGTGTCAGCATTAATGTTTGACGCTATTCGTTCCAGTGGTGACAACGTTTTCAATGGCATTAAGGGTCTTGGAAAAATCATCTTCGGTGTGCACAAAAGATACAACACCTAAGCCATGATACCCGAACACACCCTCTTCAAGTAACCGACTCTGAAACACATTCGTTTTTTCAATATCAAAGACTTTGCCTAGCTTTCCAGCTGTTATCGGGCCCTCCTTAAGAGGTTCCTTTAACGAATGGATAAACAAAATGGACCCTTTACCCATCGCCCTCTCGTTTGCATTTGCTCTTTCAAGGACGTTGTTGATCTGACGCCGTAGCTGGTCCCCACGTTGATTCAGAGTAACGTATTTCTCCTTATACGATTTGAGGACTTCAAGGGTTGTAAGTCCTGCCGTCATGGTCAAGGGGTGACTGGAGAAGGTTCCACCACCTACCCATCGTCCTCCTGGAGCACCAGGAACAGCTAGTGCCATAACATCCTCTCTGCCACCATAGACGCCAATGGGTAGACCGCCTGCCAAGACTTTGCCATGGGTTTGGAGATCAGGTTTTACCCCATACAATTGAATTCCGGCAGATCCATAGCAGAGCCGAAATCCAGTGATGATTTCATCAAAGATGAGGAGTATATCCCGGGCTTCAGTTTCTTCTCTGAGATAAGGGAGAAATTCAGAATCGGGTTCAATTCCTCCTCCGGCTCCTAGGACCGGTTCGATAACAAGGGCAGCTAATTGTTTCCCATGTTTCTTCATGAGAGTATCAACACTTCGCATATCATTGTAATCGAAGGATACACCATTATAGTAGGGGTCGTCCGTGTATGGATACTTAAGGTGATAGCCGAGAGCGTCATTACCACCGTGCCATCCGCCCCACGCCTTTGCAACTAATTTTCGTCCAGTAAACAAACGTGCTAGTCGGGTTGCATACATGGTGGACTCGCTACCAGTTGTACAAAATCGCATCTTCTCTAACTCGGGGATAGCTTCTTGGATTTTCTCTGCAAATATCACTTGGTCTTCATTCAACGCACCCAAATGCCAGCCTTCTCGAAGTCGTTGTTCTAAGGCTTGATGGATTTGTGGAGAGTTGTGGCCTAAAATCATACAATAGTGGGTCATCCAGTAATCGATGTATTCATTCCCGTCCACATCCCAGATATGACTTCCCTCACCACGGTGCATAAATGGTGGATGAGCCTGACAGCTGTTCAATCCAAAGATTCGAATATTATGATTGACTCCACCACAAAACACCTTTTGGGCACGTATCCAAAGTTGACTGGAATTTGGAGAGGCCTGTCGGTAGCGTTCAAGCATTCTAAATTCACCAATAATGGGTGAATGTGGTGTTTAATCCTTTTAATTTATTTTTCGAGAGATCCCTGTCTTTAAAGATGGGGATGAATCGCCCAAACAGTTATCTGCACCCCCAAAAACCAGAAAACCCCCCACGACCTTCCGACCCACAGCATGACTCCGATGCTGCTGACACACAAAATCCTCATCGCTCCCACGCCAGAACAAGCCCAAGTCCTGTGGGTTTTATCCGAAAAATGTCGTCTTCTCTACAACTTTGCCCTCGCCGAACGCCACCAGCATTGGACCATCAATCGTACAAAGCCGAAGAACAAACGCACGCATATTACGTACACACAACAACAAAACACTTTACCCGCCCTCAAAATCAAGTATCCTGAGTATGCCTAGGTCTATTCGAAGGTCCTGCAAATGACCTTGCGACGGCTCAATACTGATTACAAAGCCTTTTTTGCCCGTTGGCGCCGTAGAGATCTCAAGGCCCGACCGCCCCGTTTCAAGGGTAAGCAATACTTTACCACCCTGTGCTACAACCAATCAGGTTTCACCCTCTACACAGTTCATAAGCGAATTCGTTTCGCCCACCGCCACCCCTCAGGTGTTGACCTCACATTTGCCCTTCCTTGGGTACCACCCCTTCCCAGCAAAGTCAAACAGGTAGACCTCTTCCAGGATCGACGACGTCGATGGTTTGTCACCATCAGAAGCGAAGTGGCAATCCCCCAGTATGTGGACAATGGCCGGTATCAAGCCATGGACTTGGGAGTGATCAACTTGGTCACCGCAGTCAACTTGCAAGGAAAATTTGTGCCAATTCGGAATCATCGGGCGGACCTGTATTGGAAGGGCAAACTTCAGGAGGTACAGTCTCGGCGTGATCATTGTCGGAAG
The DNA here is from genome assembly GCA_016840405.1 of Candidatus Hermodarchaeum yapensis. Taxonomy (GTDB): domain Archaea; phylum Asgardarchaeota; class Hermodarchaeia; order Hermodarchaeales; family Hermodarchaeaceae; genus Hermodarchaeum; species Hermodarchaeum yapensis. Next base: position 11,181 of record JAEOSK010000002.1, read on the forward strand.
CACAGTAATCGGTGGTGGTTCTATCAGCGGAAATGGCTTAAGATGCGCTAAAAGCTAACCAACCCGCTGCGGGATTTCCAGCATAAGGTGTCCAAGGTCGTGGCGACGAATACCCGGGCAAATACCATTGTCATTAGTAATCTTGACGTGAAAGCCATGGTGCGAAAAAAGAAAGCCACGGGTTGTAGGCAGCAAGATGCAGCGACTCGGACGTTACATCATTCGATGCAAAACACCGGCTTCTTTGGCCGGTTCGCCGAATTCTTAACCTACAAAGCTAAACAGGTAGGGAAGAGAGTTGTAAGAATTAATGAATCGTATACTACATAGACGTGTTGCCGATGTGAACAGGTACATAAGCGGCGCTTGTCCGAGCGGATTATTCAATGCGATTGTGGAATTGGCCTTGACCGTGATCAGAACGCAGCAGTGAACCTGATGGTTCGGTTCCTATTGCAGCAACCCCCTATGAACGGGGAGTCATTGCAAGATTTCTTGCGTGGCTTGCATCGACAGACAGCCCTCCCCCAAGTTTTTAGGGGAGTGGACTCGATGGAAGCTCCTGCCTTCATGCAGTGGCAGTTCACACCGAATCCTTGAAGATGCGTTCTGTGTTATGTGGTGCTGGTATATCCCTCATGGTGTAAAGGCCAGGTTTGGCGTCAATTATTACAGGGATAAGGTTGAGGAGCATGCCAATCGTTGCATGATCGCCATGAACGCCACCTTCCATTCGTTGATGAATACTGGGATGACCATCAATTCGGACTTCATCATATGCAGGATCAGCATCAGCATAGGCGTTGAAGTCTAGCGTGATGAGGGTCTTTCCTGCTTTTTGGCCGATGGCTCGACTCTTTAGTCCTCGAACCATCCCTTTTTCAACCGTAGCAAAGGGGGTCACGATTTTCTTATCGGCAATCACTGGTTCGGGAGGTAGTTCTTCGACATGTTCTAAGCCCATGTTAAGGGTGTCACCTATCATCTGTAGCGATTCAACCAATCCCACATGACCGGTAATTGCTCCTGTGGAGATGGCATGCTCAAAGTCTTGTTTGGTCATACCGGTGCCTATTTTCTTCTGGAATGCTGCACGCCGTGAGCTGGAGTTCATATTTCGTGTTACATGAATGGTTTCCACATGCTGAATGGGGGCTGAGAGGAAGATTGGTAACAGGTCCATCAGGAATCCGGGGTTAATGCCAGTGCCTAGAATCGATTTCTTTGTCTTTTGTCCCATTTCATCAAGTTTCTTTGAGAGTTCTGGGTTTTTCTCATATGGGAATGATAATTCTTCGCAGAGTGAAAGGACATCCATCCCAGCATTCAAGCAATCTGAGATGGTGGGAACCACTTTAGCGAGTGCTGATGAAGTTGAAACTATCGCCACGTCAGCAGGATTATCCTTGAAATCAGATAGGACTTGTTGGAGATCATCTCGAATAGTAAGAGTAGAATCAATTTCACCCTCGATTAAATCTGATAATCGTTTACCCTTCAACTCGGGATTAACGTCTACAACGGCATCGAGTTGCAGATTCTCTCGTTGGATAATAGCTTTAGCAATTGAGCGACCCAATGTTCCAAAGCCGATTTGGATTACGCGGAATGGTTTAGGCATGATTGCATTCAGTAAAAAAGGTGCTTAAAAGCTGTTTCGATGAATTATTTCTCTGAATGCGGTGAATTTTTGGCTAATTTGTTGGAAGCGCTAATTTTGTCCAGTCAACGAAGTCTTCACGTTTCCGGTCAATACGAGTACTGAGCCAGCTAATGAGGTCGTGAACGGTTTTGATTGCTGCGGGATGCATCATCATAAAGACATCAACACCAGCAAGGAGGAACATGAGTGCTGTGGTGCTTTCCCAGATGGGTCCCCGAAGCTCACGAGGTCCAAGTTCAGGTCTTTTCATCCAGGCCTCACGGGCTGCCCAAGCATTCGTCGTACCACTGCTTAAGGGGAACTGGAGTTCTTCATCACCAATTATACCTGCAAGGCGCATACGTTCCATGATAGTAAAGCTGTACTCTGCACCATACCCCAATGCAGCAGTAGTTGGGTCAATGATAATCTGGTCAGGTGTGATGTAATCAAGTAGTCGACGGTTGAGCTCCTTTTGTTGATTGATGTCAATACTTGTCCAGGAAAGGACAAGTTGGTCATGAGCCTTTGCGGCTTTTGCAACTGGCTCCCACATATCGACCGTAGCCGAAGCTAGGAGGACCCGTTCGCCCTCGGCAACTTCGGCAGCCAATGATAGGACTTCTGCGTCCCTGGCAGGATCACCTGAAGCACCCACAATAATTGGCACCTTCACTGCCTGTAAGACGTTTTCTAAGCCTTTCATGGCTTCTTTGGCACTTGTATCCTTGAGGAGGGGATCTGTACTAATCATATGATAGGTGATGAGGTCTGCACCAAATTTGTCAATGACTAGCCTTGCCCACTCAGCAGGGTCATCCATAACATCATCGTAGTGCATGCGTACAGCTTTCGCAAGCTTGATGCGCATATCAAAGACGTCAGCTGCAACTACGGGGGGATGCTTGGGCGGGGCTTGGAAAAGGTTCCATGCTGGACCCTTATGTCCGCCAACAGTGATGGTCTTACTCCGTGATCCTCCATTACCTTTCGTTGCACCAAGGGTGATTTCACGAATCTGACCCGAATACTCGGTGAGTGGCGCTTTAAAGCGAGCTTTCAGCAGTTCTGCTGGGCGAGTTGGCACTGGAATAGCAGGTATAGGCATTGTTGATTGACCCGTTGGAAGTTGCACCTGCATTCCTAACGCTGCGAGCATTTGCTGAGCGAATTGTTGTACTGCAATAGCGTTTTGGGCAAGAAATTGTCGGGCTTGGTCAGACATGCCTGCTCCAGCGCCAGGTGGTACAGTGACTTCGAGTTCGTCGACATCAATGGTCATGTCTACCAGTTCGAGTTCCTCAAACTTCCCAAAGAGGGCTTCCAGTGGACCGAGGATTCCCAATTCGGGGTTGTCGGTGGAGACTGTGAGTTCACTTTTTTCTTTATTCTTCTCAGGCGACATTATTCATCGCCTCTACGATTTTTTGCCCTTCTGATCTAGGCGTTTAATAATGACTTTCTCTGCATAAATTTTCGCGTTCTTAAAGATGATTTGGAATCCAGGACCACCGCCAGTTGCGGGCACCATCGTTGTCATTTGACCGGGCATCATGAAGGGTTGAGTCTGTTGACCTGCAGGCATGATTTCTTCCTGACGTTCTTCCTCTTCCAATCGCGCGGCAGCACCAGTCTCAACCCAGCGCTCAGCAACTGGGTGATGGTGGTCTTTAAGATAGGATTTCAATTCATCAATGCTAGATACGTCATTCTCAGTCGGGATAATATCTCGTAAATTCTCGGGCATGAAGTCATAGACCCGATCCTTTATGGCTTTGGGCAACCAGACAATCCGCTCCCACCCACCATCCACTTGAAGGAATTTTGGAGAGCGCATATATTCAATTGAAACGCCATGAAAACCAGGAATTTGACGTCCACCAGCTGTGGAATCTGCCATTGTGGAGAATGGAAGTCCATTCACGGCGTTTCCCTTATAGTCACGATGGACAAGTCCAAGACCATCGACTTCTGGGATTACAAAGGCAATCGCTTCGAAACATCCACAACTAGTGTGCGGTTTTTCAAATGCACTGTACAAACAGACATCGGTTACTGCGCCTAGAGTTTTTTCTTTGTATGCCTGATTTACTCCCTCATATTCTCCCTTATATTCGTCAATGGGTGCTCCTTTTTCGATTGCAAATAAGGGTCCCTTTGGGTCCACTCGTGCAGCGGCGCGCCCGTCAAACCAACTAATTGCACCACAATTTGCATATCGTTGTGCAGTGATTGTGCAACAATGGGTAGGTGCGAAGCTCTGGCAGAGGGTGCAGCCATAGAAGACATCAACTTCTTCATCTTTGAGGCCACGGGCACGTGCATCACGTTCGTCATAGCGGATGATGGCTTTATCATACTGTTCCGCGATTTTATCTGGGTCGGTGATGAAGGTGACCTGGATCTTTTCGATGATGGGAAGTTCGCTTTTATAGAGGCGCTCATAGACCTGACCCATGAGTTTGAAGGTATTGAGCCCTTTTTGGAAAGATTTCTTGCTAATCCGAATCCAGATGTCGTAGCGCTGGTTGAGGTGCATAACACCTTCCATGAAGTTTGTATATTCGTGAACGTGACGTTCAAGAACACCTTCTAAATCTTCTTCAACTTCCTTACCGGCGACTTCAATGAGGATACCTAGGGGATGGGCTCCACCTTCTTCGAGGTCTTTAAGGTCAGGACCAATGATCTCAACTTTGCCATCTTCGATTTCGTTCATCTTTTTGGTGACAACCAATTCGAATTTCTTTTCAATCTTGGGTCCACCAAGTTCAACTTGCATGTCAGCTTTTCGAATGCGTTCGCCTTCGAAGACGACACCGACAGCTACTGGTAAGTCTTCAAATGACATTTACTTTGTACCTCCTAAAATAGATAGGATTTCTTTGAGGGCATCATTCCATTTTTGTTTCTTGAGGTTTGGAAAGCTCCACGTTGCATGAGGTTGGAAATAACGACCGAGAGTAATGGTCTTGATTTGAGGGGCGAAGTTAATGAGCGCAGACAACATAAGCCATTCCATGTAGTATGGATATCCGAAGGTCATGACAAGGTCATGGGGTCCTTTCTTCGGAGCAACCATCCAGTCGGGATCTTGAAGTTTTCCAGCGATTTCCATTACTCCGTGTGAGTAAACATTGTCAAAGTTCTTCTCTTTGAATGCTTTGATGGTGTTTGATGTGGCAACGACTGGTATCTTTGCAGCTGTGGAAAGTTCAATGAAGTAGTCAATCATAGATTTTTTCCGCGTCTTTTCTGTTAGTGCGTTTGCACCTACTATCAGAAGTGGGTGTTTTGCTTTTTTGAGAAGGGCTCCCACAACTACGGGTTTTTTGAGTTCTTGGGCTTTAGTTGGTCCGCAGACTTCAGCGGTTTGCCAGGGTTCAGCTCGCATCATTTTACTTGCTACCTCCATTGCCACCGAACACCATTCGTTTCAATAGCGTCGGATCTGGAATGGGTCGTTCTTTCCACTTGTTTTCCTTCATCTGAGCATGAATTTTGTCTTTAAGAGTGATAGGAATATCTGTTTCTCTCCGAATAAACGTGTGAACATCATCGGGGAAGTAACCTTTGTATCTCTCGTGTAGATCGATGTAATGGCTCAGTTTAATTGCTCGACCTCTAGCAGTGTCGTTTGGTCGGATAGCTAATTTGGCAGTTAGTACCATGCATTCCTCCATGTTTTCTACAGCATAGAACAGGTGTTCGGGACCTGGAGCAATTTGAACTTCGTTCCCTGTTCGAGCATCGTATACCATCCAGTCCTTTGCTCGATCAGCGCGACCTAATAGCATTCGACGATATTTAGCCCCGTGTGGACCAACAATAACTGGAACGCCGAGTCGCCAGAAACCAGAAGCAATTGAAGCAGCTTTCTGTGACATAGCACCCCAAGAGATTCCGACAGCTCCCACTCGATTGTGTATGTAGTCCGCGATTTCTTCGTAGTTTCCACGTAGGTTACGTTTGGCGAAGATGCTCGCAATTTTTATGGCTGCACCTGCGATGTGGGGGTTTGACACACAAGATCCAACATTTACAACACCACCGGCATCAAAGTGACCTGAGCGACGTTCGTAGATACTTTTCCCTTCATCGTCTTTGATAGTGCCCACAGTCATTGCTGCACATCCAGATAATACGATAATGAAGCGACGTTGAGCAAATTCCTCGCACATGTCATGGATGGCACGTCCTCCATCGGGGTAGTTGGCACATCCTACATGCGCGATAACACCGGGAATTTCTCCGAAAACAACGGGTTGTCCAACGGCCCGGATTTCGGTATCTTTGATTGCCCCACGCCCAGTGCGAACTAGGTAGCTCTCATTCATCCAACGGTCTTTAGCAGCGGTTACCATCCAGCTATGGAGATCGTATTCATTTGGGCAAGCGGACTCACACCGGGCACAACCGATACATTCATCATAGACATCACCTAGAGGACCGAAATTCGCTTCTTGTGCGGCAAGGACCGCTTCCATAATTGGTTGGTCATTTGGACATGCCCGTCGACATTCCGAGCATTGACGACATGCTTGAGCGAGTTCTTGGATTTTCTTTTTACTTGGGAGTGAGGTCTTACCTTTGCGTTTCGGTTTCACGGCAATAGCTGTTTTCACCACTACTTCGCCAACCTTATTATGGTCACCTATAAACACTCCAGGCACTTTAAATGAAACAAGGTCAGCGACGATGTCATCGACATCATCATTTGTGCGGTCTGGTAAACCCATACAGGATTTATCGCAAGTGGCGATTACTGGGGCGTTCACTTTCTGAGCATGTTGGGCAATATCGGTACGAATACACTGTTCATCTACGACAACAACGTCAGCTATGCCACTCCTTACAAAGCGGAGCTGCCAGGAAATTGGACCTACAATTTTGGCTTTAGCATCATGACGTGTTATGTCCCAGGCAGTACAACAAATTCCACTGACATCGAGTTTATTTTGAAGGTTATGTTCCATAGCGTAGTCAGTGATAGCTGCAGCAGGGACAACATTGTGTCCAATGCACAGGATATTGGCCTTAGACTGATCCATCGAAGCCATACCTGCTTCAACTAGAGGTGCCTCAGGATCAGATTGAGGAAAGCCCATCGTAGAAATCTGCACCAAATCGGCAATCTCCATTCCTACTTGATCGACCATTCCTGCATGAAAGGCCTTGGATTCAAAATCTATCCAACTACCTTCCTGTCCTGTATGGACTGCCGAGAGGGTATGAGTTAATTGTGTTTCACAATAGTCGAGAATCGATGAGGCATCATCAAGTGTACGTGGTCGAATTCCAGTCACTAATCGAGACACAGGTGCTTCAATATCCACACCTTCTCCCTGTGTCAATTGATATCGCGGACCAAATTCATGAATCAAGTGATCAACTAGATGTCGAGCATGCGCCAAGTGTGCTGCACACCCAATATTGCAAGCAGCCAACACAATTCGCGCTGACTGCGCCTTAATATCTAAACCACATGCTCCTCGTTTTCCCCCCGTCAAATCGCATTTTCCGAATGTACAAAGGCAGCATAGTTGACATGCTGGCATGTATGATGGTTCGTACTTTGTGAGGAGTTTGTGGTCCCAGTCACGAAGAGTTGTGACGCCTGGCATGGGTGTGGGTCCCATAGGCTCGTCCCAATCTTCATCGATGACTTTGCCGATGGTGACTTCGACGTTTCGGAAGGACCCGAATCCGGTGTCGAGTTTATCGGCTTTGATTCGTGCTCGTTTTTGTTCTGTCAATGTTTAATCAACCTTTATTCTGCGCGCATTGTCAAAGGTGAAATGTTGTCAAAATAGTAGCAATATGTCCTTTAAGTTTTGATGCATCTGCAATGTTTTCCATTAACAGTGTAAATACGGGGGTTTAAACACACAAGAAGGAACCGAAATTCACCTAATTCGTCTCCTTACTCGAATAATGACTAGAGGAATAATCACAAACAGGCAACCAACGAGAACGGAAATCCATGGATATCCCGGAACTGGTGGTGGAGCGATTGCCTCTACTGTGATGATAATCGTCGTAGAGAAGGAATTTCCATGAGCATCACACACTGTGATGGTTACAGAATATTCGCCTGGTTCAAGAAGGAGAGTATTGGTGAGTAAGCCACTGGAGCTGATGCTGAAATGGGTTATACCATCAATAGTACACTGAGTGATTCCGGAAAGGTCAGTGGCATACATTCTATATAAAAATAAGGATGGCTTCCTCAACATTACGCTTCCATTCTGAGAGGCGATCAAGACGGTTGACGTCACGATCAACTAATCAGCCTCTCTCCACTTTTTTCTAGCAGATATTCAAGATTCTAGAATCGTTTCCGTTTTTTGAAGTAGATGACCAAAACAATACACACAATGACACAGCATAAAGTAACCACGATAAGTAGTTGGAACTGGATGGGAATTGTCTGAGACATTGTGTTGATGACGAAGAAATCGATGGTTGTATTGTCAGGTTGAATTGCGGTAACACTGACTTGGGTTGACTCCACATCGATTTTACAGAAATGGTATGCCTGATAAGCCACATCTCCGACTTGCCACTGTGGAGCGGTGGGATCCGGTGGATAAGGTGGGGCTCCTCCACCACCAGTGACAACGTAGTAGATACCATCACGGATACATCGGTAGTAATAATGGTCATGGCCACAAAAGACGAGGTCGACACCATGTTGGACAAAGAGTTGGTGAAATTCTTGACGAATGGTTTCAGCTTGGTCCCATCGGTCTACTCGGTTTTGACGAATGGACCATGCGGGTCTATGGTATGAAGCTATGATGAAGTCTGTAGGTCGTGTATTGGCTAAATCGGTAAGTAACCAGTCCATTTGGGTTTGTGAGCAGTTGAAAATATCAGTGTCATAGTCAAAGTAGTCATCGGTGTTTAAGATGATGAAATGGATTCCGCCATAATCAAAGGAGTAATGGAGTTCGGTTTCACCAGGATTGTTAGTAAAATCAGCGAAATTGAAGAACTGACGATATTGAGTGAAATCCTCATCGGTGATGTTCCATTGATCCGTGTATTTTTCATGATTACCAACGACGCCGAAGAAGAGTATTCCAGCATCCCAGATGGGTTGGATTGAGTCATTGAATTCTAGCCACTGGTTCCAGATGCCACCTCTATTCACCATATCTCCGGTGTGAATGACAAAATCAGGATTTTGTTGCAAGTATGCTGTAACAATATCTGAATGGATGGGCGATACTGCGTCGTCTCCAGCCCCTCGAGAATCTCCGTAGGCAATGAATGTGAAATCAGAAAGGGGTTGAGCTAGTATGGAGGTAGACGTGATTAATTGAGGAGCAAGTATTGAAAAAAGGAGCACAAAGATTGCTGCAATCGTATTTTTTTGTGGTCGAACCATAATCATTGCCATGAAGTTTGTCTTTGAGATAGGATAAATCGCTTTCTCATGGTTAATACGGGTGATTCAGAATTGTGTGGTTGACAATAGTGGTGGTTTCTTTCTAAGTCAACAATGAGTTAAAGGTTCTAATCTTGAGAGTATTCTAGGTAAGCGAAAACTTGTCAGCTTTACATTATTCGTTTTACATTAGTGATTTAACTGTTGACTTAAGTCAACATTATTAAAAGCTTAAGTAAAACTATTCCTAAACTTTTCTTTGAGGTGAAAGGTTATGCCCCTTTATATCACTCTCATGAAATTAACTGAAAAAGGCGTCAAAGAACTTCAGGATGCGCCCAAACGAATCGAAACCGGCATCAAGTACATGGAACGGCTTGGTGGAAAGTTACTGGGATTCTATGTGACATTCGGTGAATACGATTATATTGGAATTGCTGATGCTCCTAATGATGAGGTGGCGATGCGGTTCCTCCTTGGCTTGGGTTCAGCGGGTAATGTACGAACGACGACTCTCAAGGCGTTCACGAAAGAACAGTATGCAGAGATCATCAAGAAGATCCCGTGATGAGAGAGTAGGTTACTCTTCAATGGGTATTTTCTTGCCGTTGATGTAGACTTCGCTTACTTCACTATAGAATTCGAAGGGATGTCCAGTCCAGACTACGATATCGGCATCTTTACCGGGTTCGAGTGAGCCAACACGATCTTGGAGGTTGAGTATCTCAGCGGGATTAATGGTGACACATTTCAGTGCATCTTCTCGGCTCATCCCATGTTTGATAGCATACATGGGAAGCAGTGGGAAGTAATTCATCGGTGTCAGCGAGTCTGTCTGTAGGGCTACTTTTACTCCAGCGTCATTGAGGATGACCGCTGTTTTAAAGCCACGTTCACGGGTTTCAGGCTTGGAAACCCACAACATAGTGGGACCAATCACGGCTGGAACTTTTTTCTTTGCAAGATATTTCGCGATTTTATGACCTTCAGTGCAATGAATAATGACAAGTCGTAAATTAAATTCCTCAGCAATCCGAATGATAGTGGCAATATCATCCGCACGATGGGAGTGAGCGTGGAAAGGGATTTCTCGTTTCAACACCTTCACTACAGTTTCCATTCCTAAGCTTCGCTCTGGCGTTTTCGGAGGTGGATCACCTTTCTTTTTAGCGTGTTTGGATTTCGTTCCGTAGACTTTCCATGCTTCTAGATAATTCTGGGCATCAGTGAGGGTTTTCCGAATTAACGCAGCAACACCCATGCGCGTTTGGGGCATTCGTTTATTCTCACTTCCGTGAACCCGTTTCGGATTTTCCCCTAAGGCAATTTTGAGTCCTGACGGAGACAGTACAACCATCTCATCAACGACATTACCAGCAACGGGTTTGATGACGAAACACTCACCACCGATTACATTACCTGATCCCGGTCCTGTATTGATAGTAGTGACCCCACCACGGATTACTTCTTTGAGTGATTTTTCAAAGGGATTGAAGCCATCCATCCCACGCATTTCTGGAGTAATGGGCGTTGTCATTTCGTTACCGTCTTGGCCCATAGGTCCAATCGAACCGTCAAAGAGTCCTTGGTGGCAATGGGCATCGATGAATCCCGGCAGCACATATTGTCCTTCGACGTCAATGGTTTTTGCTTTACTCGGAATTGGGATAGACTTCCCGACCCCGACGATTTTTCCTTTATCAAAGAGAACCGTACCTTTTTCGATGCGACCCCGTACGGGGCACAGAATAGTTGCATTAGTAATCGCTCTCAAAGTATTCACCACTCGGTACATTGGTTCAAGGGGTTACGAAAAGGTTTGGGTAATATCAGACTTCGCTAATCCTTCAGCTTCTTCAGCTTAGGAATAACTGCACCCGTACGCCTTTGATATTCTCGGTATTCATCACCGAAACGTTTGATCAAATCCTTTTCTTCGTAATGAATGATAATGGGGGTGACAATGATGATCATGATGATAGCCCAGATTGTTAGGAAGAGCGAGTTCATGAAGAGGGCAATGATAACAAACCAAGGCATTTCACCAACTGTTTGTGGATGACGGATATAGTTGTAAATTCCTCCAAACATCTCAGTGGACTGGGAGGGTTCCATAGCTTCTTTTCCAGCATCGATGGCACCTTTAATCCAAATAGGAGTGAAAATCATGGCTAGAATTATTCCGATGAGAATGCTGAAAAGCCAGATAGAGTGGACTGACCAAGCAAGTTCTGGGATGGGAAACCATAACCAGAGAATCATGTTGACAGTCATGACACCCATAAAAACGCCAGTGATGATGCGATGCCTTTTTGCCATAGTCCAGGCTTGTTCACCATGTTTTTCTGACCGAGTAACTGGTTGGACGCTAAGAATGTAGAAATACCAGCAGAAAACTGTAACAATATTTAGAATTAAGAAATTACTCCAAGCAATAACTGACATCGGGCTCCACAATGGGAGTTAAACTCGTTGGTAATAATTATTTTCTTAATACGACTGCTTCTTAAGAAAAAAGGGAGCGCCTGACAGGAGCCAAGCCCATCAGACGATATGATGGGTAATTAGTCTCGTACTTGGATGAAGTATCCGATGAGGAAGAGGAAGAGTAGGATTGCTAGTGTAGAGATTAAGAGAGTCCCGGCAAGCATTGTATACATGGGATCCAAGAACATATGAACGACAGCGCCAATCAAACCGAGAATGCACCAGAAAATTTCCACTTCTACGATAATACGAACGCGTACCCATTCTTTTGTAGCCAATGCGAGCACTGAACCAATAGTCAACGCTAGTAATGCTGCACCGAGTACCCGTGTTGATGGGTCATTGAAACCCATGGCAAATAATCCAAGAAACATTTCTGGGATAATGTAAAGACCAATGCCAAAGATTGCTCCTAAAACGATGTGGATTAAGAATGTGATCTTAAGGACCATGTTATATTCTTCTTTAGCCATTCTTCTCAACTCCTCAGAGTGTGACGAATGTAGACCAACTGTATTTGATTCTACTATATAAATCGACATTTATGAGCAAGTTAAAACAGAAAAGGAAATACAAAGCGATTAGAATTCTAGTTGACGTTTGTTTAGGGATCAGCGTTATTGAGTCTAGCACGGAGCTCTGGGATCAGGGCCCGGATGGCTCGGATTGCTGGTGAATCGTGAGCAAAATCGATTGGGGCTTTGCCTTTAAGGTTGGCAAGTCGGATGGCTTTATCGAAGGGGATGACAGTCAGTAAGGGGATTTGCAGTTCGTCTAATGTGGACCTGATGGCTTTTTCATCCATCTCGTCCATGACTTTATTCGCAACACCAAAGACGGTGTCAACACTGATGTCTTGAGCGAGTTTCTTGATTCGGGCAACGGTGGATATCGATGTTTGTCCTGGCTCAACAACGGTAATGAGTGCATCCATTCCTCGTGATGTTCCGCGTCCGAGGTTTTCAATACCGGCTTCAAGGTCCATAACAAAGGCTTCATCGCTTCCCACGATGAGGTGTCGGATTAATGCTTTCAAGAGGGCGCCTGCAGGGCACATGCATCCTGCTCCACCAATTGTAACGGTTCCGGCTACAAGTAAAGTGACGTTATCCGGCGCAGGAACACCAAATTTCTCTGCAAGATCTGAGACGTGTGGATTTAGTTTGAACATTCCGCCGTAGGTTTTACGGTCCATCCCCGTACGCTCTTCGACTAGTTCATCATTTTCAGTGAGTGGTATGATTTGTTCTGCTACATCGGGAGAGACTCCTAGCGCTGATGCGAGTGTTGGATTTGGGTCGGCATCAACGGCTAGGACTTGGATTCCTTCCTTTCCTAAGAATCGTGCGAGAGTTCCTGCTACAAGGGTTTTTCCGACACCGCCTTTTCCGGCAACTGCTATTTTCATCAGGTTCACCCTTTGAGCGTAGGTACTTGTTGAGTGTGCTTAAAGCCTTCGCCATTATCCAGACCGATGATATTACTGGAATTGGGTGAGAAGGTGTGTTATTACTTGATGTTCAGTAGGAATGTTTTGTGGTGCTTTTGCAAATGGTTTGAGGGGGACTGCTACGCCGTCCATACGATAGACGGTTCCGTCGGCTTCTACTCCAGTAAGGGCGGTGGGAATAACTACCATAGATTCCCGTGTGGTCATGGTAGGTTGAGTAGATAATGAAATGATTGGAATACTTTGAAGCGATTTTGCGATGGGTCCTGGAAGAAAGCTGAGCGCATCCCATCCGACAATTAAGGCTGCATCAAACTCATTGTTTCGTAATCCCTCTTGCATTGATGGATAGGGTTTTGGTGTCTGTGAAGTGAAATCAACTAAAAACGGAAGCCCAGTTTCTTCTAAGCTCGTTTTAACTACTCCTGCTGAATTACAGAGTGTGACCATGGGTAAGATAACACACGGTCGTTTTTTCTTGTCAAGTCGGTTTGCGACCTTGGCTAAAAGGGGAAGTGTGTTCGATTCATGAGGTGCATGTAATAATCCATTGCCATAGAATATGGCGATATAATCCGCCTCTTTGATCTGCTTGGAAAAACTGAGAAATTCGATTGCGGGGACTCCACCTACCTGTTCTGGTGGGGTACCCAGGGTGCCTTTAAGTTCATTGAGTAGGGCGTTGAGGAAGTGTTCATCACCGTTTCTTGGATCAAGAATGAGTTGATGGTTTGCTAGCCGCATCGATTCAGATTCACGAATGTCAACAACAGCAATAACGCGGCTTTCACGCCCCTCTGGAATATTAGTACCCTTCGGGAATACCGTATATCTACTTGCATGCCGATGGTGACTTTCTGCAGGATTCACTCCCCAATAGACAATGAAATCCGCGAAGTTACGCACATCCTCTAACGTCGCTTTTTCGGCTTCCCCTCCCACAAGCTTGTAGTCTAAGAGCCGTCCATATTCAAAGCTAGCTGTACTATCAAAAACGCCCTTCAGACGTTTTGCCAAGGTTATACCCAAGCTCGAAACTTCGGAAGGGCTGTTGGACCACCCCAACAATAATGGTCGTTTACTCTCTGAAAGAATGGATACAGCTTGTTCATATGCCGCAGATAACGATACAGCCTGTTGTTTTCCCGTTCCCATTTTTACTTGGGGTTTAGTCAGTCGGGTTTTACTTCGAATGGAAGCACAATAAGCGTGGCCCAATGTGCAGAGCCCTAAAGATTGGAGATCAGATTTCTTGAGAGAAACAGCTACGTCATCGCACACCACTGAACAACCACAGCAAACCGTATCTTGCATGAAATCTTCGACTCCTAGGTAGTTGGCTTACCATATTTCAATGGCTTTCACATAGCAACCTTGCTCACACACCCGACAATTCATGCGTTCAGGGGGAAATCGACGACATTTTTCGAGGTTAATAATTTTTGCAATGCCATTTTCAACACGAAACACCGTGTCTTCTGATCGCGCGGCTTTACCTGATGCCGTGTCAGGTTCTACTGTTGCATCGACAGGACACACCACCACGCAGTTACCACATCCTGTACATTTCGTCTCATCAAGAGCTACGCCTGTCTCCTCCGCAGCCAGAAGTGGAGTGATTAGCTCAGTGAGTTGATTACGCTGATCAATGTATTGATCTTCTTCGAAAAGAGGTGTACATTCTTTTAACTCGACTTCTCGCAGTGCTAGACGCGTGGCAAAAGCCATGCAGGTCATCCCACATTTCTTACAATTAGTTTGGGGAAGAAGCTTGTATATCTGCATAGGAGTGAGTTTTTGATCAGCCATTCAATCACGACACACTCTTCATTTAATTTTTGAGGATTCTTACCCCTTTATCTGTTCGGTAGCAACTAATGCTTTGATGTAGAGATTGCCTTAATAATTAAATTAGAAGATAGTAAGGTAAGAACTGTTATAGCTTGAAAAGCAGCATCGAAACATGGTAAATTCGTGCGGTGACATCTTTGGCTAAACCAGCAACAAAGAAGGGAACAAAAAGCCAGTCCAAAACCATACGCAAGAAACCAGGTAAGAAATTCCCACCCAAAACAGCCTTATTTCTCTGTCACTGTGGATCAAATATCAAAACCATCATAGATATCGATCAATTGAAAACGCATTATGAGAAACAGCCCAACATCGTGGTTAATGATGACGCTCATTTTTGTATTGAACAGGGCCTGAATCTGATTCGTGATACGATTCGAGAAAACCAAGTTGATTATGTGGTGGTGGCTGCCTGTTCACCGCAATTGCATGGCGAGTTGATGAGCCAAACCGTTGAAGAGGCTGGGCTTAACCGGGGGCATCTAGTCATCGCCAATATCCGTGAGCAATGTAGTTGGGTCCATTGGGATAACCCAGAAGCTGCCACTGCTAAGGCTCGATTGATGATTGATGCAGCAATCAAAATGGCTGAACACAGCCTTCCAATTCATTCTATTGATATACCAATTACGAAACGCGTACTTGTCATTGGTGGAGGAGTTGCAGGCGCTACTTCTGCCATCCAACTTGCTGACGCGGGATACGAAGTGATACTGGTTGAACAATCAGGATTCTTGGGCGGACATATGGCCAAATGGGATAAACTCTTTCCGAGCCTAGATTGCAGTTTATGCATCCTCGGACCTCTCCTAACCCGAGTGGCTACGCATCCCAAGATTACGATGCTGACCCTCAGTGAAGTCACCGATATCCAAGGTACACCCGGGGACTATGAAGTCAAAATCCATCAAGAACCTCGATATGTAGACTTAGAAACCTGTAATGGCTGCAACAAATGCATAGAAATCTGTCCAATCGATGAGCCCAATGAGTATAACTATGGGTTAGGCACTCGGAAGGCAATTATCCGACCGTATCCTAGTTCAGTTCCCCTGGCTCCCTATATTGACATGGACGCATGTGTGGGCTGCCAATCCTGCGTCGGAGTTTGTGAAAAGGAATCGATTCGCTTTGAGGATTCAGACCGGGACCATACTTTCAAAATCGGAGCAATCGTTGTCGCAACGGGATTTCAACCCTTCAACCCTGAACACCTTAAAGAATATGGCTATGAGCGCTACTCAGATGTGATTACTGCCCCAGAACTAGAACGACTGTTGAATCCTTCTGGACCTTCTCAAGGAACAGTCATCCAACCATCAAATGGTGAACAACCAAGAAAAGCTGCTTTTGTGCAATGTGTGGGAAGTCGCGATATTCGAATTAGACGACCCTATTGCAGTCGCATTTGCTGTACGTACGCAGTCAAAGAAGCCGTGCAACTAAGACTCGCCCAACCTGACACAGAGGTCTATATCTTCTATACTGACATGCGAACCTTTGGAAAGGGATTTGAAGAGCTCTATGAACGTGCCGCACGCGAACATGGGGTAAACTTCATCCGTGGTCGTGTAGCCGAAATTGAAGAAGATCCACAAACCAAGAAACTGTTGGTTCGAGCTGAAGATACTGAGCTTTGTGAACCAATCGAGTTACCTGTCGATCTCGTTGTGCTCAGTGTGGGAGTCGATCCAGCACCCACCAACCCGAAACTAGCAACCATTTTGAATCTTCCATTGGATGAGAATAACTTTTTCCTGGAAAAGCATCCCAAGTTGAATCCTACAGGAACATATTCTGCAGGCATCTTTCTTGCAGGGAATGCGCAAGGGCCCAAGGATATTGCGGACACGGTTACCCATGCAGGTTTGGCTGCGGCTCAAGTCTCGACATTACTACACCGACGAAAAATATCTCTTGAAGTCCACGCTCCAATTCTCAATTCCCAACTGTGTGAAAGTTGTCGACTGTGTGAAAAAACTTGTGATGCAAATGCGATATCCTTTGAGGGTTCTGATATTCCTCTCATCGATGAACTCGCCTGTACCGGGTGTGGTGCCTGTGTGGCTGCTTGTCCAACAGGCGCTTTGGATTTACCTGGGTTTACTCGACAACAACTAAAGACAGCAGTAGACACTGCGTGTCAGAACAATCCCCTCCAACCTATTGTAATTGGTTTCTTATGCAACTGGTGCGCCTATGCTGCAGCAGACAGTGCTGGTGTCAATCGACTCCGGTATCCCCCCCAACTCATTCCAATTCGCGTCCCATGCAGTGGTCGTCTTGACCCGCTCCTCATTTTGGAAGCTTTCTCTCAAGGGGCGGATGGTGTAGCAATCCTAGGCTGTCACGAACATGATTGCTATTATCGAACTGGAATGACAAAAACCAAAGGCCGAGTAGAAAATATGCTACCTATACTAAATGAGATGGGAATTAATCCAGACCGACTTTTTCTTGAGGGTACAGCAGCGTCTGAAGGAGGTCGGCTGGTAGAACTCGTTTCAGATTTTGTGAAGAAAATCGCAGAGATGGGTCCTTTGGGTGCCGAACTGATAGTCAGCACGAAAAGTCGATAGAACCGATTACCCTTAACACCAAAGTTAAAAGTGAATCCAATATAAAACCACTCGACGACTCATAGTGAGTTGGAGAGATTGAGGAAGGGTTTAGTCTTAGTTATATCATGCCTTCTTTTTTCCCTTCTACTCTTAGCTCCACTCTTGGTTATCGCCACTGCACAATCCCCTCAGTCGGACCTGACAATGGGCGATGACGATCTACTTTGGAGCTTCAAATTTGGAGCAAACGACAGTCAAGACGCAGCATATTCAATAATCCAGTGTGAAGATGGTGGCTATCTAATCGTAGGCTCATCCCAGCTTGAAGAAACAACTGATGTGCTAATATTTCGATTAAATGATGCTGGAGAATTGGAATGGAGTGATATCCTAACTCAGGAGGGGACGGAAATCGCCAAAGAGGTCATTGAATGTGAATCTGGTGGTTACGCAATAATTGGATACAGCCAAAAACAAGGGGCAAATGGAACTCTATTAGAGTACGATGCCCTCCTGATTCGAATTGCCTCAAACGGGACGATTGTATGGATTCAAACCATTGGGGATAATTCATCACAACAAGCGTATTCTATTGTCGAGTGCCAGGATGGCGGATTTGCTTTTGCTGGCTATACTCACAGTTCTGAAAGCAATAACTTGGATTTCTGGCTCGTTCGAACATCCAGCGAAGGACAAGCGCTCTGGAACAGAACCTACGATACCATAGGAAATGAGATTTGTAACTCATTGGTTGAAAATCATTATGGAGGATTTGTCCTGGTTGGAAGCAAAGAAAATATAGATACAGGAGAACTGGATGGCTGGATCATTTGCACCGACAGCATAGGGAATCTTCATTGGGAACGAATTTTTGATATGTCTGGAGATGATGTGTGTAACAAGATTATACGCAAATCATATATCGGATATGTCATTGTGGGAACAACAGAGAATGTCCCCGAAGGAAGCTTCGACGCTTTTGCCCTAAGTGTTCTAGCAAATGGTAATTTTTCCTGGAACTCAATCCTAGAAGGACCCTATGAAGAAGAAGCCTATGACATCACTTCTTGCCAAAATGGTGGATTTGCCATTACAGGATACACTATCGAAGAAACCGAGTTTGGGATGAAAACACACCTCTTGTTAGCTCGATTGGAAAGCAACGGAGATGTACAATGGAACAAGCGGTATGGCGGGATGGGTAAAGAAATTGGCTGGTCAATAATTCAATCACCTTCTCACGATTTTATCATCGCAGGGACAACCAAATCATACAACAGTAATGAACCTGGGATTAATGCACTGATAATACGTGTACCAGATGCTGAAACCGATACGAATCCTTTCGGAGAACCTGGTCCCCCGAACTACGATTTAATTGCCTTTGGTGCAATTTTCGGAATTATCATTATTGCAGGGATGTCAGTGATCTATTCTCGCAGTAAACGAGAAATTACTGAGGTTGAGATTGGCTTCTCAAATCGGCAGCTTGGACAAACATTCTTGATCCCACGTACACTAAAAGAGGTCACATCAATTCTTCGAGGAATCGTCCGCTGTCGCAAATGTGGAACAATTCAAAAAAGAAAACAGATAATCTGCAATCATTGTATTGCACTACTGCACAGGTGCTTGTTTTGCGATAACACAATGGATAATGAGGATTTAGTCATTTTTTGTCCGAGTTGTAGGAATCTTTCTCATGCACATGAAATGATATCTTGGCTGAAAAAAAGAAAGACTTGTCCAATCTGTGGATTCAAATTAAAAAAAAGATAGACCTCTCCCATAGATGTTTGCATTAAAACAAGGAAGGCTTCTAGGACGGTAACAAGCGTTAAAGGTGTCCAGTTGGAATGTTAAATTAGAGTGCTTGTGTGAAGGTTCTAATTAATGACAAAAACGCACAGGGATCGAATCACCGTAGGCGAGCGCCCAAAGGTTACGAGTGAGATTCTCAACGATACCAATATCCAGTACAATTGGAAAACTTCGTTACTTAATAAGAACCTAAAATATGACCTAACTCGGTGTGTTGGCTGTAGTCTTTGTATTCCCTGTCCGTGGGATGCTATCGAATTGGGTCCAGTACAAGAAGTTGCTGCTGGTCGAATGGAAGGCGCCCCCCTCGTCCTCATTGACGAAGACAAATGCACGTTTTGTGGATTGTGTGATTCAGCGTGCCTTTTCAACGCCATAGAAGCCCGGTTTGATGATATCCCTGCTGACGTTAAATATGCTCGATTAAAAGGCAAACATGAACTCGACGAAGACAAATGTGCGCCGTGTCTGCTATGTGCAAAGATTTGTCCACGCGAAGCAATCTCGGTTGAGCTCAAGGTTACCCCGAAAACTGGGTTAGTCAAATATCAAGACCCGAAAGCCGCTCAATGGGTGGCGAAAGGCAAACCCGAGGCCACCGGCTCTATCAAAATTGATGAAGACAAATGCACATGGTGCGGCCTGTGTGAATTACTATGCCCCGAATGCATTACCATTTACTGGCACGAAGAAAAACCCCAACCTCCCGATTTCAAACCCGCAGTGAGTATTCGGGTTGATACCACCCACTGTGATTATTGTGGACTCTGTGAAACCATCTGTCCCTCCGATGCTGTACGTGTGACTTGCGACAAATCCCCCCCTCGCCAAATCAAGGACCCGAAAGTTGAAGGCACCATGACCATTGATGATGGCTTGTGTGTCGACTGCACACTCTGCGCCCTGAAATGTCCCTATGAAGCCCTAGATGTTACTCTTCCACTAACTGGGGATGTTGAAATCCATAATTTAGAGAAATGTGACCCGACAGGCTGTGTCAATTGTTTCAACATCTGTCCCACCAAAGCCATCTATGCAACGGGAGACAAAGACAAAATCGCCATCAACAAAGAGATATGTGTCTTCTGCGGCGCGTGCGAAAACGCGTGCCCTGAACAAGTCCTCAAAGTCACCCGCGATAGTTACCAACTCTCCCAAATCGAAGAAGCCCGAGGTTGGGAACGGGGTCGTGCTCTACACTTTTATGATCAGCTAGTTGGACGTGAAGCACCTCAAAATAACATTTATGAACGTGTGATTAAAGCTTCCCCGGTTAAACCTTCAGTGCCTATCCAAACCAAATCTGAAGATTGGTCTGAAAGCAAACTTAATCGCCGACTAGCCCAAGACCGAGTCCGGAAAGTTCAGGAGTTTATCAAAAAGAATTGGCGATTACGATTGCTCTTTGAGAGAGGTCGTGTTGGTCCTCTCTTCACGGCTCTTCGTAAAGAGACTCTTAAGAAAACTAGTATACAAGCACCGAGTGAATCGAGGTCCGAACCGAAGAAAAACTCTTCAAAAAAGTCTCAATGAATCGCTAAGTCCTTTTCGATCCCCTCTTGTTAAATTATGGAAGATCGGTTGAGGATGTTATTGGCCCTTTACTCGGTTTGATAATCACTTCGGTTCCCTGGCTAGGAACCATGGACTCAATGACTGCATAAGCCCAGGGACTCGGTTGCATCAGAGCAATTCCTTCGGGTTGATTTTCCTTTAGCTGAGTTCTCACAATGACATTTCCTACCTTTGAGCTAACTTCAATGAAATTGCCCTCTTTGATACCTAATCGTTGTGCATCTCGAACTGAAATCGTAATACGGGCCGCCACTTTTTCATATTCTTTGGATAGGGTACCTTGACCAGCTTGGACTTCGTCAACTTCAAGTGTACGCGCAAGTAATAATCGTACTTCGAGCTGTGGGTAGAGAAAATCACGTAACGCCATCACTTGTCACACACCGAGTATATGGTACTATGCCTTCATATTTCTTATTTTTTGGCATGGGATAAAATTTGAAAATAATAGAGCACCCTGTTGATGTTCGAATATCAGCTAAGATAACGGTACTAAGTTTCAAGAAGAGTAAGCGCTATTCCGAGAAAAAAGTTCAGTAAGGCTAAGTATTGTGTGTAAAGAAGCATCGATTATAGATTTTGCCAATAAAATAAATTGAAGTACGAATTCGAAAAAAGGGAGAATCACAGATTTTAATCATTCATTCTTGCATGGATTCTTCGATTTTTCTCCCAATTTAAATTGTTTGATTTTATAGAACAACATGACCGCCAGTGCAACTAGGGTTGCTAATATACAAAGATTACCAAGATTCCAAAAGATGATCACGAATTCGTTAATGGTAAAACGCCATCCCATAAATCCCCAAAGGCTTGAAGACCGGAAGGAGAGTCCAGCGAAACCTCCAATTGAATACGACACAATAGCGAGAAATACTGATAAGATTATGATACCCTTTCCATATTCGGGGTTCTTCCTGTAAAGGTGGACGAAAATCAGAATGGCTAGTTGTGCGCATAGGACATAACCGCCCACCATTATGATTAACTCATACGGAATATAGGAGATGCTTAAGATGATCTGGCGCAGAATTATGGAGATGCGAAAGATGATCTGCTGTATGTGAAAGATGATCTGCTGCGGAATCATTCCTGAAACAACTATTATCCAGAGGATGGTGACGACACAGGCTAGGATGAGTGACATCAACACTATTTTTAGGAACTTGCGTTTTGCATTATTCATTCGACTTCCCATTTTATATCACTAACATTAACACAACAAATCCATCCGAGGATGCCGTAACCATATAGTTTTGGAGGATATGAAGAGTCAGCGTCATTTCAATCAATCTACTCCTCCACATATGTTTCTCGCTGTACCGATAGGGTTCGTTGTACTCGCCGCCCTTGGCTTCCAACCAAAGCAGGTGGTGGTTCCAGCAATAGCAAAGCCTCCATTCAAACAGATCATAACCATCTTCAATCCTATAGTAACCAAGCGTGTAGGTTGTATTCCATATGGCACTCTTAATCGGAGCGTTGTACTTGTTTTTGATAGTAGACGGAAGAATATCTTGAGTCGAAACTAATACTCGAAAAGATTGTCTTTGTACTGAAGTAAAAGAAGCAAGTAGGTGCAGTATTATAATTACCGCGAATAGGTAAAGTTGTATGATTGGTGCTGTCTTGAATACCGCTTTATTCGGGTAGACAGCAGATTGCACTTAACTCCCCTGAACATGAGAAGATAGCAATTCGAAGTACAAAAACACTCGTATTCACAGCTAGGAGCTAGATGTTTTTCTGACGAAAAATTTTAGTAAGGCTTGGATTTGTAAGTTCAAACTAATTATTAGTTGATTAATTGAATTTGCTATACATTAGATGTAAACATATAATTACAGGAAAATATACCTCAATGTTGATTAAAATATTTCTTATTTTTTGACAGAGCATAAGATATGAAAATAATAGAGTACCCTGTTGCTGTTCGAATATCAGTTAAGAATACGGGACTATGTTTCGCGTAGAGTAAGCGCTATTCTGAGGAAAAATTTCAGTGAGCTCTGATTTTGTGAGTATTAAATCTTTTACACTCACAGGTTAACATAATAGAAAAACGAATAAAATAATCAAACTCTTAGGGAATACTCATCTTTAGTAAATATATGTCTGACTGAAACTCCTGCTGGTTCCTCCTTACTAAGGTCCAACGACTTGCAGTACTCTCTATTTGTTGAGTATTTTTTTGAATCCATCACACAACTCAGGGTTGCGGAGTATAACTCTGATTGTCGCAACTGAATCTGATAGATATTTGATTTCGTAGCGATTGGTTTTACGGAAAACCCTGGAAAGCATTTCGTAGTCTGGAGTATTACGCCATAAATACATGAGAACCAAAAAAAGAAAAGAAGGGAGGCCAAGCCTCCCAAAAATGCAATCACTCAGTTACAATAAGGGTTTCAATAAAGACCAGCACAGGTTCGTGTCCGATATAAAGCTCGACTCGCCAGTCATACTCGCCGGGTGTGAAGTAGTCCGCTTCGAAAATTATATAGTAAATGAACGCGTGATAAGGTCCTGGTAACTCTGGGTCATAGTAGTCTTTATCGTTGAAAACAAAGTGTTTGTTCTTAAGATCGATTTCCGTGTCGTCAATGAATAGCTTCGCTTCAAAAGGTCGCCATTCTGAGAGAAAATTACTCGGAATACCAAAGCAGCCGTGCCATACGTTACTTTGTTTACTAGCACTAATTTCCATACTAACCCACGGATGAATACGTTGGCCATGGCTCTCTATCCAATCTACAAACTCCCACGGACCATATTGTTTTGCTTGCACGGATTGTAGACAGGGGAGCACGCAGAACACGAGCAAACACACCAGACTTACTTTTAGCAACTGTTTCTGTTTCATTGAAATTTCCACTCCAATTGTACGCCACTTCGTGGCGTCGAGTTAAAGTATGATATATATCGTATATAAGAGTTAGAGGTTTTTTTCTCTACACGCCGTTTTACTTAGATAAACATTTAACCATCAGATAAAAAAAGCCCAGTAAGGCTTGGGTTTATGAGTAGTGTCTTTAGTGTTAGTGGCGATTTCTTCTTTCGCCACATAAGATGAGCGTTGCGTGATTCTGTGAGTAAAAGCATATCGGATGTCTTTGACCCACTTCTTTTAGTTTTTATTGGATTATTCAAGGCTTCTTCCTGATAACCCCTGAGAAACCCATTAAGATTAATCCGATTAGGGAAATAAGCAAGGCTACCCCGGATAAAATGAGTGGAAGTGGATTCTCAGGCGTCATCCAGGGGTATCGAGGGCTTCCAGTGACCCCGGATAAATAGTATGTGAAGTAAAAAAATACTGCCAAGAGTATTCCCATTATGCATACGGTGATACCACTCCACCGCATGATTGTACCAATTAGTGTAAAATCTCTTTTGAAGTAGAAATCTGACTCTATTGGTTCAAGTGAATGATAGAATCTTAGTATCCCTAAGACTGCTGCTCCAAATATGGACACAATTTGTAGTATTGGTAGAAAATAACCTAATGAGAATACAGATATTGGGAGAAAGTACCACGAACCAAATGCAATTGTAAGGATACCTGCAATTATGAAAAAGGTAGTAGTAGTCTTTTGAATCGAATGGGATTTCGAATTAATTGGTATCTTCCTAAAAGCTATTCCCCAGATTACCAAACCAAACCCGATTAGGAGATTAAGGGCTAAAAGCGTGTACAATTCGGAGAAAATGAAGATAATGAAAGCCGGTTGTGTAAGTATTGTTGGCAACCAGAATTGGAAAGAAAGAAATAGTGCCGTAATTGTAATTCCTGTAAACAGGATAGAATAGCCAGTAACAAACAGGGCTATTTCAGACTGATAAATTCTCCAATACCCCAAGAATGCGACCCCGATGAGAATTACACTTAGAAACTTCAGGAAAAAGATGACAATCCAGGTTCCTTGAGGTAACCCCATGTATGCTCCTGCATTAAGAGAATAAGCAACAATTAGTAGGATCATTCCGATGATCCCAAGGTGAAAATAGACTCTTATCCGAGCCTCAGGCTGTTCAACAGGTTTTAGAGTTCGCTCTTTTGCACTTTCAATCGAAAATGTGATATTCGGCAAGAATTCCCGCACCCACAGGTTTGAAGGTGTATCGAATTAATAAGCGTTTAGAAAACAATCGTGAAGATCAAATTTCCCAATTGATTAAAAAAATAAGAAAGGCCTGGTTTTGTGAGTAAAAAGGCGTTAGTTATCCCAAGTTGACTATGAATTTTTTCCTCAGAGGGTTCTTCGCCCCCTTCATTACACTAATAAGGTGAATCTGAACCAGTAATGCTTGAGGGAATTGCCGGTAACGCCCCACACTAGGAGCTGACCGTCACCATGGGGATGTCATACAAGAATCGTCTCCTCTTCTGTTCACTCATACTCATCTGCTTAATTGGCGCCACAAGTCTTTTTGCACCTGACACTTCGGTAACGAGTCGGGCGGATTGGACCTATCCTAGTGGCTTCGACCCCCATGGTGGCCATATTGACCGATTGACTATGGTAGTTTATCCTTCAAATGCGACATCGAGAGCTCTACAGGATTTGGAGGCGAACAATATCTATGCCTACGACGACAACGTCCCCCTTTCTTCCATCGATGAACTCGTAATGCAATCCAACATTGAGGTCAATACGGAACAGGGTACCGGCTTACTCTTATTCTCATTCCGCAATTGGTTCCCCGCAAACATTTCGGGGTATCGTCGTGCACTCGCTTATGCACTAGATAAATACGTTGTATGTGAACGGTCAACCGATGGCTATGCATTGCCTATTGATGGGGTTATCCCTCTTGCCAACTCAACTTATTCGTATGAATCCCAGATTACCGAGTATTTCTATAGTAAAGAAATTGTGAAAGCAAATGCTTCCTTGGAAGCTTGTGGTTTCCGCGATTTGGACGGTGACGGCTGGCGTGAATACGATGCAAACAACAACAGCCTATGGGACGCTGATATAGACGTTGATGATGGCAGTTGGGCTCACGATTTCTTATGGCTTCCCATATACGTATGGCTAGGTGACGATCCTGCTTTTCATGCTGCTGAAATACTGGTTGAAGGTATGGCAGAATGTGGGCTTCATGGAGCTGTTATTGAATGGGACCCATATACATATACTGAGTGGCCCCCTGAGAAGGCCTGGTGTTCCATGTGGAATGGACCAATTTCTGAAGAGCCAAACTTCCTTTATTTATTACATACTGGTTCTTATACCAGTCAATACTTGGACTACAGTAATCCAGAGTATGATGTAAACGTCACTCTCATGTACGGGGCTTCAACGAAACTAGAGGTTCGAGACTGGGCCTGGAACTGTTCTCAGATTCTTCTCCAGGATATGCCAATCATCCCGTGCTATAACGATGTCATCACCCAAGCTTACTGGACCGATCTGTGGGAGGGCTATGTGAATATGCTGGGGGTCAATCGGTTGGGGAATAATCCCTGGACCTTTACCCACCTCCGCCTTAAGGATGAAGCGGGTGGTCCATTTGGTCCCTACCCCACAGAATACCTTTGTGCCCTTACTGAGGGGATGGATTCTACGAATATTCGAGTATCCAGCAGTCGTTACGCGGATCGGGTGTTTATGAATGTGTATAGTCGTTTATGGCAGATGGATCCCCTCACCTGGGAGGAAGTCCCTGACCTCGCATACGACTGGATGATTGAACCCACTGAGCCTTCCGGGGATATCCGCTTGGGACAGAAGTTCACCTTCCACCTTTATGAGAACGTAACCTGGCATGATGGGACGCTTTTCACTGCTCAGGATGTTGCATTCAGTTTTAATCATATTTGGAAAGGGATGAGTAGTTGGGAAGGCGGTTTCTATACAACTGACCCTGTCGATAATATCTATCGCATCGACACCCCTGACGATTATACTGTTGTCATTTACACCAACCAAACTGGATACTTGGAATTTTATAAAGGCACACATCACTATATCCTGCCAAAACATATTTGGGAACAACATCTATGGAATGGAACCGACTCTCTCATGGATTGGGAGCCTTCAACACCACAGGATTTGGTAGGAACTGGCCCGTTTCGTTGGGTGAATCGAGTTCCCGGTTCGTATATCGTGTTGGATCGCCATTATAACTGGCATTTCACTGTTGATCAGTCTCTACGAACACCAATGATTCCATGGACTCTATACATATTCATTTCTCTGGGAATTATCATTGTTCTCATCCAGATCGGGATTCTCGGATATCTCCTCAATAAGCGAAGGGCGTCTAAGACCAAACATCAATATAACCAGAAAAAGGGTGACGCCTGAGATGAGACACAAACCAAGAATAACCCTTTGGGTAGGTGTGGTTTTTTTTTGTATACTCATCTTCATTCAGGGCTGTTCCTCCCTCTCCTCACAACCCATTCCATCAAAGACGTGGACCTATCCCGACGGTTATGACCCCCACGGCGGATACCTGGACCGGGTGACCTTCGTCGTCTATCCCCCCGAAGACGAACAACTGGGGCTCCAAGCCCTTCAGGCGAACATTATCTATGCGTGGGACGAGCATGTCTCTGCCGAGAACATTACCGAGCTTGAAGCGGCACCCGGTGTGGAGGTTGCCACTGAACCCGGGGATTTGTATCGCATGTTTGCGCTTGACTGTGGAACATTCCCCATGAATATTACCGGATACCGGCGAGCTATTGCTTTTGCCCTAGATAAATATGCTGTCGTTCAGGGGTCAACAGATGGCCTTGGATTACCCCAAGATTGTGCAATTCCACGCGCTCTGACCAATTGGACCTATGAAAGTCAGCTCACTGAAACCTACTATGCACAAGATATCGTCAAAGCTAACGCCTCCTTGGAGGCAGCAGGTTTCCGAGACCTCACGAGTGACGGCTGGCGAGACTACGATGCGGATTTGAGTGGGACACTAACCTCTGGCGATAAGAATAGTCATGAAGTCGCGATCAGTTTTTTATATACAGGACATATTCCCTTGACCAATGCTATCACATTGGCAATAGAAGGATTGGCTAAGTGTGGTATTCGTGCTTATACCGTCCCTTGGGACCCTTACGATCCTATTGGACGATATTATGATGTAGGGACTCATACAATCAATCTTAAGGAATCCGGGGATCTGTTTTTGTTGTATCACTTTTTCCATAGTTCCACAGGTGCCAACGAATGGTATTTTGGAGGCTGGAGGAACGACACTTACAATCAATACGCTGAGAACCTGATGGCTGCACGAACCAAAGAGGAGGTTCAGTACTGGACCTGGAAATGTCAGGAGATTCTTTGGTATGAACAGCCCATGATTGTCTGCTACAACGACGTCTTTACCAATGCTTATCGAACGGACATCTGGGAAGACTACATCAACATGCAAGGTCGGAACCGGATCGGGAACGGCTACAGCCTCGTGCACATCAAGCTCAAGGAAGAAGCAGGCGGTCCCTTCGGGTGTTTCCCTACCGAGTATATCATGAGCCTGAACGAAGGGCTAGATACGACCAACTATCTACGGAGCAATTCAGAATACACAAAAACGGTATTCCAGCTCGTCTACGAGAGACTTTGGACCTACTCACCCTATGATTGGACCCCCCAGCCGTCACTCGCCTATGCTTGGGAAACGGAAGCTACTGTTGCCTCCGGGGATATCCAAGAGGGGGAGAAGTACACTTTCCATCTCTTTGAGAATGCCACCTGGCACGATGGAACTCCGGTCACTGCCGATGATGTGGCATTTAGTGTGTCACTGGGATTACAAGATCCGTACAACGCGGAAAACTATCAACACGTTTACAAGACCAACATTGTCGATAACATGACGATTGAAATCTTCACCAACGCAACGGGCTTCTTCGAGTGGACACGGGCCACGGGTTTTACCGTCTATCCCGCACACATCTGGTCACTCCCATCTAGCATCTTCTCGTGGGTTCCAACCGTGCCTGAACTGGTGGGGTCCGGACCCTACATCTTCGCTGCCTATGTCCAAGGGCAATATGTGGTGTTGGACCGCAATCCTGAGTGGCACTTTGCTGTATCACAACCTCCACGCACTCCATGTCCTGTAACAGTTGATTGCTTTTGGTGTTATCCTTTGCTCTTGGGGATCATCATTATTCAAGTTTGCATCTTAGTGTATTTGGTTAATCGGCGTCGCAGTAGGGACGCTTCCAAGAAATGACAAATCTAAACTTGTGTTTAATGGGAGTCGAGAGATTATTTTAATTTATTGCGGTGGGGTTCGGCGTAAAAGTTCATGACGCAGCAGAAAGGGTGAAAGGTTTCAGAATGGGTAACGCCTTCGGGGATGAAATAGGATTTCCCGGGATTCAACTCATGGGTCATGCCACTGATGGTGAGTGTAAAGGAGCCTTCGACGGTTCACGGGGCCCCCAGCTCACTTGCTGGAATCAGTATCAACGTCGTGTCTGGAAGAACGGTTAAGGAGAAAGAATTCAATTTTATTTATGGGATTGGAAAAGAGTGATGAACCGTACTGATAACGTGGTGATCGCACTGTTCATTTCTGGCGTGTGTGTTGCGGTGGAGAATCACCATCAAACGGCTGAAAATATTCCTCAGGTGCAAGAATATACCTCAGGAAAATATACCTGAGTGGTTATTGAAATGTTTCTTATTTCCATCACTCAATCACAAAGCATAATAAGCCAAAATTGGAAGCCAAGCCAGAGACAACACCTAGATTTCCATTCGGAGACGACTTAACGTGACTTATGCGTACGCCTATCGGCCCTTGAGGCCGTATATGACATATACGCTCATTCTCCTTAATACCTTCATTCATCTCATGCAATACGTCATACCAATGATAACCACAGTCTTTACCATGGTTCCCGCTAATATCATTGTGGGTCAAGCACTCATCACGTTGGTAACGAGTACTTTCCTTCATGCCGATTTTTTCCATCTTTTTATTAACATGTACTTTCTCTTCATCTTCGGAACCGTGGTCGAGGGAGAAATGCATCCTTTCTCCTACTTTGCTCTCTATCTCGTAGCCGGAATCTTCGGAAGCCTCGGACACGTCCTCATTACTGCAACTTTGGGAGTTATCTTTGATCCAATGGGTATTGGTATTGGTATTCCCGCTCTCGGTGCCTCTGGTGCCATTTTTGGTGTCATGGCGGCGTACGCCTACCTCCTCCCACGTCGTCCTCTTGGGGTCTATAGGGATGGTGGACGAACCACAGCCGCCTGGAGTATTATCATCATCTATTTCTTCCTTGAACTCTTCCAGATGTTTCTCTCATTCGGAAGTGGCGTAGCCCATGGAGCTCATGTTTTCGGTTTTGTTGGGGGATTCATCTTCGCTCTTTTCTATCGGTTTATTCGCATTCAAATGAATAAACGGAGACCTGAAGTCCAATATGATCCCTACGAATACTATGTGTGATTGAAGAAAAGAGAACGATGAAGTTGAGTAGCACGGTGGCTTTAATCCCTGTCCGTTTTCTTCCTGAAGCAAAACACCGTCTCGCAGAAAATTGGGATACAACAAGCCGTAGAACGCTTGTTCAAGCCATGCTTGCAGATGTTCTCAAAGCCTTAGAGTTTTCAAAAGCAATTGGTCAGCGTATAATCGTAACCGGCGATGATAACTTCTCCCCTATATATTCTCAAAATAACGTTGAAACATATAGAAGTACAGTTAAAGGACTTAATTCTGAGCTCATGGCCTACATTCAACTTCTGACAGAAAATGGAGTTAAAGATGTCGTCATTATCTTGGCAGACTTACCATTACTCACCGATGTTGCATTGGACGAAATCGTTACGATTGGGAAGCGTACTCAAAGACCTGTGATTGCCCAAGACTGGAAAGGCACGGGAACAAACATTCTCTTCAGCCTCCTCCCACTTCCCATTGAATTATGCTTTGGAAATCAGAGTCTTCAAAACTTTAGAACTAGATTAGAAGAAGCGAATCTGATACCCATCATCTATCATTCAGTTGAATCCGCATTAGACATCGATGATGACTTAGCAATCGAACGATTCTTGTTCCTTTCTCGCCTTGACAAGAAACGACAACAAACACACACCTATCGTCTATTAGACCGTGAAGAAAAAAAGAGGAAGTAAAGCAACGAAGATCAATTCGTCGCTTTACGAGGTTTTTGGTTTCACTGAAGTATCATATTTTGAAAAGTCTGGATCAATGTCAGTGAATTGAAGTACAAGTACAGCAAACACAAGGAAGATTGCATACACTGGGCCCCACCAGAAAAATCCGAAGTTAACAGGAGGAGGTCCTGGATCGACCTGTAACACAAATAGGAACCAACCAAGAAACGTGGTTCCAACAGCTTGGAAAGCATTCAATGGCACTCCCTGAAATCCTTCATAGATTCCGGCTCGAGCTTCACCGGTTTCGAGTTCATTTTTGTGGGCAATATCGGCAAGAACGACATAACGCATCACATAAGTGACTGCGATACAACATGCCAGAGGAATGGCAAAGATAAGCACTTGATATACTACTGGTCCAAACATTGGTAGGCCTAGTACAGCTGTGAATGGTAGAATCGCGGCTAGAATTAGCAGTGCAGCCCTAAGGATACCTTTCTTGCTGAAGCGTTTGAATAGGAATGACAGAACAAATGGAAAAGTCATGATGATGACAAGGAACGCAATCATGGGTACCATCAATTCTGCTAATCCAAGGCCCAACCCACTCTCAAGCATTAGCATAATGATTTGTGTAATTGTGATAATTGTAAAGGACCAGAATCCAACCACAAAAATCCATTTCACAAAATTGCGATTCTTGAGGACAGTTTTTGTTTCGGCAGCAATTGATCGTTCTATCACTTTTATTCCAGGACGTTCTCGTACAAAGAGCATAGCAGGTATGTATAATACAAAACACAGGAGACAGATGGTTACTAGGATACCTAATCCTATTGGAGTGAGTATACCAATTCCTGCGATGAATAGAAGGCTTGGGAGAAAACCTAGGACTATGCCCACTCCAGTGCCAATCCAAGTTGCTGTATTTTCCATTGCTGCAACATTAGGTCGTTCATCGGGATCAGCAATCTCTGGAAGCCATGCTTGATAGGCGGTTACTAGAAAGGCATAGAAGAATTTGAATAAGGCTAACGTCGTGAGATAATACGCAAAGTTGATGGCTTGCCAAGCTGGATCGCCTGGAGGGTTCGGGGAGGGTGGAATGAACCAATGGGGAATGAAGATAAGGAATGCCGTGATGGCTAAGGCTGGTGCTCCAATCATGATGTAGGGGCGACGTCTACCAAAACGGCTTTTTGTTCTGTCACTTGCATATCCCATGAACCAGTGGCTGAGTCCAACAACGATAAATCCAAAGGCAGCTGCTAGCCCTGCGTAGAGTGGATTGAGTAGGAAATAGGCATAATAGACGTTTAATCCGGCGAAATCAACGAAGGTCAATAGCAACGAAGAACCTGTACGTCCCATGCTATAGGAGACACGCTTTGGAATTGATAACAAGACATTCACACATCCTAAAGAGATTCAGGACAAGTCATACTAGCTGGAAAGTTCCATTTAAGATGCCACCCTTTACTTAGGCGAATACTTAACCATCAGTGAGTGAGACACGGAAAATCAATACGTTTATTAGGTGGCTAGAAGGTCGTGGTTGCAGTTAGAGCGGGTGAGCAATAGCTACACGTCGTCTACATAAAACCACACTGAGGATTATGACTATGACAGCGAAATGGGTATATCTGTTCAGTGAAGGCAAAAAAGAAATGCGTGACCTCCTCGGCGGAAAAGGCGCAAATATTGCTGAAATGACCAATGCTGGGCTTCCTGTCCCTCCTGGATTTACGATCACAACTGAGGCATGTATAGCCTACTTTGCGAATAAGAAGCAATTCCCTGAAGGCATGTGGGAACAAGTATTGAACGCAATTGAGGTTTTAGAGAAGCATAGTGGGAAGAAACTGGGTGATCCAAAAAACCCCTTACTGGTTTCAGCACGTTCGGGTGCTCGAGTATCAATGCCCGGCATGATGGACACTGTTCTCAACATCGGATTCAACCCAAAGGTCTTGAAAGGATATGCTGAATTAACCGGTAATGAACGTGTCGCGTGGGATGCCTACCGTCGACTAGTCCAAATGTTTGGTAACATCGTAAAAGAGATTGATCGGCACAAGTTTGAAGTCATTCTTGATAAATACAAGGCGCAAACGATAGGTGGGCGGGATACAGATCTCACAGTGAATATGCTCAAAGGCGTGGTTAAAGACTTCAAAGCACTATATGAGTATGAATTAGGGGAGAAGTTCCCAGATGACCCTCTTGAACAAATCCGTCAAGCCATCGCCGCGGTATTCAACTCCTGGTTCGGTGCTCCGGCAACCACTTATCGGAAAGCAGAAGGAATCCCCGAAGATTGGGGTACTGCAGTCAATATTCAGACCATGGTGTTTGGTAACATGGGAGAAACCAGTGGCACAGGAGTCGCTTTCACGCGAAATCCTGCTACTGGCGAAAAGGAAGTATGGGGAGAATACTTACTTAATGCCCAAGGTGAAGATGTCGTAGCTGGGATTCGAACACCCAAACCAATCTCTCAATTGCAGGGTGAAATGCCAGCGGTCTATAAGGAATTCCTTAAAATCTCTGATCGGCTTGAACGTCATTATCATGACATGCAAGACATGGAATTCACTATAGAACGTACAAAATTATGGATGCTTCAAACCCGTACAGGAAAACGGACAGCCCTAGCTGCAGTGAAAATCGCAGTGGATATGGTCAACGAGGGCCTTATAACAAAAGAGGAAGCTCTTCTGCGAGTTGACCCCAATCAAATTGATCAATTCTTACACCCGCGGTTCGATCCTGTTGAGGTTGAAAAAGCAAAATTTGATGGAAGGTTGTTAGCTACTGGACTGAACGCATCACCTGGAGCCGCTACAGGCATCGCAATATTCGATGCCGATTTAGCTGAGGAAAAAGGTCAGGGAGGAGCGACTGTTATTCTTGTCCGCCCTGAAACCAATCCCGATGATGTTCACGGAATGATTGAGTCCCAAGGAATCCTTACCCAGCGAGGTGGAATGACTTCACATGCCGCTGTTGTAGCACGGGGTTGGGGCAAAGCTTGCGTAGCAGGATGTGAAACTATCTCAATCGACCTAGATGCAAGGGCATTTCGAGTAGGCGACAAAGTCATTCGGGAAGGCGATTTCATATCTATTGATGGATCAACAGGTGCTGTATTTGAAGGAAAAATCCCAACCATCGAGGCTAGTTTTGATGAAGAAAGTGACCTAGTAACTCTGCTTACATGGGCTGATGAAGTCCGCAAATTGGGTGTATGGACCAATGCTGACACACCAAATGATGCAGCACGAGCCCGTAGTTTTGGAGCAGAAGGTATCGGGCTTTGTCGAACTGAACATATGTTCTTCGAAGAAGAACGGCGTCCAATCGTCGTGAAGATGATTATGTCTGATGACGAAACGGAACGACGGAAATTACTCAAGAAACTTCTTCCCTTCCAACGTGAGGACTTTGAAGGCATCTTCAAGGCCATGGACGGATTACCCGTTATCATCCGGCTAATTGATCCACCGATGCATGAATTCCTTCCAACAAAGGACGAACTTGGGGAAGAAATTTGTCAACTCAAATTGGCGCTCAATAGCAATCCAACTCAAGTTAAACGAAAACGGTTAGAAAAGAAACTAGCTGAAGTAGAAGCCCTCCTAACCATTGTAGAATCTATGTGGGAAGTCAATCCTATGATGGGGCTTCGTGGATGCCGGGCAGGCATCATGTATCCCGGCCTGACAGAAATGCAGGTTCGTGCTATCTTCGAGGCTGCCTGCAATGTTGTCAAAGAAGGTGTCAAAGTCTATCCTGAAGTAATGATTCCCCTAGTCAGTCATGTTAATGAGCTACGCCTCGAACGTGAGAAACTCGAAGGTGTCGCAAAAAGGGTTATGAAAGAGAAGAATTGTAAATTCGACTACAAATTTGGCCTAATGATAGAAACACCTCGTGCAGCCCTAACGGCCGATATCGTAGCTGAATCTGCTGATTTCTTTTCCTTTGGTACAAATGACCTAACTCAGATGACCTACGGTGTGAGCCGAGACGACGCTGAAGGCAAATTCCTCCGACGATATGTTGACAAAAATATCTTACCGAACAATCCCTTCGAAATTCTTGACCGAGAAGGCGTGGGCGAACTCATGCGAATCGCCATCCAAAAAGGTCGCGCAACAAATCGCAAACTCGAAATCGGAGGATGCGGTGAACACTTCGGAGAACCACACTCAATCGAGTTCTCACATATTGTTGGATTGAATTATGTCAGTGCATCACCCTTCCGTGTGCCAATCGCTCGATTAGCTGCCGCACAAGCCGCTCTTCAACATAAATATGGATTGAAATAACGCAAACGAAGTGAAACTCCGTGGATTCAAATCCACCACACATTCGACCAATGCGTGAAGAAGATTGGAGCTCATTGGACCAACTAGAAGCTGAAATATTTCCTGAAGACCGATTAAATGAGAAAGACTTTCAGCGCATACTAGTCACTCAACGTATGTTCGCCCTCGAATCAGAATCAAATCAGCTTATTGGCTACCTCTATGTAGCTCCATTTGGAGACGACACCGGAATAATTGGACGTATTGGTGTCACAAAAAAACAGCAGAAAAAAGGACTAGGCAGTCAACTCATGCAATACGCTCTAAACTGGTTCCAAGAACATGGAGGAATTCGCAAAGTCATACTCAATACCCAAG
Source organism: Candidatus Hermodarchaeum yapensis (assembly GCA_016840405.1). GTDB lineage: Archaea > Asgardarchaeota > Hermodarchaeia > Hermodarchaeales > Hermodarchaeaceae > Hermodarchaeum > Hermodarchaeum yapensis. Next base: position 46,755 of record JAEOSK010000002.1, read on the forward strand.
ACTTCAACATGGCCGCTCAAAAACTCTATACAAAATTCGGCTTTCGCACCGTAGGAACCACCTGGCACTACTTTGTACCCTTTAATACAATCCAACCTCAAGGTCGATATACATGCCAGGAAATCAGTAGCAAGGAAATTGACTCCATAAGCACAATTTATCCCGAAACGATGCCAGCTAGCCAGATTCATAGGTGGCTCGAAAATGATCTCTTTGTATTTACTCTTAAAACAACAACAAAGAAGATTATTGGTGCTTGTCGGTTCACACCAGACTTCCCAGGAGCTTATCCATTTAATTTAGAAGTCATTGAAGCGTTTGATGATTTCATTGAAGGAATTCGTGCCTTCAGTCTACCTTCTTATGATTATGTACGTGTCACCTTCGAAGATAATTTAGAGCTTGCGAAATTAATGGCGCATCGGAAGTACAAACTTCATCATCGACTGTTTAAAATGGAATTGAACCTAGCTAAAAAAGAGTAGAAAGTGGAGGCAGTGCCTCCACTGCGAATTTTACTTCTGGTTGTTGCGTCGACGTCGTACAAGGAAAATGGCACCTAGACTGAGAAGTAGTCCAAGGGCGATAGCTTCGAGGGGGAATCCAGGAATTGGTGGGAATGGTGGTATTTCCGGTATTCCAACCGCGAAGACGCCATCTGAAATGTCTACTCCCGTCATGCCATAATCCATGGCTTGGACTCGAATGAGCGAGAGTGGACTAAATAGAAGACCTGTAACGTTCCAGCTTATGCTAGTATCTGTTAGTCCAGAGGCAATGGTTGACCATGAAGAACCGTTGTCAGGACTATACGAGACTGTATAACTATGGATGAGGTCGTTGTTTGGGTCGTACGCGGACCAAGAGATTGTTTCAACTCCAGTAGTATAGGTCTCGCCACCATTTGGAGAAAGGACTGTCACTACTGGAGCCCGGTTCTCACCTAGCCACTTGATCGTGTTCATGGCTAGAATATCATTGTCACTATCATAGTAGTTCATGTCCATATCACCATCCGCATCGCTGGAACTGTCGAAGGCATTGAAATCAGTACCAATTACAATTCGTCCACGTTGATACTCTAAAGTCGCGAACACAGGAATCTCTGGAGCCGCTGTGTTGTTACTCCAATAGGATGTGCCATCAATGTCAGTAATGATGACATCAACAGCCTCAGCTGGTTTTCTGACAATTGCATTACTCAAATAGAACTCGACTCTAGTTACACCTTGGGTAATCGGATGTGTGATGAGATTGCTATCTTCATAAGCAACCCAATAGGGTGTTGCCGCAATGTAATCATCAGTATCATTTAGAGAAACCAAATTCAATTCGAAATTAAACCCAAACTGTTCAGCGATTGGATCTACTTCAAAAGCATATGAACTATAATCCCCTATCAGAAGGAGACTACCACCTTGCGAAACGAAGTCTTCAATTATTGTCAATTCTCCACCAGTATAGACGTCATTGGGATAAGAGATTACTAAGACATCACTAGCATTCAGATAATCGCTTGTGAAGGTATCCATCTGAGAGACTGCAAATCCTGCAGCCCGTAAATCTTCACGCCAACCCCAAAATTCCATGTCAATTTCATAGCCGTTTGAATGCGAATCATCAAAGACAACATGTCGATGAAGGCGAATGGCATTAGCAAGAATGGTTTCAAAGTTGGGTTCAACTGTGAAATAGTCATAACCGATCATAACGAAGTGGCCCTTACCGATCATATCATGCATAACGACATAATCGCCAGCACTCACAACCTTCGTAATTGAGGTTGTTTCATCATAAGATACAGTCATGCTTTCCTCTGTCCACGACGCTGCCGCGCCTTGGCCAAGGGCGTCACTGGTATGTATCTTGTTCACCGTAACCCATCCAGGACCACCCGGGTCATACGCCGCGATGAAGCTGATAAACCCGGCAGACATCATGAGCCGTCCATTAACCCCAATCGCTCCAGATGGAGCAGAGTAACCATCACACGAAATGACAATGCCGCCTCTTTCAACGTAATCATGGAGAATGGGATCCCATGCCGCTCCAATCGTATCCATAGTAGTCATCGTACCCCATTCTTGCTCAGGAATCAAGAAGATATCATGGACCTTGAGAGCCTCTTCCAGATTATTCCAATCCGACAGATTTGTCCAAGTGAAATCCGGGCCATAGGTGTTAGTAATGACATCACGGGTTCGAAAGACCTCACCACTACCGTTGTTATCTGCGAATTCTATATATGCTAAGATGCTGGGACCGTCCGGTGAAGGAACCGGCGGAGCGAACGCAGTCGAAAGTGTCGATTCTGAGGCAGTCACTGGGAAACCAAGAGGTGTTAATAAAACAAAGAATGAAGCTAGTAAAACAAAACAAAGGATTTTCGAAATTTTCATATTATATCCCCTAATGTTGACCTGCAAATGATGTGAAGCCTTCTCAAAGGTCGAAGAATCACAAACCTCCCATCAAAACCGCAAGTCAAACCTGCTTAATATGCACGGAACGAGGTTATTTAAACATAAGTGTAGGGTACCCGGAACTAAACACCAATCAAATGCAGGTCTATTGAATAGTTGAGACTTCCAAATGGCGTTTAAGGGTATGCTTATAATGGCGTCTTAACATAGAGTCAGCAAATTTCCTTTTTTGGGAATTAATTGGTAGATGATAATGGTTTCAAAGAAAGGTGTAAACTCAAAGATACTTACAGGGCTATGCCTATGTCTCCTTCTTACCTTGCTTTCCGGAACAGCATTAGTAACTGCGGCGTCATTCCCGGTTGTTTTAAATCCCGGATTTGAAGCCCCTGGTGCAGGGCCACCTGTCTTTCCGAATAACTGGGTTTTCACTACAACGCTCGATCCACCTGATGATTTCCTTTGGCTGTATCCAACAGGATTTCCCCATACTGGAGCAGAATCAGCAGGTATCATGGTGAACTCACCCAACGGAGCAGAACCTGGTGACCATGCCGAGTGGAGTCAATTAGCTGTAATCCCAGTGTATCCTAGTACCACGTATAACCTCTCAGCCTGGGTGTTCATGACAACCCCTCCAAACCTGTTCGTTGATATTGGTGTAATTTGGGAAGACAGCGGTGGTACCCCGCTTGGGACAGCATTCACAGCACCCGTCAATGTTCCCCAAGCAGCCTGGTTCGAACTCTACCACATCGCAACATCACCCGCTGGAACCGCCCAAGTAACAATTGTCTTACGGGCTACGCTAATTGGTGGTGATGCCATTACCTGGGGAGATATCTTCTTTGACGATGTTGCATTCTACCCTCTAGGAGACTCTAGCTTGGGTGGAAATACTCCAGGTGATCATGGCAACTATTTCGATCCAGATGCTGATCCCTATAACGAGATGCTGCAAGTCAACGTTACTGCAACTAACGAAGGATTAACCCAAATCAATTTCACCCTTGCTGCATATGGCACAGCAGATGACAGTACTGACATCGCAGAAGTCGACTTGATTTACGATCAAAATGCGAATGGCCTCTATGATAGTGGGACTGAATCTATCTTGGATAGTGGCGTCTATGCTTCTGACAATGGTACTCTCCAATTAGATTCAGGTCATACCGTCCCACAAGGGCAAAGCCATGCTTTCTTGATTGTGTATCAATTGACTTTCACAGCGACTGCCGGAGAAACCTTCCAGTTCAACGTCACGCAAATCCGTGCCTTAGGACAAACCTCTGGATTAACCTTGAATCTTCCAGGTCCGCCATATACGTCTGCAGTCAAGACAATGGTGGGAAGTGTCGTTGCCTCAGTTGGTGATAACTCTCCTGGCAATCATGATTGGGCTCCCAATGGAATAACTCCGAACGTGTTACTCCAACTCGACTTATTTGCCATTGGGGAAGACTTCACTGTTGAAGGCATTACCCTCTCATTTACTAGGGGCGACACAGCTCACGTAATTGCCGTACTAATCATCTTGGATGTTGATGGTAATGGAGAATATGATGCCACTGATGAACTGGTGGGAACAGGTCTGGGTCAAGCAACACAGACAATTACCCTTGATCCTACAGTATTAGTCAGCCAAGGGGAAACGGAGCATTTCCTTATCGCACTTACTATGGCAACTACTGCTGTAGAAGGAGCAACCTATTCAGTGGATGTCACCGACGTTGATGTTGTTGGCGCTATCGATTCGAGCACACAAGTAGTCAGCCTCCCAATAAGATCCTCAACGAAAACGATAATTGCACCGCCTCCGTTACCCTTCGATCCGCTATTGCTAATCCTTGGCATTGTGATACTAATCCTCGTCATACTCGTCATTGTGTTACTTATTCGCCGACGTAGAAGTGGCTAATAGCACAAATTCAACCTACAAATCTCTGGTAGAATAAGGGGCTCCCAAGGAGCCCTTTCTCTTCTTTTTCTTGAAAGCCCTTGTAAAAGCGACTCATTTGTAATCGTACATCTCGGTAAAGCCGTGTTAGTTCAAAACCACATTTTTTCCATACTGATATCAACGTAGATAAGGCTAAAATAGAGCCTTACATCCCAGTGTAACCAATTCATGCACTGTAGGTAGATGACGAAAATGTCACCACATGATGATCTCCCAATAGAAAGTCAACCCAATGCACTCCCCGACGAAATCGATCCAGAGAAATATGTCATTGCGACCTACTACTTTGGTGCGCCCATTGGATTACCCATCAAAGATATTTGTGAAATGGCAGCTGTTGAGCAAAGCACTGGAACCTGGGTGCTGGTTCCAGGCGAAACTCCACAAATGCGGAAAAAATATGTCGCCAAAGTCATTGGCATCTATGAAGGACCATACCCCGAATATAGTCAACCCAAAGATGTCACCCACCGCCACTACATTGTCCAAGTCGCCTTTCCATGGGTGAATTTCGGGCAACAAATCCCCATGCTCCTCTCAACTGTTGTGGGAAATATCAGCATGGGTGGACGCGTGAAGGTTCTGGACCTTCGATTTCCGAAAAGCTGGCTGAAAGGGTTCCAAGGTCCAAAGTTTGGCACAAAGGGTGTGTTCAAAGTCCTTGGAGTGAAAGGTCGACCCCTGTTGAACAATATGATTAAACCTTGCACTGGTTATCCTCCCAAGGTCGGTGCCAAGCTTCTCTATGAAGCGGCACGGGGTGGTGCGGATATCATCAAGGATGACGAACTCATCGCTGATCCCGTGTTTAATCGCATCACTGAGCGCCTCCCCTTGTACATGGATGCAATCGATAAGGCGAACTCTGAGAAGGACGAAAAAACCCTATACACCATCAACATTACGGACCGAATTCCGAAACTTATGGAAAATGCTGAAGCGGCCCTCGAACATGGAGCCAACGCCTTGATGATTAATTACCTTGCTGTCGGATATAGTGCCGTCAGGCAAGTCACAGATGATCCCAGTATCAATGTACCCGTCCTAGGACACATGGACATTGCTGGGGCCCTCAGTTATTCCCCAATCAGTGGTCTCTCAACTCAGTTAGTCATTGGAAAACTCCCTCGACTCGCGGGTATCGATATTGAAGTGTTCCCTGCACCCTATGGCAAAGCACCACTGCTTAAACAACGGTATATCGAAATGGCTCGAGCGATGAATTATCCTTTACAACACATTAAACCGACTATGCCCATGCCCAGTGGTGGAATAACACCCGGACACGTACCCATGGTGGTGGAGGATCTCGGCTTAGAAATCATGATAGGAACCGGTGGCGGTATCCATGCCTACCCCGCAGAACACGGAGGGCCCTCAGCTGGAGCCAAGGCATTCCGCCAAGCCATCGATGCCACGGTTAAAGGTATCACATTGAAAGACTACGCAGAAGACCATTCGGAATTGAAAGTTGCACTTGACAAATGGGGCGCTGGGAAAACTGGGTTCGAAATGTAGGAGAACATCACTCCCACTGTTGACCCACTACACTTGATTCGAAACGCACTCATCAGGTTGACAATTTTTATTGGCAACGTGGTTAACGGTCGAAAACCGCACTTTCCGGTATAGATGAGTATATCTAATACTACTTCGGCAGGATACCTGCCTTGAGTTAATCAAGGAACTGGTGATATCAATGAAAGATTCCCATGCAATTCTTTTAACGATACTCTTAGCTTCGCAATTCTTCATTTTACCAGCAGCAATAGCTAGTCAGTCACCATTTACGCAAATTCCCGTGCCCCTCGGCTTGGCGCAAGATGGTGCCAACGAATTCGGCACGAATATCCGCGTCACGGATGGCACCTCACCTTACACAGATCAAGTTGAGCCAACCATGGCAATAACGAGTGATGGACGCATACTCGTAGGTTGGAAAGAAGCTGAATCCCATGACGGACCTGGTCGCCGTGTAGGGTTCGCCTATTCCCTCGATGGCGGAATCACCTACACTCCAAATATTCTGATGACCCGGATGGATGACAATAACTTCCAATCGGACCCTTGGTTGGAAGCCGATGCTGATGATAATGTCTATTTTGTGTGGATTGAATTCAATGACATTGTTAACAACTACGACCCTGAAGGGGTCGGAGTAGCAAAAACTACAGATGGTGGTGAAACTTGGGGAACTCCTGTGAATGCAGCAGACACCACATATTTCGATGACAAAGAAACAGCATGTATCGATTCCAATGGAAACATATACATTGTCTGGGATCACATTGAAATCGATTCCGACTACATCGAACAGAGTTGGGATTTACGATTTACTAAATCCATTGATGGTGGAGCCTCATTCACGCCAACAACAACACCGGCTGAACCATGGATCCCTTACCTCCACTGCACCTCCAACGATTCACTTTACATGACCTATGTAAATGGCACATCGGATACCGCACCACTTACACAGATTTTCTTCACCCGATCCGATGACCAAGGAACTACTTGGACACCTGGTGTCCTTGTCAATCCTCCATATATTTCGTTAAACCTCATTACAGTAGTGCGAAGTGATAGTTCACAAAACGTCTATGTCGCCTACAGCGCTGGTCTCGACACTAGCCCACAATATCATGAAATCTATGTCATCAAATCCATTGATGGCGGTCGGACATGGAATACTGCTGTGCAAGTCAATGATGACTACACAGGGATGCAGCGAATGGTGGAAATGTACATCACTGATGATGACACCATCCACATGGCGTGGCTGGATGCCCGGTTGGGCGAATGGAACATCTACTACAGCTATTCCAGCGATGGTGGAGCCACCTTTTCCGATGACGAACGCATCTCCGATGTGGGGTTTCCGCTCACCTTCACACGTCCAGGTGATTACTTCTGCCTACGCCCTGCCCCGAATGGGGATATGTGCATAGTCTGGACTGATGGTCGCAACGGCTTAAACCACGACATCTACTTCGCTCGACAAGGTCTCGTTCTTGCCCCTGTAATGCAGTTTCCTGCTGAATGGCTACTAATCATTGTGGCCGTAGCTGTAGTTGTCGTTGTCATCATTATCGTTGTGTGGCTTATGTTGAGACGAAAAGGCGAGTAATAGTGAAAAACAGAGATTGTGGAAATTCCATAATCCTTCTCTTCTTCTTCTTTTTTCCTTGTATTTCGGAGTCCTTTTATTTTCTCTAATTCAAAGATTGCTAGGATTTCGATAAAAGGTTCTGTCAATGGCGAAAAGCGGATTTCAGATTAGCCGGGTCAACCGATCACGATCAGATGCTAAGCGAACCTACGACCGGTATAGTCGATGGTATGATTGGATTAGCGGTTCGTTTGAAAGGAAATACGCCGAAGTTGGCGTTGCACAATTAGCGGTTCAACATGGAGAACATATTCTAGAGATCGGATACGGTACTGGTCATATGCTAATAACTGTAGCAAAACAAGTGGGATCCACTGGCAAGGTCGTTGGGATAGATATCTCGAAGGGTATGTATGATATAGCCCTCAAACGAGTTCAAAAGTCGGGTGTTACTGACCGTGTCAAGATTGTCTGTGGGGATGCTGTAATCTTACCCTTTGAGTCCAACACGTTTGATGTAGTCTTCATGAGCTTCACACTGGAGCTGTTTGATACACCTGACATTCCTCGACTCTTGTTTGAGTGTCAACGAGTGTTACGGAAGGGTGGGCGAATGGGTGTTGTTTCACTTTCGAAGAAAGGATCCGAAGGCGTCGTCACAAGAATCTATGAAAAATTGCATTCGCTGTTTCCAAAATGGGTTGATTGTCGCCCCATCTATCTCGCCCATATTTTGAATGAAAATGGGTTTCAAGTTGTAAAGGAAAGTATGCAATTTATGTTTGGCTTAAACGTTGAAATCGTTGTAGTGACGAATCCTTAAACCCAAAGTATGTTTGCCTCGAACGCTTTAGAGATATGACATTCTGATTGTATTAATATGGCTCTGACTCCTATTCCCCATGAGAGATGTTCTTCAATGACTCAAACTAAGGAACAGATACTACAAGTTGCTAAGGACTTTGATGATGTGATTGAAACCCAAGATATTGAACGGATTTTACCTTTCTTTGCAAAAGACTGTAGTATCGAACTATTTGGTATAACTTTACACGGACATGAAGGTGCTCGAAAATGGTTAGATTGGATGTTTCACCATCTAACTGAAATTTCCTTTGAGCCAATTAGTATAATGGTGGATGACAACGTGTTTTTCGAAGAATTCATCGTTCAAGGCAAATTACAGGATGGTCGTACAGTGCAATCCAAACAGGCAGAACTCCTTGTGTATGAAAACCTGTTAGTGAAATCGCTGCGGTTATACTTTGATCGCCTGGATTTTGCTGAAGCGGTGTCATCAAGTTGGATCAATCGAAAGATTATCCATAAGATCATCAAAGAATCCACCAAGGGTCTTGAATAAAGAGGGAACCGATTATGGAGCAGGAAGAACAAGCAATTCAAGACACTCTCAAATCAACACGAAAGCTACTGATTGCTTTTATCGGATTAAGCGTGTTTGCGTTTTTACTGGTGTTCATTGCGGTTGAGTTGTTTTTGAATACGGCTTTTGTTTTGTTAGTGTTTGGCGTTAATGGGCCTTGGCCACCTGAATTATTTCCAACCTTCACTCTAACGCAGTTTCATGACATTGGAATTGTACTCGCCTCCGTGGGACTGGTGCTTCTGTATTTACCTATCACCTTGACTCTAGTGATAGTTGAACAATCTGAAACACGGCCAACTCGCATTCGAAGTCGAGTGATACACCTATTTAGTCATTCAGATTTCTTCAAGATTGTTGGTTTTCTCGGACTTTTTCTCGCTGCAGGAGGAATATGGTTTTGCATGCATCAAGCCTTTCTCTTTCAGGGTGAATGGCTGAAAGGCACACTGCTCTTCAACAATTACATCTTCTTGAGTTTGGAAATCTCGCCGATGATTCTTCACCTTTTTGGGAATTTATTAGTACTTGGTGGACTCGGTACAATTGTTCTCATCAGTTCTGTAAAGCTAATCTTAGGACTCTTAGCACAGATGGGACGGCTCAGATAATGAATGAACAACAACCTAACAAACAGGAACGTTGGATAGATCGGGTTCGATTCGTCGAACACGATTGGGTTTTCTATTCTGCAGCTTTCATTCCATTCTTTATCATCGCCTTTGCTGTTTGGATTTGTTTGGATGAAGCCATCTTTGCCCTCCGTTACCGCATTGTTATCCAATGGTCCCTATTTCCCATTCTCCGAATATTTCCAGATACCTGGCATTACATTGGCATAGCCTTTTTCGTGATTGGTCTAATCATAATGGGATTCACGTTTTCTCTACAACGCGCTCCGTCAAATGAAACGTCTCAGACCCGGAAACAACAAGAATGGTTCCGCGTCATCAGCCGATTTCGTCACTGGCTCAGTGAAAGTCATTTACTTGTAATTCTTGGTATCCTTGGAATGAGTTGTTTGACTATCGCACTGGTTGCCATGCGATACGCCTTCATCTCCCAACTCGCCTGTTCAGCAGTTAGTCCAGGAATTCCTTGCTTCACAAATCTCTTCGGACTTATTATCATCGAATCCCTATTCTTACATCAGATTGCCGATGTTCTCGTTGCCATCGGACTAGCCCTAATATTTATCGTGCTCATACGCGAACGATCTGAAGACTGACCAACATCAAAAATCAAAGAATGGTTTTATTTCGTTGCTAAGAAATCAATGTTTCAATACCACGTAAACGAAGGTAGCTAGCCTGAAACCTTAGCTCTGCTGCCAATTGCGTATCGCCGATCCGCTCATAAATTTTGGCGATGCGCTCCAACGCGTCAGCTGCTTGAGAAAAATCTTCTGTACTCAAACTTTGCTGGACCTGCATTTCAAAGCATGCCAGCGCTTGATCTTCATATTTCCGGGGGGAGCGATTCACCTTATGAGCAATTTTGGCAGCCCGTTGATAGAAAACACCAGCTGTGTAAAAATCTTGTAAATTCTTCCGTTTTCGCGCCTCGCGGATATACCCGCGGATTTTCGCGGCATACAGTTCAGTGCTCAAGCTCTCCACAGCCTGGCCCACGGTAGTCACTACCGTGCCCTACCCAGATATATACACTCTCAGAACCCGCATAAGTGTTTCTTTTACAGGTTTTACTGGGGATAAGTGAATCCACAAGTTTGTTTTAGCAAACTCTATTCCTTCGTTTATTTAGTACCTCGTCGCCCGGCTCGCATGACGAGGTAAATTACGAGTTTGAAGGCGACGAAGAACAGTGTCAAAAGATAGCTGGTCAGGTCTTAAGTTGCGTAGCAATTTTCTTTCCGAAATCTTTGGATTTGGGCAACTCTCCATCTGTGACTGGTCCTTTCATTCCGTCGACCCGTATGGACAGGCCCGAAGTGATTAGCTTCAATTTGGGAACTTTTTCGTTTATTCTCTTCTCCATCTTTTTCACAGATTTTTCGAAGTCTTCTCCTAGATAAGTGTCGAAAAGAGCAACCCATTTCGCCTTTGTGTCAAGTTTGCCCAGTTTATCAATAAACTTCTTGATACCCCTAACAGGTCCCCCAAAATGTGTTGGTGACCCGATGACTATTGCATCATAATCTGCTGCCTCTTTGGGATCGGTATCCTTGACATCACTGATAGTAGTTTCTATTCCCTCGACTTCACTTACCCCTTCCATAATCTTTTCCGCTACAAGCTTTGTGTTACCATATTTCGTATCATAAACGATAATAGTTCTTATCATTTCGTTCACCAGCCATTTTAGCAGTATTCCACGTTTTTTTAACTTGTTGTTTGTTTTGGCTTAAACTCGGCCTGTCATGATTTGACTTCATAACACAAATACCCATAGTAAAAACTGTGTCTTCGGAAAAAAAGGAAAAAGGGTAGGGTGAGTGCCTTACACGCACCTGATTAGGGGTGTCGCCGGAAGTAGAGGATGACGAGGACGATGATGACGATCAGCTCAATAGCACTGACAGCAATCAACGGCAGCGTAAAGTCCAGTGGTGGAGGTGGTGGTTCAGTTGGTTCAGGTGGTTCAGGGGGCGGAGGTGGAGGAACAACGTAGTCATATATTGCCACATTATCAATGGCCTGACCAGTTAGACCGGCAAAGATGAAGTAACCCGATGGGATAGTAATTTGTTCCTGTTGAGACATGCGGAGAGTTCCGTTGATATATACATTGAAATACCCAGTTGAGTTTCGTGTCACATCGAAGTGGGTCCAGCAATTGTTCCATGAATACGAAGGTGGTCCAACATCATAGCTTCCAAGACTTGTATGTTCAGTTCCAACAAGTCTCCAGAAGTCAATCGTTGGCTGGTAATAATATTCGCCTATATTATGTGTGATCATCACAAAGCAGTAACTGTAATTCATACCTGGACCTGGGATTGTTGAAATTTCCTGTGCTGGATTATAGTGATCAGCAATTAAGTGAACCACGCACTCCGCACCAGGAGTATCGACTACAAACAGGTCGAAGCTCCAGGTGCCATAATTCACTGAGTGATTCAAGTACGCTAAATTCATGTATTGTAGGTCCCAGGTGGTTTCTGATCCGTTGACCCTCAAAGTCTTATCAGCAGCAGTGAAATTACCGACACCAGCATCATAGTACCTGTAATCCGTTCTATTGTACAATATTCCGAAAGTATCCCAGCCATCGTAATTCATGTCATTGAAATTGTCTGTGATGAGTTCTGTTGCTTTAACCGGGTCTTGTAATGGAAGTTGTAAAGATAGTACCAACAGAAGAGCGATGGCGACAAGAAGAGTTGTCAATCTTCTGTGCTTCACGAACAATTTAGATATCTCCTTTTTTTTCTCCAAATCCTCCTCAAGGGAAGGATTGTATCCACACTATTCTCATGAACCCTATAAATCTGATTTTATTACTAAATTTGCACTTTGATTATTTTGAAAAAAGGGAGGGGTGTAGGGCGTTTGCCCTACGACCACCTGCTTATGAGCGTCGTCTGAGGTAGAAGATGACTAGCACAATTATGATGATGAGTTCGATGGTGCCGATTGCTATCATGAGTGTTGTGTTGTTAGGTGGTGGTGGGGGCGTTTCGGGTGTTTCGGGTGTTTCGGGGGGCGGATGTGGAACGATGTAATCAAATATTGCCACGTTATCAATGGCCCAACCACTCTGGGCTTCAAAGGCGAAGTAACCAGATATGGGAAAAACAGCGTCTTGTACTGAGATGCAGTGAGTTCCATTAAGATAGATGTTGAAATACCCGGTGGAATTTCGGGTTATATCGAAGTGATTCCAGCAATTTGACCAAGTAGCCGTGCCTGGCAAAACCGCATGTTGCCCCTCAAGAGTGTAAGTACCGTCATAGCATCGTTCAAGGGTAATCGTAGGCTGATAATAGTGTGATCCTAGATTCCGCGTGTATATCCAAATTTCGTAACTGTAATTCTTGTATGGACCCGGAATATTGGACCAACCTTCTATGGGATTATAGGAATCGCCAATTAATTGAACGAAACACCAACCCAGTGTATTGTTGAATACAAACACATCGAAGCTCCATGTGCCATAGCAAATTGAGCTATTTATGTACGCCATACTCAAGTAGTGAAAGGTCTCATTTTCTGAGGGTCCAATGACCTTCAATGTTTGATCAGCAGCAGAAAAATTACCAACACCATCAGGAAAATACTCCATAAATGCAATTTTATTAAGAAATCTTCCGTAGGTATCCCAGCCCATATAGTCCATGTCATTGAAGGTATCCGCAATCACATCCGTTGCCCGCACCGCATCAGAGAACGGCAACAGCATCGACATCGCCCAGAGCACAGCTATTACAACTAGCAGACCACTCAACTTTCTCTGTTTTTTCATCAAATTCGGACTCTCCTAGACTTACTCCTACACCCTTCCGCCCAGGAAGGGTTGGACGCCCTCCCTTATCCTTCGAACCTTAAAAATTCGATTTTTCGATAAAACGTGAGGTTTAGTATTTCTTATTAATGGAAAACCGTAGATTAGTAAATTTGAACGCCAGATGACTTTCTAAATAAGTATGGTATCTTTTGGCTTCTTCATAATTGGAGACTCCCGGATTGTTTTTTGGTGAAGTATAGGTGGGGCTCAGGGTTCCTTTAGCAAAAATAGAAACTGGCTCATTTTCATTATGAGGATCTCATTCTACCAGAAAAGATTTCGATAGCACTGTGAGAAGACGATTATGTATTCCGTTTTGGAGCTTAAGCCATGAGAACGGTCCTGCCAGATGAGTTCCTCAGTGGGAATCTCGGGGTCTAAGTAGCACTCGGGGTACCATGTCGTGGTACATCAGCTTGAACCACACCCAAACGAAGGCGTCTGCGAGCTGATTATCCGCCTTTCACGCCTTTGGCTATGCGGTCGCCGATTTCCTTATCGATGTTGCGCCAGTATTCAAAGGCCCGCTGCAGAACGGGTTCGGACACGCCGTTTTGCAAATGCCCCACCACATTGGACACCAGCCGGTCGCGCTGCGCATCGTCCATGACCTTGCGCACCAGTGTGCCAGGTTGACCGAAATCGTCGTCGTCCTTGCGTTTGGTGTAGGCGGCACGGATGAACTCGCCGCTGGCACTCCAGATGGCCACCTCGGGATACCGCTCAGGGTCGGCTTTGGGGCCGCCTTTTGAGTTGGGCGTATAGACAGGATCTGAGACGTTGTCAATCCGCATGGCCCCGCCCTTGCTGTAGTTGTGCACTGGTACTTTGGGTCGGTTGACTGGAATCTGCTTGTAGTTGACACCTAGACGAGCCCGGTGGGCGTCAGCATATGAAACCAGACGGGCGAGCAGCATTTTATCCGGGCTCGGACCGATTCCGGGGACGAGGTTGTTCGGCCCGAACGCCGCCTGCTCAATCTCAGCGTGAAAATCGCTCGGATTACGGTCCAGCGTCAGCTGGCCCACTTCGTGTACCGGGTAATCTCCGTGGGGCCACACCTTGGTCAGGTCGAAGGGGTTGAATCGGTAAGTCTCGGCCTCTTTGAAGGGCATGATCTGGACTTTCAGGGTCCAACTGGGGTAATCCCCCCGCTTGATCGCCTCGAACAGATCGCGGCGGTGGTAATCGGCATCAACACCGGCAATCCGGTCGGCCTCTTCCTGGGTGAGGAAGTCAATGCCCTGGTTTGTCTTGAAGTGATACTTCACCCAGTATCGCTCGCCTTTGGCATTGACCCACATAAATGTGTGGCTCGAGTAGCCGTTCATGTGCCGATAGCTTTTGGGGACTCCACGATCACTCATCAAGATGGTGACTTGATGGGCCGTCTCGGGTGAAAGCGTCCAGAAGTCCCACTGCATGTCGTTATCACGCAGGCCGCTGTCCGCACGGCGCTTCTGGGAGTGGATGAAGTGCTGGAACTTCATAGGATCACGTACGAAGAAAACAGGGGTGTTGTTTCCCACCATGTCATAATTGCCTTCTGTGGTGTAAAACTTCAGCGCAAAGCCGCGTACATCCCGCCAGGTATCGGGACTGCCGCTTTCGCCAGCTACAGTGGAGAATCGGGCCAACACCTCGGTCTTCGTGCCCGGTTGGAACACGGCTGCCTTTGTATAAGTACTGACGTCCTTGGTCACCTCAAAGTATCCGAAGGCCCCGGAACCCTTTGCGTGGGGCTGGCGGTCTGGAATCATCTCCCTGTTAAAGTTGGCCATCTGCTCCATCAAGTAGTGGTCCTGCAGCAGAATTGGGCCATCAGGCCCTACGGTAAGAGAAAACTCATCGCTGGCTACTGGGATCCCGGCATCTGTTGTTGTGGGTTTTAGTCTTTTTTTCTTTGCCAATACTTAATCCTCCAAAATTTGATTGATTAGTAATAGTGCTATTCGACTTTAAAATTCATTACTTCTTCTTAATCGGCAAAGGTTTTTACTTTCTAATTATTAGCACTGACAAACCTAACCAGAAAAGGGTGATGTTTTGTGTGCTCCATGCTTGAACAGTTCATCAATAATTAGACTTAAATAAGATGTCTTGTTTAAGCTCTTCCTTGAGGGATAGGTTTCTGGTAATTAAGAAATCTATCAGGAAGATATTCAGGTATTAAAAAAAGGTTGGTCAAAATGAAGTATATCGCCTATTGGGAGGCTGACATGGAAAAATTAGATGCGCTTGTGAAGAAAAATGCAGAACTTATAGCGATTTACGAAAAAGGCACCGATAAGTATCCTAAGGTCAAATATGGCCCTTACAACATTATTAGCGAAAGTGGAAATCGAGGGTTTGTAATCCTTGATGTCGATGATCCCCATCAATTAGTTCGATGGAACCTTCATTACGCTGGCTTATCTGAGTGGACCTTCGTTCCGATTTATAGTACTGCAAAAACCACCGATGTTTATTTGAAAGAGATGAAGTAAATCCCCAAAAAACGAAACGCAATGGAATTAATACCTCCACATCTCCTAGAAGATAGATTAACTACTACTCAGTCCTTTGAATTAGGTCAATAGTCTATAAACAACAAAAGGAAAAGAGGATCTTTTTACCCCAGAACTACCACGTGTTAATGTGTTTATGACCTAACACGTAAAGGTTGGAATTCATCCAACAACGCGTGTTAGCTTGACTAACTAAACCGGAAAACGGTGATGTTTAGTGTTTCTAACACGTGTTAGCTTTTCCGTCAAGATGAATAGATGAGTGTTTCCAAACTCTCCCAAATTCAGGACAAGTACATCGCAAATAAACTTTAAACGTTCAGCGAGGGTGTTTAAAGGTGAAATGATCGACGTACAGCTTCTTAAACAGTTTTTTCTAGACCCACAATTTGCTCCCTAGTCATACAGAAATTATATCTAACACAAACATTATATTAAGCACAACCACTATGTATAACATGGTGAAAATAAGTGACGACGATTTCCATTAAAGAGGATACAAGAAAACATCTCCTCAAAATTGCAGCTGATCTTCAGCGGCAACAAGGTCGAAGAGTCGACTTTGATGCCACTATTAAGCATTTAATCCACTTTTTTGAGCACCAGAAAAAAGATATAGCTTCGTGGGAGTCATTTACAACACCAGAGCCTGGACTAGATTTTGATGAACTTTATCAACTACTGATACAGGAGCGACTCAAAGACAATGGCTAAAGAAACTAAGCCTGCAGTCTTCGTTCTTGATGGTGGTGTCCTAATCGCACTGGCTACAGGAGAAAAAAGAACAGAAGATTTAGCTCAGGAAATTGCAGCAGGAAACAGCCTATTTGCTTGTACTGAACTAGCAATGAGTGAACTAGCTTACATTATCTGTAGGAAAGCAGGGTGGGAAACAGCATCAAAAAAAGTAAAGAGCCTTATTAAATCAGCTACTATCCAAACAATTCCTGCTTCGTCATTGTGGCAACTTTCAGCGCAACTAAAGTGCAAGGCTGCTATTGCACTTCCTGATTGTTTCACCATTGCTGCAGCCCAGATCCTCAAGGGTGCTGCACTTTTTGTACGAAAAGAAAAGGAATTAAAAAAAGCCATTGACCACAGATTAGTACCCAACATCCTACAATTTCTGTAATTACAATTCAATGGAACAACGCATGAATGTCAGCTATAATCCTAGTTAATGAAATCTTCAATTGTGTTTCCACCTTTGACTTTAGTCCATTCTATCCTAATTGTTCTAAATATGATAATATGCTAAAAAATACTGTCTAATGCAGGTGGAGCTATCTTTAGTTACATCTATGTCTTCGAACTGTGACATAGTGAAAGTTCTCAACCTGTGCTAATATCTTGATTACTAATGGGGGTCTTTTTATCCCAGAGCTACCACGTGTTGCCATGGTAGTTACTAACACGTGATAGAGCTTACGAGGCCTAACAACAACGTGTTAGCCCTAAAAGCCTTATACACGGAAAGTCGTAGGAAAGTGTTTCTTATCCTTGCAAAACAGTGTAAAAGAAAATTTGAACGCCAGATGTATAAACTTTAAACGTTCTGCTAGAATGTTTTACTGTGCCATGACTGAGGCACTGCTTCTCGAAGAATTCCTTCTCAACCCGAACCGTACAGAGAACACGAGGGAACGTTATAAACGGGTCCTCCGCGAGTTCATCAAGTTTTTTCCTTCTAAGCTAGTGAAGGAAATTACGGGAAAAGACGTTCTAGAATACCTCTACACCAAGCCTGAAGGGTCCTTTGGCTCCTGGTGGTTACCCTGCTTTGGGTTTTCGTGGTGTTTGCGATTGTGTGGGGTGCTAGGTCTGCAGTTCCTTGGTTCAGGGTTGTATGGGTGTTGTTCGTGATTTAGCATTGCTTGTCGCGGCATTTTTTATTTTTGCATATAATCTAATTGATATCGAAGACACAATCTACATCCAGTTCTTCATACTCCCTTTCCTCGCACTCCCTCTAGCTGTATTGCTTCCAGCTTTGCCCCTTGTCTTTATTTTCTTTGGAAATCAACGACAGCTTCTTGGTAAAATTTAGCAAAATTCTCTATCTTCAGGGTGTGGGTAGTCCTTATTGTGAGGTTGCTTTGAGCATGCTTTCGACGGTGTGGATGGATTGTTCATGCAGGTGAGCAGCGAGGTTTATTTGAAGGAAAAGCTTGTTCGATGGATTAGTCAATTAATTAAAAGTTGTGTATTGGGTGGGGAAACACGCCTAAGCGCCGTCCTTGATGTCTCTCTTGGTTTTCTTCTTCCACCACCGGGTTCGGTAAGCAAAGTACCAGACTCCCAGCCAAGTGACACCAAAGAACAGCAAATTCCTCGATCGCCTCGAGAAGGCCCGGCAATTCGGGTTCCGACAATGTTTGGATTTGATTAAGGAAAGGATTATGGAATGAATTGTTCTACCAGTAATCTTTCTCTTACTCAGCCTGCAGGATTCCAGCTGAGGGCGAAGACACCAGCGAAAACGAGGAAGACGCCGCCAATCAAGGTGAAGCGGGGAATCATTGTTAACACGCCAGATACGATAAGGACGGCACCCGCCCTTACTCTATCCTTGGAGGTAATGCTATGGTAACCTATAGCTGGCAAGATCATTCCTATACATAGAGTAAAAATGAACGTTACCATAAAGGAGTCCCAAATCCCCAAGGAAAAAGGCCATTGCAAAGGGTCTGCCAAACGGGCTACCACGCTGATGTAAAGCAAGACAAGGGTGAGAATACTGAGGACGATTCCAGCTAGGGCAAGTGCCCGAGCCGTATCATCCCTCCCCATATTAGTTCCCTTTGTCAGATTACTACTGATAAGGGGAGTTGACGTTGGAGCGGGTGGTGCAGAGGAAGTAGGTAGCTTCACTGGCTTTTCATTTAAAACCCATTTTAAGATGAGTATGCCAGCGATTAGGATGGAGAAGCCGCCAATGAAAAATAATGTTAGCGCGCCACAAATGATGAAGGTGGCACTATTTACATTTTTATCCTTGGGTGTAATACTTTGCATTACTAGGTAGGGAAGGATCACTCCGAAGAAGAGGCCACTAACAAGTAATATCAAAACCATCTGTGAACCGTACATCAAAACGAGGAAGGAACTTGGCAAAAGCATGACAGCGTAAACGCCGATAAGACCAGGAAAATTAATCACCACTATGTTGATGGTGATTCCAGCCATGACGAAGTTCCTAGCCATGTCTTCTATGCCCAGACAATTCACCCTCGTTGAGGTCTCCCTTAATAACCATTTAATGAACGTTCCCAAGGAGTTCTCATCGAATGGCCTTATTTAAATCCTTATTAAGCCAACCGGAAAGTTATGAAGGTTGTATGACTAGCTGATATGCATCATACAAGTCAAGGATACCCCAACCACGATGCACGTTAAATGATACAGAATCATAGTGGTTGAGTGTTGGAAGGCTGCCTGGTGTCGTCATCTCTGAGAATTGTTCTAGAATTAGCTAAACTGGCTGCATCGAAATCTGCTACAAATACCGTTATTCCATGCTAAGAGCTGTCGACGATACGTGTCTCCATATCCACGATTTCTTCAGGTTGCTTTGACAGCGAAGGCATAACCTGGGTTTTACCCTGAACCCACCAATCCAACGTTACCATACTTGCCAGCACTACACCGGTTAGGGTGGCACCCCGAGCTGCTTCGGCTGCTTGAGCGGGATCAAGGTGAGAAAACAACAACATAGGATTCCAATTAAGGAAGAGCAGCAGCGGAGTCAAAAAAATCAGCCAAAATGACAGACCAAACAACCAACACCATTTGACCCGACGGTACGCACACACTTTACAGGCAACACCGTTGAAACGGAAGAATCCAATTGTCCTATACCACGTTGGTTTGATTCGCACAAGGCATTTTTCGCAAAATAGGTGCCCGCATAAGGCACACCGATCATAGGCCAACTCTTCGGAATGAAGGGAACATTGACTACCCTTGGGAAATGCCTCTACATGGATTTGGCTTTCACGGAACAAAAACGCAGCCGTTATGCTTCAATCCTATCTTGATAGACTTTAAAATAATAAGACCAGATTATCCAAAGGCGCCCCTTTTCTTCGTAAAGAGTAATCTCTTCAGTTTCCATGACTATCCCTCAATGAAATTTACCACAATCGACCATAAAAACCTTGATATGGGACTTCCTAGGTTTGAACGGATGTTTATCATTTGTTTGTGGGGAAAAAGAGGGTCTTTTTATTCCAGTTACCACGTGTTAGGTGGTAGTGACTAACACTTGATAGGGCTTGCGACGCCTTACAACTACGTGTTAGCCCTGAAAGTCTTATTCACGGAAAGTCGTAGGAAGGTGTTTCCAAACATCCTCAAAGGCATAATAGGTACCTAGCTGCTTTGTTGAAGTATTCTGCCTGCTAGGTTCAAGGGCTGATCGCGGTTTCATTTCTGGAGATTTTTAACTCGAGCAATTCAATTTTAGACTTTGGAATAATTATCCTATAAAACGATATAACAATATTTTAATATGAGAACATCATCTCATATATTGAGAATCAGAATAGGCTTGGAGTTGAGTTTATTGAGTAATAAGATATCGGTTTTGTGGAATCGGATTCCCATTATTATTCAAGCATTAATTTTGATGTTATCTGTTACCATGATTGGAACCTTATCATGGTCGCTATTATTAATCCTTACACCATTTCCTTGGACTATCCTCATCATGGGTGGCATATTATTTGGCTTTGTTCTCTTTTTTAGTGGTCGTTGGGGTCATAAAGCTACACAGGAGTTTAGATGGACCAATTTTCGATTAGTCAAGCTGCCATCAAGTGTTTGGCTTTGGAGTATTGTAGCCATAATACTCTTCGTAGTCATTTCGCAAGCAATGCTTGTAGTAACTTTCAGGCTTATCCCATTTCCTTCTGAGTTATTCACCATCTATAATCTCGAAGGAGTGCCAGTTTGGGTGGCTTGGCCATTTGTGTTCATGGCCGCAATGGTTGCAGGGATCTGTGAAGAAATTGGTTTTCGAGGATATGGACAGGTTCCCCTTGAAAAACGGTACGATCAAAAGTTAGCAATCGCATTTGTTTCAATTACATTCATAATCTTCCATCTTAACCAAGCATGGTTACCTCCGATTTTTATTCACGGTCTAATACTAAGTGTGTTCTTGGGTTATCTTGCCTATCTATCTGGCTCATTAATTCCCGTAATGATCGCCCATACCAGTATGGATGTCTTTCTATTCTCGTATTGGTGGAGTGACCTTCTTGGAACATTTATTGAGCTACCAATTTACATTACAGGAATTGATATCAGCTTCATATTCTGGACATCAATCCTGATAATATCAACGATATTATTTCTTTGGACAATGCAAAAGCTCAATGTCATTCGCCAACAGAAGCGCCAAAAACGGTAATTTTTAGTGTTTCTAACACGTGTTAGCTTTTCCTTCAAGGTGTTAGTATGAGTGGTTCTTAATGAAATAAAACTAGAGGCTGGACTGTTGAATGGCCCATACGTGAAAAGTAATTTAAATTTCTAACAAGAAATGCTATTTCATGTCAAACAATATTCCTATGGAGAAAGCTATTGAATTATGCAAAGAGTACCGGGAGAAGCATAAGGTTCGTATGTTCAGCCAATGTTGGGGCTGCCTGAAATATTCAAAAGAAGAACCCACTAAAATGTGCTTTTACGATGAAAACAATCCTATAGAAAATCGTGGATGTAAATTTGTCAACAAACTGTTTGACAAATCAGAGTGAAGTGCACCCAGGTTTTATGGATTGGCAGACTTCAGAATCATAATATTGAAGTCAATTACACTTCAGTTGGTTTTTCTTTTTCCCGTGGACCAAAACTGAAATCCATTGTTGCAAAGAAGCCAACGATAATTACACTTACGATAGCCAGTGAAACAAGGAAAATTGCCCAATTCTTGTATGGTCCTAAGATATACACGTCTGCCACGAACCACAGATATAGGATAAGAAAGATAAACCAAATGATACAAACAGCAAAAGTACCGAATATTCGTTTTTTCAACCCTGCAAAAATGCCTCCCATCTGTGGTCTTTCGCTAGCCATTTAAAATCAATCCCAATAGTTTAAGCTCGCTTGATGTTTTCTTTAAAACTAACGTGAAAAGATATGGATTCAGGTAGTAACCTCTTGTGTTTCGGTATCCTTTTGATGTACTCAGGCTACCAAATCTAGGGTAGTTCTAGCGAAAATTATCTATGAGGTTGGAGAAAATCTCACTTGATACTTCTCCTGAACTGGATAAGTAATAAAACACTACTATTTTCGGGCGATGTCGAGGTCCATTGGTCCCAGAAGCGTATCCATATTTCGTGAGTGGACGGATTTGAATCCAGCTCTCTTCATAGAATCTGCAACGTATCCTCTTTCAATTCCGGCTTCATGTCCCATTAAAGCCATTGATAATAGTCCTAAGATGACCGGTTCAGGTTTTGTTCGCTCGTGGGTGTGGGCAAAAGGATAAAGAGAAACGAAGACACCGCCTGGATTAAGGCTCTCATAGACTTTTTTCACAATATAGTCAATGTCAAATGCAAATTGGAGTACACCTGACGCCCAGACCAGATCGTATCCTTCACCTATTGAATCCTGGTTGAAGTCTCCAACAAGGATCTCCATCCGGTCCTCCATTCCATATTCCCTAATGTACGCCTTGGCTTTCCGAGCGACTGGTGGCAGATCAAAGTTTATTGCCTTCATATTAGGGTGTTCAGCAACTATTGCCATCCCAATAAGCCCGGGACCGCCACCCAGATCCAACATCTTCTGGAATGACGGGAACTCCGGTAGTTCCAACACGATCTTCACTGCTTCCTGAGTGTAGCCCGCTCGTTCCGCGTCAGCCATCATGACGACTCCTTGAGCCACCGCCTCTTCAGAGAATGGCGGCGTTTCCGGTTGCGGTAGAGGACCTTCTTTAACCAGTTTGGTGAGATTTTCAAATACCTGCGCGTCGGGCTGCAAAAAGGGTAGAATCCGACCCAAATATGTTGGACCGCCTTCAATTAGAAAGGTTTGAGCTATAGACGAGTTTTTGTAAAGTCCCTTCGTTTTTTCTAAAAGGTCAATTGCTGCCAATCCGTCGAGGAACAGTCTCGTGTTCGTCGGATCAGTGTTCAGAGTCTTAGCCACAGCATCAGCTGATTTTGGTTTGGAAAGCTCGTTGAACACCTTGAGTTCAATGCTCGTCAACAACAACTTCAACTTGATTGGTGCAATGAGAATCTCGTAGAGGTCTCCATAACCAAGCTTAACTTCAGGTAGTATTTTCTCCATACTACATCCCTTCCCTTGCAAAGGTGTTCAGTGATATGTAATAATAATAATCTTCTCTTTTTTTTACTCAATCAATTTGTATTCCGACGATTGAAGTATCATATGTCAGGGGAGAAAGGGATTTCTTAGAGGAAACATGACAAAATAGGGATACAAGCCGACCCACGAGAGGATAAGAATGGTGATGAGGGCGCATAGGGGAATCAAAAAATAATCCGTGTGCCGTGGGCTCAATGCCTCGACAATCGTAGTTACGCTCGAAACAACAAAGATTGGGGTTATAAGCGTGAAGATGCTGAAAGACTCAAAGATATGCCCGAGGATGAGCCAGTAAATCCCTAGTAGAATGAAGGTAAATAGTAGACTGAATAAAAACATGATGAGG
Organism: Candidatus Hermodarchaeum yapensis; assembly: GCA_016840405.1. Taxonomy (GTDB): domain Archaea; phylum Asgardarchaeota; class Hermodarchaeia; order Hermodarchaeales; family Hermodarchaeaceae; genus Hermodarchaeum; species Hermodarchaeum yapensis. The sequence continues at coordinate 70,304 of JAEOSK010000002.1, forward strand.
CTGCCTTCAAGGCTCTTTTCAGTAACCACATTGAATTTGTGTCTACCATACCTGCGACCGATCAGGTTGGCAAAGCCATTGCCACCAGCCAATGGTCCCATGATGAGGAAAGCAGTTGGGATGAACATATCGAACTGTGGAGTACCCATGATGTCGAGAGGAACATACCAGAGATACAAGGCTGCGAAAATCATGAAGAGGATGTAGAGCAGGGGTCCTTTGAGGAGTCCCACTGAATCCCCTTCACGGGATAGGGTACGAACGAATCCTTCATTTTGTGCATAACCTAACGTAGTGGTAATGAAAAGGAGTAGAAAGAGGGTGGGTACAGCTGCTGCCATGTATCGGCTTAAGTACGTGCTTGCAAAGAATAGACAGCAGATTAGGAAGGTGGGGCCTGCAAAGATGTAGAAGACTTTTTGGGATACATGAAGAGGGATGGATCCTCGTTGATGGAGCATATCAATGATGCGGATTAGGACGAGGAGGAGAACAAAGGTTACGAGTGCGATGATAAAATCCCAAGTCCAATCCGGGATGCTATATACAGCGAGGGGATTAACCATATGCACAACCAAACATGACGCTAAACAACTTAGTAATGAAGCTTACGATTAATGCAAATCAGATATTATCGAGTTTGCATCTCGACAGACACTGTTTTAGCTTCTAGGTGAACGAAGGAAATACATGAGCGAATCTATCATAATTCGGAGATATCAAGATAATGACCTGGTAGCCTGTCGGGATCTTTGGAGGGAATTGACAGAATGGCATCGTGAAATCTATGAAGACTCAACAATCGGCGGCGATCAACCTGAATTATATTTTGATAAACACTTAGCCACGGTTGGAACAAACTGCCTATGGGTTGCTGAACACCAATCCCAGGTCATTGGCCTTGTGGGGCTCGAAACACGAGATGAAGAGCTATTCATCGAACCGTTAGTAGTCGCATCGGATCATCGGGGAAAAGGCGTTGGTTCCCAATTACTAGAGAAGGCAAAACTCGAAGCCAAACAACAGGGTGCAAAAAGCCTTAGCGTGAGACCCGTGACGCGAAACCAACGGGTTATCCAATTCTTGTTCAAGCAGGGTTTTCAGACTCTCGGGCATATCCAGCTATTCATCGACTTTACACAATCTGAATGGAAAACAGGACCCAAATTGTATGGTTGTAATTTTAAGTTTTGACATCATCATAGTGGGTAGGAGTAATAGATCATGATTAGTCGAATTTGGCATGGGTGGACAACGCTTGAGAAAGCCGACTCCTATGAGGTGCTTCTTAAGAATGAAATTTTCATAGGTATTCAAGAGCGTCAGATACATGGCTACCGGGGAATTCAACTCTTACGTCGAACTCACAAAACTGAGGTGGAATTCATTACCATCATGTGGTTCGATTCCCTTGATTCAGTGCGAACTTTTGCCGGTGAAGACTATGAAACTGCTGTAGTTCCTCCCAAAGCTAGAGAACTGCTTTCCCGATTTGATGCCCGTTCACAGCACTATGAAGTTAGAGCAGAATCAATGCTCTAACATCTGAAAACCTTCTATGCACTCTCAGCTTGGCTGATACTTTGTGCCTGAATTGTTTTTTCAACGTGAATTGTTGATTATTGGCATCATAGTCTTTTAGGAGAAGGCCGGACCCGTCGCTCGTCAACTGAGTGTAGATATACAGCGGCCTCAAGCTTTGAGAATGTTGAATAATTGTTCAATGAAATTCAGAAGATGGATGCACCTCGTTCTAATCATGAGCAATAATCTGAGTGGTTAATGGCAATTCTTTTGGCTTACCGGTTCCTTGTTATCTCTCGTGATATTATGTCGGGTGACCCAAAAGACCATGTGGTAGATAACCTCATGGGCTGTGCGGCGTCCTTGTGTGCCTATAATATGGTCACGGATTTGAATAGGAAACTAGCGTTATTACAGCAAATCAATAAGGAATATGGTGCTCTGACCAACAAGCTCGAATCTGATAACATTACGATGACTGATTTGGATATTGCTGCTCCCGTTGCGAAGGAAAAAGTCTCTACTGAAATCCAGCGACGGGAGGCTTTTGGTTTGGATACAGAAGCTGCTGAACGGTTGCAAAAAATGTGTCCGTCGAAAGTGGATCAAATCATCAATTTCTTAAAAGAAAAACGCATGCTAGAAATCATCACATCTTTCTCCTTCAAGGAACCACCTAAAGAATAACAAGACGCCTACTAGCCATTGGTTGTATCCATTTGATTCTCACAGCAATTGCTAGTCATGAATTTAAGTAAAGTTAAGTCACATAGAACCAGCAGACAATCAACGGAGAAATGACACCGTAAAACGTTGACTTCCACGAGCTTGTGGTGGTGTTATGATAAAGACCCAAATATGTGATATGCTTGAAATTGACTATCCAATTGTTCAAGCCGCAATGGGGCCCTTTGATACGAAAGATCTTGCTATAGCTGTGGCTTCTGCGGGAGGATTTGGGATGGTGAGTCATCCTGCTCCTCGGCTTGAAGACGGGCTTTTTGAAGCTATTCAAAATGAAGATGCTAAACAGAAGGCGATTGAGAATGTAAAAGAGCATATGATGGCAGCAATCTGTGAAGTAGGAGAAAAAGCTCAAGGATCTTTTGGAGTTAATTTTCGTGTGGCTCCGGAGCAGCCTGATGTTCCTTTTTTGTTGGATGCACTTCTTGAGGAGCGGGATAGAAATTCCAATCTGCAAAAGAAGCTCAAGATGGTGCTCTGCTCTGCTGGTGATCCGACTCAGCTACATTTGAAAAAAATTCAGGAAGCGGGGATGCTTCGGTTTCATACCGTTCCAAGCGTTTACCATGCAAAGAAGGCAGAGAAATCGGGTGTCGATGGTTTGATTGTCACGGGGTATGAGGCAGGAGGTCACGTTGCATATGAGCCAATTCATACCTTTGTGGCGGTACCAGAGGTGGTTAAAGAAGTCAACGTGCCCGTGATTGGAGGTGGGGGTGTGTGTGATGGGAAGGGACTTGTTGCCATGCTAGCCTTTGGCGCGTTAGGCATCTATGTGGGAACGCGGTTTATCGTTACCAAAGAATGTGAATTCAACGATAAAGTAAAAGAGGAAATTATTGCGGCTTCCATTAAATTTCCGAAAAAAGCGGCAACGATTGTCACTCAAGGTGTATATGGCCCCCTTCGGCACCTGAAGAACAAATATTCACTTGAATTGTTTGAGCTTACTCAGAAGATGCAACGAGGTGAAATCTCAATGATGGATGTGTTGCTCTTCGAGACGGAAGGCACATACCGGGCCAAGGGTCCTGAAGGAAATATCGAAGATGGTGCTATCTGGGCTGGACAGGCATCTCTCCGAATTCATGAAATGCTCACCTGTAAGGAGTTGATTTCTGAAATCATGAATGAAGCCAAGCAAATCATGAACAACTTCGCCAAAACATACGTGTAGGATGTGAGAGTACAATGACAAGAAAACGCATTGAAATTACAACTGGTTTTGTGCAAGCGGATTATAATTTCTGGGTTGGCAAATATATGGACAAATTCTATGATGGGCTCGAATCCAAGCAGGTACTGGGAAATAGATGTCCGACGTGTAACAGAGTGTTCGTGCCTCCCAGGAAGGTCTGTGGAAACTGTTTCAAAACCATAGATTTGAGTAATAACTGGGTCAAACTGAAAGATACTGGAACGTTACGCAATTTCACAACAACAAGGATTGCAGTATCTGAAGCAGGCAAGAAAAAAACTTCTGAAGCGATTCCAATTGGAATGGTCCAATTCGATGGAAGTGATACATCAGTTGTCTATCCTCTTCTTGATGTTCAAGAAAAAGACCTGACGATTGGTTTGAAGGTTCAGGTTGTCTGGAATGATGAGTTGAAAGGGCATCCCAGGGACATTAAGGGTTTTAGAATGCTCAAGGGGGGAGAAAGGTGAACAAGGTAGGTATTGTGGGTTACTATCAGGTTCCGCCTGCGCTGGATCATAACATGGGTCGTTATGAACTGATTTTCCAAGCCGTTAGGGGTGCGCTCGATAATGTGGGTTTGAAACACAAAGATGTTACCTCCGTGGTGAGTGCTACTAATGACTACTATGACGGACGAACCATCTCGAATTGCTTCACAGTGGAAGCCGGTGGAGGGTACATGAAAGATGAAACCAAGGTCGAAATGGACGGAGCTTTTGCAGTTCATTATGGAATGCTCCGAGCGTTAACAGGACATCACAAGTTAGTCCTCGTTTGGGGTGGAAGCATGTCCTCCTGCTATCCCTATAGTTCGTCCACACTGCTTTCGACAGATCCCACCTTTGAACGTCCTCTCGAATTGATTAACGATATGACTGCTGGGGCGTTTCAGATGCGAGCTTACATGAACCACTTCAACGTGTCTGCTGAAGACATTGCTCAAGTTGCAGTAAAGAATCGGAGGAATGCCACTTCAAATGAGCTAGCTTTACCTGAATCCCAGTTACCAGCAGCAACGACCGAAATGATTCTGAAAGCCGATGTACTCAGTTCACCAGTCACAGAACTAATGTATTCTCATCCCTGTGACGGTGCGGCGTGCATCATCTTAGCTCCAGAACAGCAGGCCTTGAAGATTCGTGATGATCCCGTGTGGATTACCGGAGTGGGCTATTCGCAAGAAGCCTATTATCTAGGTGATCGAGACCTCACACAAAGCCAATCAATGAAAAATGCTGCGCAAATGGCGTATAAAATGGCGGGAGTGAAAGACCCGAAAAAGGAGACTGATGTCGCCGAAGTATTTGAGCACTTTGCCCACGAAGAGATGATTTTCTCTGAAGCATTGGGATTCTGTAAACCTGGAGAAGGGGCATCATTGTCAACTGAAATTGGCGGAGAATTACCCATTAATCCCTCAGGTGGTGCGATGAGCGGAAATACTCCTTGTGCCACGGGTATGATTCGGCTGATTGAAGCAGCGAAGCAAATTCATGGTGACGCTTCGGAGCATCAGGTGAAAGATGTCCACCGTGTTGTGGCCTCGGGTCAAATTGGCTTATGTGCCCAGAATAATATTCTCTTTGTGTTGGAAAGAGGTGGACGGAAATGAGTAAGCAACAAGCGGCGATAGTGAGTGCGGGTTTCTGTGAACATGCTTCCAAACGTTCCGATGTGAATATGGCTGAAATGGCCAACGAAGCGATCCAGGATTGTCTGAATAATGCGAATATTGAGATGGATGCGGTTGATGCCATCGTGATGGGAAATATGCCTGCCTTTGAGGGAGCGAATCTACCAGAGTTATGGATGACAGATTGGGTGGGTGCCCGTGACAAGCCACTTATCCGAGTAACCACTGGGGGCACCACGGGAGGGTCGGTTGCGATTGCTGGATACTATCATGTTGCTGCAGGACTTCCGGGGATAGAAACCGTGTTGGCTGTTGCCTTTGAGCAACAATCCTGTGGGAATACCAGTGTTGGTTTGTCATCTGTAGCATTAGGTGAAATTTCCATTGTGAACGCTTTGGGTTTACCCGCTGAGAGTGCCATGCGTATCTTTGGTGCTGGGGCAGCAATTGGTATTGCCTCCTATCAAGCCATCAACTATATGAAACGAAGTGGTTGCACCGAAGAAGACCTTGCCCGCGTTGTGGTGCAAAATCGCCGAAACGCTGCCAAGAACTGGTGGACCCACCTTAAGATGCCAGACTATACTATCGAACAGGTCATGGCTACACCCTACGTATCTTATCCCCTCAGATTTGGCATGGTGACTCCAGCATCTGATGGTGCTTGTGCAGTGCTCTTTACCAGAGAAGAAATCGCCAAAGACACGGTTGATATTCCTGCCTATGTCAATGGAGTATCCAGTGTAGCGAATGAAACCGGCATCGTAGGTTATGCCGCTGCAGGAGCAGGACAGCTAGATCCCTGCGAACAACTGGGTGCCGTGGAATCAGCGAAACTCGCATATTCGCAAGCGGGAATCTCATTTCCAGAAAAGGAAATTGATTACGCAGAAGTCTATTCACCGTTTCCCAATCAAGAACTAATGTGGCTAGAAAGATTGGGACTATTCAAGGAAAACACTGCCCACCTGCGATATCGCGATGGAACAACTGCTCCAAACGGCGAGTTACCCGTAAACTGTTCTGGGGGCGTCAATTCAACCAACGCAATCGGCGCTTCCGGATTAGAGCGAGTTGCTGAAGCCGCATTACAAATCATGGGGAAAGCAGAAAATCAGGTTCCCAAAACGGTTCATACATCGATTGGCCATGGTTGGGGTGGCTGCATTAACTTCGTAACACTGACAGTACTCAGTGATCAACCACGACGAAAATGAAGGACGGAATAAAATGGTGAAACTGGAATATCTCAAAAAAGAGTATGAAAAAACACGACAAATGCCCGGGAAATGGCCTCTCTCATCGTACCGCTACAAATTCAACATCACCCATTTCCAACCCTTTCTTAAGGCATTGAAGGAGAAACGGTTAATCGGATTGAAATGTCGAAGCTGCAACACTGTAAGTTTTCCACCCAAACTCGTGTGTGGGAAGTGTCTTGTCCAACCCGATCAATGGGTGGCACTACGTGACACAGGCATGGTTGCCACCTTCACAGCGAACTACATGAAAGATGAAACCACAGGAGAACTGCAGTCATTCCCAGTTATTGCAATCCAGCAAGATGGGGCCGACACAACATTCCTAACCCAACTGAATCCGGCTGTCAAATTCGAGGATGTGTATGTAGGTATGCCGGTGAAGGTCAAATGGAAAAACCAACCAGAAGGCAATCTCGGTGACATCGAATACTATGATGTTATAGACGATGCTACCAAGAAAATGAAATTACAAAACGAGTAACTATTATTGACAATCATCCAACTCATGATCGCATTTGGAGGAAAGAACCATGACAATAGGAGAATTAGTTGAAAAACAGGCTCAACAATATTCCGATAAAATCTTCCTCTACTGGCAAGATGAAACAGTGACTTATACTCAATTGAATGCGCTTACCAATAAGGTTGCAAATATGCTCCACAGCCTAGGTATTCGTAAGGGAGATGTCGTCAGCGTTTTACTTCCCAACATGCCAGAATACGTCTATCTCTACTTGGGCATCCCCAAACTTGGTGCAATCGTGGGACCAGTCAATGCCCTTTTCAAAGCACGAGAAATTCAATTTGTAGTGGGGCATTCTGAAGCCAAGGTCCTAGTTACGATTCCACGTTTTATGGACATTGTAAGCACTATTCAGAAAGACCTACCTTGTTTAGAACATGTCATTGTCATAGATGAATCGAGTCAAGAAGCTCTAAGTTACCACGACCTAATGGAAAAAGCCGCAGCAACCACTCCACCAACAGTATCCATAGATGAAAAAGAGGATCCCGCTGCTATTCTGTACACCTCGGGAACCACTGGGTTTCCCAAGGGTGTATTGCAGACCCATTTCAATATCAAACGGAATGCCCAGATGATCATTGATCATCTGGGAGTAGACGCCAATGAAGATCATCGATTCATGCTTATTTTACCTCTCTTTCATGTGAATGCTCAAATTGTCACCGTCATGTCTCCTCTCACCCTTGGCGCAAGCACCATACTCACACCAGGTTTTTCCGCAAAAACCCATTGGGAAACTGTCGCGAAATATCGCGCAACCACCTTTAGTGCTGTTCCAACCATACTTTCAATCCTTTTGCGAATGCCCCATGAAGGTTTAGACCTGTCCTCCATTAAATGGATTATCTGTGGTGCTGCCCCACTTCCCATTGAGATCATGAAAGCTTTCGAATCAACCTTCCATTGCAGCGTTGTCGAAGGATATGGGCTCACAGAAGGAACCTGCGCCTCCTCCTGTAACCCGCTCCCCACAGAAACCGAAGATAGACGCAAAGTTGGCAGCATTGGCGTTGCTTTACCTGATACCAAAATGAAAATCGTTGATGATTCAGGGAATGATGTTCCAGCAAAGGGAACAGGTGAAATCATCTGCAAAGGCGATAACGTTATGAAAGGCTACTTCAAGAACCCTGAAGCGAATGCTGAGACTCTCAAAGATGGATGGTTATACACTGGAGACCTGGGCTATGTGGATAACGATGGGTTCTTCTACATTGTGGGTCGGAAGAAGGATTTGATTATTCGCGGGGGCGAGAACATCTATCCAAGGGAAGTCGAAGAGGTGCTCTACGCATACCCGGGGGTCACAGAAGCTGCTGTTATCGGTGTCTTTGATGAAATCTATGGCGAAGTTCCTAAAGCTTTCATCGTGATGAAAGAAGCCTACGAAGCATCAGAGGACCAGATCCTTCAACATTGTCTAGAGAATCTCGCTGACTTCAAAGTTCCTCAATATGTGGAGTTTCGCTCAGAATTACCCAAGAATCCTACCGGAAAGATTATGAAAACCCCACTCCGCGAAGAAGAAGCTGAGAAATTACAAGAAACAAACCCGTCGGACTGACTTATCAAAATATCCACGAGTACAATGTCAGATATTTTATTCAAAGAATTTCCACCTAATATCCAACCATATGCCATGCGTTCATGTTCGTAAGAAGGGGCTTTACTAAACCGAAATCAGATCATGGAGTAAGTCAACCAGCTGAGGATAGGTTGCTACAGTATAATCATACAAGTCTTCAGATACAGCTAGGGTGGGCTCTTCTGGGTGTTCTGCCTGGTGCCAAGTGCTATAGATGTATTTGATGCCTAATTGACGACAGGCACCATCATGACGAATGCTATCGCCAATATGAATGGTCCTGTTTGGTGGAACCTTAAGTTTGTCAAGTGACAACTGAAAGGGCTTCAAATCTGCTTTGAGGGCTCCTGCTTTTTCTGAGGTCATAATGGTGTCAAAGAAGTGTCGAATCTTTAACTGGTCTAGATAACCTTCAATCATCTCTTGATACCAGTTAGAAACAACAGCCAGTTTCAATCCTTGATCTCGAATCCATTGAAGTGCTTCACGGGTTCCAGGGAAGCACGTGACTTTTGTGCGGAGATATTCCCAGCCTTCTCCTTCAATTTCCCGAAGTTGGTCAACGGGGAAATCTTTGTATCCCATAAGGTCGACTATGTGTTTCAGGAAGGGTGTCACTTCAGAAAAAGGTTTGATTGGTGCCGCGATGTATTCGTATTCACTTTTTACGAGCACTTTATCCTTGGCTTTATTGAAATCGTCATACGGGCCTAGCACTCCAATTTCTTGGAGTCTAGGCCAGATGCATTCGCGGTTCATGTCTTCGATGACTAAATCGCTAGCGAGGGTTCGACCATGATCAAAGAAGATGGCTTCGATTGGAATGAGGGCTCTCTCCTATGGTTGTATAATGGCGAGGTGTATGGTCTATGGGTTTTTGAAGGTTTTCTGAATGGAAAGATTTAAAACCTACTGAGTATAATTATACTAATGATTATACTGGATATAATTTACATAAATTTACAGCGTGATTAGAATGTCAAAAGAAAAACTTCCCGAATCTCCTGAACCGGCTGAACCCATGGTTCATCATCGGCCACCCCGTCATGTGCGAAAGAAAGTACGTATTATTGTGAAGGGCTACATGCGCCCCGATGGTTCGTCATATCATGTTGTCATTCCTAAACGGATCCGAGAGATGATGAAGCTCGAGGGTGGAGAATACTTCTTGATGGCAGCTAGCCCCATGCGGGATGAAATTCGTCTCAAGAAGGTTGAACTCTTCGAAGAAGAATAACTTCTCTCGATTTGTTGTGCCTAATATGAGGTGTCGTTCAGTTAGGTTTCTGTTTGAGTAAATTTTCTACTCGTCGTATTTAGTAGATGTTTAATTAAGGAAAAGGATTGGTATCTCTTTCTATTTATCACGATATTGTATAGATAATAATTGTATCAAATTCTTCCCTTCCTCAGAGTATTTGTACTTGTTACAATTCTATCCAATGACTATCACTTGGATTGTGCTGTTTCACCATGACTGAAGATCGATCAAATTCAGTATTCCCTCAAGCCTCTAAGGAATTGGAGCGAAGTGTCTACACGGCACTAAAGACCTATTCCAATGTCCATCGGGGTTCGGGTCATAACTCCATGGTGACTACAGCGCTGTTTGAGGGTGCCAGGGATGTTATTCTTGAATGCATGAATTTGGAGAAGGAGCAGCATATGATCGTGTTTGGATCTCCAATGCGGTTGGATTCACTGGAACGGCATTTTGATTCTACGCAAATTCAGAGGGTTTCAAGTCGTGATATCGGTCTGCCATTGGGGATTGGGGCACTGGCTATTGAACGCAGAGCGTTGCCGAAAGGTGCTTTACTTCAGATGGGTGGGGGAACTGTCAACATGGTGTATTCCAAGTCCGTCATCTGGGCTAATCCTCCCGCAAGATTTGAGGCAGGGACACCTAGTATTATCAATGCTATTGCCCTTGCCAAGGGGCTTCAGCTTATCAGGCGTTTCGGTAGAAACACTTTCAAAATACAAGGGAGTCCGGTTTCAACTTCGCAAGAACTTCTGTATAAGGATGAATTTGAAGGATTCTCTGGGAAGGAATTGCTCCAAAAACTGAGATTGTCACTTGTTGGTCATGATGTTCGTGTACCAACTGTTGAAGGTGAACAACCGTATAGTAATCTGGATAATGCTGCCAGTACACCGACATTTGAGCCAATTTGGCAAGTGGCCAAGCAAATTCTTTGGCAGCCTCACAATTTCCACATAGATCTCGTTTCAAAGGTGAAAGAAATTTGTGCGGAATTCTTGGGAGCACCACTTAACGATTATGATGTTTTGTTTACTTCCAATACAACCGAAGCCATCAATATTGTAGCACAATTCCTCGTTCGCGACCAGGATGATGGTTCAACACCAGTAATTCTAACAACCTTGCAGGAACACAACTCGAATGAACTTCCTTGGAGGTATATCTCAGGGGTTTCAGTCAATCGAGTTTCCATAGATGATGAAGGTTTTCTGAACCTGGATGAACTTGAACGCATGCTACGGGAATACAACCAGCTACACCGATATGATGCGAAAAGGATTCGAATTGTAGCGGTGAGTGGAGCATCCAATGTTATTGGATCAATATTTGACGTTCAAGCCATAAGCCAGCTTGTCCATCAGTATGGGGCACGGCTTTTAGTTGATGGGGCACAAGTGGTCGCCCATCGTCACATTTCTTTGAGTGAACTCGACATTGATTACTTTGCCTTTTCTGGCCACAAAGTGTATGCGCCTTTCGGGAGTGGAGCTTTGGTTGTGAAGAAGGAACTTATCAATCTCCAATCAGATGATGTTTCGAAAATTAAGATGTCCGGTGAAGAAAATGTGGTTGGCATCGCTACTCTGGGCAAGGCGATTATTCTTCTGCAACGAATCGGCATGGAGACGATTGAGGAGTGGGAGCGAATGTTAACTCATCGTATGCTACAAGGTCTTGCTCAGTTACCTGATGTTGAAGTATTTGGGGTTAGAAATCCCCAATCCCCGAGATTCAGTCAACGTGGCGGGATAATTGCAATTAGCTTGAAAAAAGTGCCACATAATCTCGTTGCAAAAGAGCTTGCTGAATTGGGTGGAATTGGCATTCGGAATGGCTGTTTCTGTGCCCATTTACTCGTCCAACGCATTTTAAGAATTCACCCAGTCAGAATTTTTGCTACAAGGATTTTCTTTCGTGTACTCCCAAAACTCACCAATCTTTTACTGCCCGGTTTAATCCGAGTGAGTTTCGGCGTAGAGAATAATGAAAATGATGTAGATCACTTCATTCAGACCTTGAGGTTAATCGATCAAACAACACGTTCACGTGCAAATAGACTCGTTGCATCGACTAATAATGGAACGATTTTCTTACCTGTTTCGCAAACTCAAAATCGAATGATTGCCTTTACCGAAAATATTGTGAAGACAGTCTATTCGTTTGACAACGGCATAATTGTGTAGTTGACTTGGTGAAGACCTCGCATGGCTCGGATGCGACTGATAAATTCTAAAACGCTTTCGGCTTCACCTTCGGTGATGAATACTTCTAAGCAATAGGATTCACCTAAATGTAGATGCATGTTGCCTGACACTATGTGATTAAAGTTGTGACGGAGTCGGGTTAATCGCTCATCCACTCCCGGCAGTTCGTGGGCAGTGATGGCTGTGATGGTGGCAGTAACCCGACCGTGCTCAAATTTGCTTAGCTCAAATTCTGAAATGGTGGATCGGACCGCGTCACGGATTGCTTCTGATCGACTCGAATATCCTCGTTGTTTCATGAATTTGTCCAACTGTTTTAATAACTCTGCAGTGAGAGATATGCTGACAATAGGCATGAATTCACCTTATTAAATTACGTCGTTAATATTAATAAAATTTATTATAAATTGGCATTAGATTAGCACTAAGCTAATAAATACCTAATTCTTTCCTCTCTCAACAACAATAGTCTGATTACTTGAAGGGATTGAGTTTGCACGGACCAAATGAAGAAAATGGCTGTAGCACCTGTGAAATGGATTATTCACAAGTCATAACACGCGGGTCTTTGTGGAGTGATCGACGGTTTCTCATCATTCTTGTTTCTGTTATCCTGTTTAGTTTTGGTCTTGTTTTCGAACTTCTCCTTGGTCTACCAGGGGTTTCACTGAACCTATTTTTCTTTACAGCGTGTATTGCTGGATTCTACATCGCTAAAGCTGGAATTTCAGGTCTCATCTTCCGTCATCAATTAAACATTGCATTCTTGATGACCATTGCTGCGGTTGCGAGTTTTCTCATCGGTCATCCAGCAGAGGGTGCCGCAGTGATGATGCTTTACTTCATTGCGGAATTTCTCGAAAGTAAGGCTAAGGAGAAAGCTCAGCGATCAGTTGCATCGCTTATGAAACTTGCTCCTGAAATGGCGACGGTAAAACAGGCTGGAAAAGAGGTCAATGTGCATGTTCATGACGTTGAAGTCGATGAGATTGTGGTTGTACGTCCAGGTGAAAAAATCCCTCTAGATGGCGCTGTGAGTAGCGGTACTTCGAGTGTGAATCAAGCCCCTATTACGGGCGAGTCTATTCCCGTGAGGAAACAAGTCAACGATGAAGTGTATGCAGGAACCATCAATAATGAAGGCTTCCTTGAGGTTCGGGTTACACGGCTTTCTGATGAAACGGTGCTCTCAAGAATCTTGACCTTGGTTGAAGAGGCGCAGAAGGAGAAATCAACTACTGAGCATTTCATCGACAAGGTTGCTAAATATTATACACCGACGATTGTCTTGCTTGCTTTACTCGTGGTAGTAATTCCTCCTTTGTTATTTGGTGTTCCGTGGTTTGAATGGGTGTACCGTGGACTTGTTCTCTTGGTTATCTCTTGTCCATGTGCTTTTGCGATATCGACTCCTGTGGCGATGGTGTCAGCCCTCACTAGCGCAACCAGGAATGGTGTGTTGATTAAGGGAAGTCGGTATGTTGAGGAATTGGGGAATGTGAAAGTTGTGGCGTTTGATAAAACTGCTACATTGACTGAGGGGCAGCTAGTGGTGACTGATATTGTTTCTGTGAATGGATCCACCAAAGAGGTCCTCGAAATTGCGGCTTCATTAGAAACGTTTTCTGAGCATCCCATTAGTCAGGCAATCGTTGAGAAGCTTGCAAACCCAGGCGGGGAAGTTCTGCCTGTGAAGAATTTTAGTGCGATACCCGGCCGTGGTGTCTCAGGAACGATAGATGGGGAGGAGTTCTTTGTGGGAAGTGAACGATTATTCACTGAGCACGGGATTACATTTTCACGGGAACTGGTTAATCGACTTGAACGTGAGGGCAAAACAGTGGTGCTTGTAGGCACAGAAAGCGAAGTGATTGGTGTTATTGCGGTTCAAGATATTGTGCGTCAGTCTGCGGTTGTAGCAATCTCAGTGTTGAAGAAAATGGGGATCTCGCCTGTCATGTTAACTGGGGATAATGAAGAAATAGCAAGGGCTATTGCGTCTGAGGTGGGTATTGAGGAAGTCTATGCAGAGCTGTTACCCGGGGATAAGGTGAAGGTCATCAAGGCATTACAAGAGAGATATGGATCGATTGCAATGGTAGGTGATGGCATTAATGATGCACCTGCTTTAGCGACAGCTGATGTTGGTATTGCGATGGGTGCTATTGGCAGTGATGCGGCTATTGATACGGCAGATATCGCATTAATGCAAGACGATCTTTCGAGCTTACCCTATTTATTCCGGTTAAGTAGAAAGACTCGTGGCATCGTTCGACAAAATGTCGTTACCTCATTAGTTGTGAAATTCAGTCTTGCAGTACTCACATTCCCTGGACTCATATCGTTATGGGTTGCCGTTGCGGTTGGTGACATGGGCTTATCCTTAGCAGTGGTTCTTAACGCCATGCGTCTGTCAAGAATTCGAACGGACATCAATGGCTCAGAGTTATTGGATTAGGATTTACCAAAGGAGCTTTTGTACTCTTGAAGGAGCTTTTCATCGACTTCTAGATCTTGAAAAATAACTGGGGCGATTTCTTTCACAAGTCGAAGCATTTCATTGGCAATTGCTCGTATTTCAAATTGGGCGGTTTGATGCAATCGGAGAGGGAAGAAGGATTCGAGGAGGGTTCGGCCATTGAAGGTGGCAATGATTGCAGTCTCGGAACCCATTGGAGCTAGATATCGGGCATCTTCCATGGGTACACCACGCCGGTAATATTCGCGGTAGAGTGTCTCTGCAGCCTTTTGCAGTTTTTCTGGGTCTTCGGCAGCTTCAAGTACGGACTTTGGGAGAATGAGCTCTTTGATTTTGGTACGTCGAAATGATTTCTGCAAATAACTGGCAATGCGGTGGCGCACAAATTGATGGGTGAAGACGCGGGAAACACCTGTGATTTCAAAGGTGAAGACAGCGTGTTCTAGCACAGAGGTATGACCCATTTTGATGACCTTTCGCAGGAATGTCTCCCAACCGCCACTTGGAATTTTTCGGTCAAGCTCTTCCCAAGTTTCCAATACGTTTGAATACCGACCAATCTTCGCACACAGTTGATCGGGATTTTCAGTGTGAGAAAGAATTGTGACTTTCACGAGCTGCAACTCCGAATTGGAGGGATAGTACTGACTAGCTTGGATATATCTTTTCGCCGATAATACACGCTTATATCTCCGATATCCCCTCAAATTACTAGCAACGTGTATTACTTTAAATGTGGACACACATGATTGAATTTCTCGTGCTTTTCATTTTCATGGGGATTTGTATCTGCATCGCCGCAATGGCAAGATTGGGTCGAAGTGATTTGGAGGAAAGCAGGACTGTGAGTTATCGTCCAACACGTTCGAGGTCACGTCCAAGCAGTTCGAGTTCTTTTAATCGTTATAAACGGTCTCAAACGCGAACTAGGGATCAAAGCTCTAGTCCAATTGGAGGGACTTGTTTAGATTGTGGGGCAGTCTTTAAAGAAGAAACTTCTCTGCAGTGTCCGAATTGTGGAGCTGACCGACAGCGTTGTCCTATTTGTCAGCGGTTTGTCACAGCTAACCAAGATTTGTTGGCTTGTCCGCATTGTAAAGCAATTGGTCATGCAAATGAAATGGAGTTGTGGGTTCATGAGGAGCGAGTTTGTCCATATTGTGGGAGGAAACTTGGCACCCTTGATTTACAGGAGCCGAAAAGACGTCCCAAAAAGCGAACAAGAACACGTCGTACCAAGCGAACGAAAAAATCGACGAAAAAAGTTACTAAAAAGCTAACTAAAAAGAAATAAGATTCTTTTATGGAATTCCAGGTACTTTAGGGAATGGGGAACATTCCCAGATATGGGGGATGCCACAGATATACCGTGTTAGTCGCTCCATACCAATACCAAATCCTGCTGAAGGAGGAATGCCTTCTTCTAGCATGTCAATATACCATCCATATTTTTGAGGGTCGTCACCAGTTTCCCGCATGCGCCGTGTGACTCCCTCAACCGTATATTCTCGCTCACCCCCACTGGAGATTTCTCCGTAACCTTCAGGTAACAGCAGATCCATTGAACGTACTACTCCGGGTCGATCGTCATCGACAAGGTAAAAGAAACCACGGGATGTGTATGGGTAGTCAGTAATCCAGAATGGTGTGTTAAAGAAGAGTGAGAGATGGTGTTCTGCTATCCAAGGAATCTCTGCTTTAGGATCTAAATCAAATCCCTCATCAGCGAGAATTTTTAGGGCTTCAGTGAATGTGATTCGTGGGAGGTGCCGGGGAGGTAAGTGAAGGGTGCGTCCAAGCTGTTCTAGCTGCGTTTTGCACTCCTTATGGACTGAATTGATGGCCTCGTACAGTAATCGGTCTCCAAGCGCCATCACTTCGTCACATGAGGTATTGGCCATTTCTAAATCGAGTTGATAGAACTCAGCAAGGTGACGACCCGTACTCTTACTTGCTGATGGCTCCAGCCGGACGTTGGGAGAAAATGAATAAACGCGGGGGTAACTCGCCATCGCCATTTGTTTGTACAAAATCATGCTGGTCATCAGCACGTACATCTTCCCATAGAAGGGAACCACAACGGTGCCAGCCCCACGAATACCTGGATCGGTAACGGGACCAATAATTGGCGCCAACACTTCCATGAACCCTTTACTATCAAGGAAGCGACGACATGCTCGAGATATTTGATGCTGCACCTGTAGGATTGCTCGAGCTCGCGGAGTACGGATCGACCGGTATCGGAATCGAACACCGCTTTCCACGTCTTTTGCTACTTCGCTTGAGAGCCGACGACGCGGAATTGGTTCCAATACCATGTTGACGCACCCAAGGTATCTACAGATGGTCTAACCATATTA
This sequence comes from Candidatus Hermodarchaeum yapensis, assembly GCA_016840405.1. Taxonomy (GTDB): domain Archaea; phylum Asgardarchaeota; class Hermodarchaeia; order Hermodarchaeales; family Hermodarchaeaceae; genus Hermodarchaeum; species Hermodarchaeum yapensis. The sequence goes on from JAEOSK010000002.1 coordinate 87,089, forward strand.
TCTTTTTGCTAACGGCAATGGCAAAAAGACAAAATATAACAATAATTATATATCATAATTGTCTATTTGATAATTATGATTGATAAACAGGATTTCAAGATACTAAACGAATTGCAGCAAGATGCCAGTCAATCTGTACTCAGCATATCCCGTAAAGTGAAAATGCCCCGCTCGACAGTGCAACATCGAATAGAAAGGATGAAAGCAAATCAGATTATAAAGCGAGTTGTAGCACTTCCTGATTATGCAAAAATTGGGTTACCAGTTACCGCTTTTGTGTTGGTGAATTTTCATCCCACAAGTGGACTCTCTCAACAGGACGTAGCTCAATCGATTGCTAAGCTAGAAAATGTGGTTGAAGTACACGTGGTTGCTGGTCAATGGGATATAATTCTGAAAGCCCGGGGGGCATCATTGAAAGAGATTGGTGAACTGGTGGTAAATCAGCTTCGCGAAATTCCTGGTGTAGGTCAGACCGTAACGTCGGGTAGTTTCTTCGTTATCAAAGAAGATCCGTAGTCATTAGATTTTTTTGAGAAGTGGTCGGAGTTTTGTGTATCTATCATCAGTAGCAATGGTTTCACTCAGAGTGTCTTCAAGGGCTTGATCGAGGGCTTGTTTAAGCTGTTGTTGGGCTTCTTTTTCTTTTCCGAGTTCTATAAGGGCCCAGGCATGGTTGAGGTAGATGGTAGGTGAGGGATTGGGGAGTTTGGCGGCTTTTGCATAGCATTTTTCGCCTTCTTCCCAATTACTTTGAAGGAGGTAGAGGTGGCCAAGATTGTTCCAGTTTTGAACATTCTTGGGGTCGAGGTCTGTGGCTTGTTTAGCAGCTTCAGTGGCTTGTTCGATTTCTCCGCTTTGTTTATGGATGTTGGCAAGAAGACTCCATGCATCGACGTTCTTTTTATCAAGGTCTATGAGTTCTTTTGTCAGTTTTTCTGCTCGTTCATAGTCGGAGTCACTGAGGGCAATTACTGCCCGTTGAAAAAGGTCACTTTCTTTACCCATATGCCAACACCAATCCGTATAACCTCCGGTATCGTACCTCTAAAATGCTTCTTTCAGCTTGCTTCAGTGGCTTGGATTATCCGGATTCTTCATCCGGTTCATTGCGGATCCTCATTCTACGGATTCGATTTCGTTGTGATTCATGGCTCCTATCATATCGACGTTTGAATTCGTGCTTCATAACCGTGTGCATTACGAAATACGTTAATCCCAACATCAAGCCGACGCCTAGTGATACCCAAAATATGATTGATGTAATTAATAGCAATCCCATGGCGAGTTGTTGATTTCCTGTTAGACTGGCAACTGTTGTTACACCGTAGAGAATACCTATGAAAATTGCTAGTCCTATGATGATTAGAATGATTGCGCGAGTTCTCGATTGTGGTTGAGGTCGATCTTGTTGGTGGGTTGCTCCCTTTCGGGGCGCTGGAAATATCCGAGTTGAGCTATGCATTAGGTTTCTCTCCAAAAACTGGATATCTTCACAGAGTACCTTTAGATAAAATGTTTTGGTTCACAAACCAATGGAAAACACTTCAATGCTGTAAAACTCCTCAAATTTTCTTGCACACAAACCTTATCAGAGAATAGCATGCAGAGGGTAGGAGGCTTCTTTGAAGGAGGCTTGCAGAAATCATGTCAATGATGGAATACGTTAAACCCTTAACCTATTATGGTGCTATTATCGCTATTATCGTTGGGTTTGTCGAAATCGTGTTTGCGATTTTCTCATGGTCTTTCATTACCATTGTACTTGCTGTTCTTGCCATTGTTTCTGGATTCCTTGTTTTTTCACGGTATTATCCGCTCCTTGACAAGGCACCAAGTGACACTGCTATTTGGCTAATCATATTTGGTATCCTTTCGTGGTCAGCTATTGGTGGTATTCTGATCTTTATTGCCGGACTCTTCCTCATCATCGAGAAGGAAAGTGAAAAAGGATAATCAAGGCAGGGGTTTCCAATTCGAGGAACTAGCGATTTGAATCGCAAGTTCCTTTGCTTCATTTTTTTTCAGATTCGCCACCTAGGAAATGTGTTTTAAGGTTATAATGGTTACTTTGAATACTGGAGTGTAGTAGCCATAGATATCATAGACACCGCACGGTTGCTCATGCGATGTGGATCCATTCTTGGGATTGTGTTAGGTGTATTATCAACGTTATTTTGGGGGAATCTTATCTTTGTTCGGTCTCTAGCACCGGTATTTTCAGTGAACCTCTTTGAACTATTTTTGCTACTGGTTAGTATTGGTGCAATAATTTCCTGCTACTACCTCTACACTCGGTTTCCCCCAAGAATTGAAAACGACCCTAGCAACACAGGCTTGGTATTAGTGGGATTAGGGATATTTGTAGCAATAGGGTCTTGGGGCATTGCTGGACTGCTTCTTGTAATAAGTGGGATTCTCATCTTAATTGATGAAACAAGTTAATCCTAAGAATTCTTTAAGTAAAATTAGAAGTTAAGTTTGCCTTCCATTATCACGGCTGTGGGACCGATACTGACAATCGCATCATTCAAGGTATGGTCATAGACCAGATTACTCTGGCTTCGTCCGCCGATGTAGGTGTTATCACCAAGACCTAAGGTTATGGTACCAGGGATGAGGGTATCGGTGTGTTGACCGAAAGTCGTTGAGCCACGTGGATTAATTCCAAAGGCTAGTCGCGTTAACCGGTCTTTTACTTCAGTCCCAGCATGTAGTGCTTGTTCTATGGTCTTGGCTCCTTTGAGAACTCGGGTATGTGTTAGCTGGCCCTTTTTGAAATCTAATCGGAGATTTTGGATGGTTTCACCTAGATAGGCTCTGGGAAGATTGAATATCACAGAACCTTCAGCACTGGATTCATCGATTGGAATGGTGATGGTTCCCGCAGGTAATTGGGCGAAGACGTTCTTGTTTTGTATATCTGCTTGGTCGATAATTCCGTCATCGATACGTGGTTTTCCTCGAGTTCGAAATCGTAAATCGGTTCCTTCGCTGGAACTGAGATGAATTTCACGATATTTGCTGAGGAGACTTTCGAAACGTTGACCTAATTCGACAATTTCGCCTTGGTTTGCGGAAAGGGCTCGGTTACTTTCGTTCATCAGATTTGATTGGGAGATACCATATGTCTTTGCAGCTTTTTCAGTAAATCCCGTAGTTCTTACGAAAAGTGTACGAACTTGGCTAAAGAAAGCTGTTCCGAGTAAACGTGTAATTTGGCTGGTGACACCCAAGACTTTGCTTTTATCAGCGCTTTTGTAAATACCGGGGTCTTCAGGACCATCAAGTACAATTAGCACATTGCTTTTTGATACACCACTGAGCCAATGGTCAATTGGTGTGTTGACTGCTTCTTGGGGAGCTTTCTTTAACACGTGAGTCACTGAACTTTCTGATGTTACGCTGAGAACGGCAGCAGCTCCATGAAGCTGGGCTTGTTCCACTATCTCTTGTGCTAGATCAAAGGAATGATCCCAAGTATGTACCCAAACGCGTTCCTGATCACGAATTCGTAAAGCATCCTGGACAATCTGACGCGCAAAGCTTGTTGACATTCTTATGAGCTTCCCATTTGATATTGTATCTCGTGAATGAAAGCCTAAATTCATTTAAGGCTTCATGAAGAACCTGTACTTTTAAGGATGGGATGAATCGTGGAGTTTAAATAAGTTATTAAAATTCTCTAATCGAGGTTCCAGTCAGTAACCGAGAACCAAGGTTTTAAGACTGGGCAACATCGCCGGAACGGCGAGTAGGTCCTGTGGACCAGTCGATCCAAATCGATGGAATGAAGCGGGAAGGTCCATCCTTCAGGGTAGAGTAGTTCACACTGTCTTGATTTTCCAACAAGAGAACTTGGGTTCAGTTACACTGAACCCTCTCTTTTGTTTTTATTTTAGAAAGTGTATAGAGATATATGCGTGAGTTCATTGACTAAAGATCCTCTCCTAAATCCCAAACGACCCTACCTGAATCCCCATGATTGGCGGATTACTTACTTACCGGATGATGACTCAGTCATCGACCTCGACCAATAGGCATTCAGCCTGTCCATTTCACATCGTTTCTCAAATTTGAGGAGAGGGGGAGCACAGGGAATCTCAGGCACATCTCCCCCAAAACCATAACATGTAAAAAGAAACCAAAACTCGCGACGCTTGCAGAGGTGACCTTCATCTTGAGGGTAGCACGTCTGCAATATGTCCTGATATTGGTGTTTCTACTCTTTGTGAGCGTTAGCTTATGCAAACCCGTACACGCTAGTGATGGATTCTGGGTTCGAAAAGACTACGATTACACAGGAATCTTTCAATCTCTTGGTGGGTTTGAAGAGTGGAACTTTAATACATCGAGAGGTCCCGATGACCGTTGGGTCATTAACCTTACTATTAGTGGGTACGGCTTTAGCCCAATAACTGTGCTCGTATGTAATCAACTCGGGTATGATCAATGGAAACAGACGGGGTCCACTAATCAATGTGCATTTGTAGAAGCTGTGATGTTAACGCTTGATGTGGCAGTTAATCTAACTCAGCAGAGCAATTGGTTTTTTGTACTCAATAACACTGGTGCGGTCACTCTTTTCTATACTCTTTTTATCACTCACTTTAAGTGGTATACTGAACTTCCCCCAACTGCGTAAACAGATACTTTCTCGTTTTTTGGGGCCTTCTTAGGTTACCTAATTATTCTAGGCATTATTTGTTTCAGAATCATTCCGTGTTTACGTAATTGCAGTTGTATTGGTCGATTGCGTCGTAGTTCAAGGAAGAAATACGAAGGTTCAGAAATCCACTATCACTACTATTTTGTAGGGCAACTGGATTCATTTCCCGCTCATCAAATCCATGATGATGAGGAAGATGAATGGTGAGTCTTCATGAAATGCTCTGAAATCTTGGCTATTCTGGAACGAAGTAAAATGCAATAAGCACCAATCCAATTAAAAGCCAACACAGAAAATAAATACTAAGGGTACTACTGAGCCCAAAGGAGCACTCGCCTATGAGCAAACCCACATATATCTTCAAAGTTCCAGTTGCCGGTGATGGAGCAGTTGGAAAAACAAGTCTTATTGTTCGTTACACACAAGGGACCTTCACTGATACTTACAAAATGACAATCGGAACATCCTTTGCGGTAAAAACTGTGGACTTGGACAGTGTGATGGTTAAACTCCAAATCTGGGACCTAGCTGGACAACCACACTTTGGTGGAGTACGCCCCTTATTCTATCAGGGTTCTACTGGCGTTATTTACGTGTTCAGCGTAATCGATCGGTCATCCTTTGAACACTTGGTTGGGTGGCTCGAAGAGGCCCGAAAGAATGCAGGGAATGTGCCCGGTATTTTAATTGGAAATAAAACGGATTTGTTGGAACAACGAGAAGTTTCGCGTGAAGAGGCTGAAGCCTACGCTGCACAAGCTGGGTTGAAGTATATTGAGACGAGTGCGAAACTAGATGAGAACGTAGGGGATGCGTTTCAGCAGGTAGCAGTTACGATTATTCAAACGAAATGGCCGGAGTGGGGAGAGGTCGTGGAAGAACCAGTCCCTGCAGAACCTGAACCCGCCGTTAAAGCTCCAGCTGAGCCAGAGCTGGAGATTGAACCAACTGAAGAACCCGCAGTTCCCGTTGAAGAACCGACTCCTGAGGAGCTATTAGTCGTAGAGGCAGAAATACCTGAAGCAACGTTTCCAGAACCAGAAATACCCGAACCCATTCCTGTACCAGAATCTGAACCGTGGGTGGAAGAGGAGCCTGTTCCCCTTGACGAACCGGTTCCAATTGAAGAACCTGCTCCAACAATTGAAAGTGTTGAACCCATTGAGCCAATAGAACCGCCGGTATCTGAGGAACCAACGATTACTCCTGCTGAATCTGTTCCTGTGGAAACACCACGTGAAGAAGCAGATATCGTTGTTGAGCATAAGGCTGAATCAAGTCTAGTAGAGTTTATCGGGGTTGATCCCCACTCACTCCAGGATGATGATTTTGAAAAACGAGCCGTGCACGCCATGAACCGTTTGGGTGTAAGTGAAGTCGGTGTATTGGGCACTTTTTTGCGAAGTCTTATCCGTCAAGGTCAACGTGATGTGGTAATTGAGAGTCTAGAAAGCCTTCAAGAAGAACGCTAGCACTATCGGTTCATCATAGAGTGTTTGCCTTGAATTTGTTGGAAAGCAAAGTAGACACTATCGACCTTGTTGGCGCGCTGCTAGTGCGGCAATGAAAAGCAACTGGGCAACGAGGATCATAATCGGATAGGTGATGGGGTCCCAATACCCATGGTCAGCAGTCACTAATATGAGGCCGACTTCGTCAACTGCTAATCCCAGTCCTAATCCCAGAAAGAAGGCTCCAAATACTTGGGAATGACGGCTTTCCCAATAGAGTCCGATAAAGGCTCCCATGGTCATTAGGATAAGTCCCCAGAGGATATGGTGATAATGGTAGATGCCGGTTTCAATGCCAATACCGGGGGCAATCACCACGGTAATGAGCCGGGAGGCAACAATTGCAATGATATACCACACCAAAGTTATAGAGGTAATTTGAGCAATGGTCGCTGTTTTGAATCTCTCTGAAATTCTTTTTCTCGGACTCATGTCATTATCACTCCATAAAAGAAATGAGTTAGAGCTTAGTGTTGTTGGGTTCTCTGTTAAATAGCTTCGCCCCAAGATATGATGTTCAACTTCTAGAAGACCAAGTGAGAAGTTATTTATGGAAGCGTGTTCGTTAGGTAGCGCTATCACTTTCTGAGCGGATATGCAATGTTGTTTCTTACTCCTGAACAGATTGAGTTTATCTTCACTTTTGCAATTGAATTATTTGTGGCGACCTTAGCATTCTTCCTGTCTGGTCGGCTATTGTCAGGCGTGAATGCAAAATTCACAGATGCTATTTTCGTAGCCTTTTTGGGCCTACTACTCAAGTTTGCAATTGACTTTACGATTGGTATGGTACTGGTTCCCGGTCTCAATGAAATCGTGGTCTTTGCATGGAGTATTGTTTCATTGCTCGCCGCCTTTATTGTATGGATGTTATTGGTTCAACACTTCTTTGATTGTACATTCGTGCGAGGTCTTTTCATAGTGCTGATTGCATTCATTCTGATTTTCGCCATCGACTTCGCTGTCTATTACATATTCTCAATCATTTTCCCTGGGCCATAACGCGTTGCAGCATTGATTAGTTCGATTCAAAACTTAACTCATTCATATCATGACCGGAGAATTTATAGTTAAAAGGTATGACCGCAAATAAAAGAGGAGCTATTCGAGATTTCTCCACTCTATAGAGAAGTGTAAAAAATGACAAAGCAATTAACGATGCCTGTTTACAAGCCTTGGTTTAAAGGGCCTGTTACGTATACTGACTCAGACATGGTTCAGGTAATCTTCACACCTACCGCTGAGAGCTACAAACGCATTCTTCCGAAACCTCTAGCCCCTGGGCTATTGGGGGGTGCCTATATTGCTAACTTCAGAAATTCCCAATTTGGGGATTTGTGGGAAGCTGGAATCGTAGTACAGTGCACGTATAAAGAACATTTCGGGGTGTATTCAGTTATTCAAATAACTGACAATGAAGCTTCCTCGATTGCACACCGTGAAATCTGGGGATTCCCTTCGAAACTTGGGAAAATAAAGTGTTCCCGAAAAGATGATCGATTCAAAGCGTCCGTTAAACGAGGGAAAGACACTCTAATGAAGCTTGATATCAAGCTTGAAGGTCCTGGAGAATGGATTGACACTGGCTCAACAATTAATCTCAAACTCATACCAAGTGTCGATGGAGAAGGGTATGATGTTAATCAGCTCATTGCAGCAGATTTGCACACCACAGTTCATGAGGGTCTTGCTGGTGAAGGAAAACTAGCACTTGGTAGCACTGAACAGGATCCATTAGCTGATCTGGTCCAACTCGAAAATGTGGTGGCGGGAACATGGTTTAAGATTGATATGCATTTACCCTTTGGAAAAGTGATTGGCGAAGCTGAATTATAATCTTAACTGAAAAATTTGGCATAGTATTCGAAAAATTAGGGGAATATCTCAGATAAAATCTGTCGCGTGATTATTTTGCTATGGCTTTGCCTTCCAGTAATTGTTTAATATGTGAAGCGAAAGGATCATCTTCGATTTTGAGTATAATTGCATCACTGTGGTTTACATGTAACTCCTTTTTATCACCTATTTTGATAGGTGTGTCAGGGTCAAGTTCCGCGTTGACAGAGTTGGTTCCACCAACATCAGCGTAGACGTGGTAGTAGCGTCCAGTGAAAACAACGCTTTCAATCGTGCTAGGTATTACGTTAAAGGGTTCTGTGGGTCTACGGACTTTGAAATCTTCAGGGCGTATAGCCACATAGACCTCTTCGCCTTTTCTTAAGGAGACGTCTTTGCTTGTTGTTCGTCCCTTAAGTTCTAAACCCCAAGGTGTCTCTATTACTGGCTTTCCACTATCGGTTTGTTTGATAGTTCCAGGGATGAAGGTACAGGATCCTATGAAGTCCGCAACAAAGAGATTATGAGGTTCTTCATATATTTCTCGAGGAGAATCTACCTGCATTATTTTGCCAAGTTGCATTACGGCTATTCGATCAGAGATGCTCAAAGCTTCTTCTTGGTCATGGGTTACGTAAATGGTTGTTATCCCGAATTCTTTTTGAATGCGTTTTATTTCGTGGCGCATTTCCAAACGGAGCTTTGCGTCCAAATTACTTAATGGCTCATCAAGCAGAAGTACTGTAGGTTCGATAACTAATGCTCGAGCCAATGCGACACGCTGTTGTTGACCACCACTTAATTGGAAAGGAGTTCGACCAGCTAAACCACCAAGTCTTACTAATTCAAGGATATCTTCAACCTTTTTTCTTATTGTCACTTTGGGAATTTTCCGGATTTTTAATCCGAATGCTACGTTATCGAATACTTTCATGTGTGGCCAAATGGCATAATTTTGAAACACCATACCCGTATTTCGGTTGTTTGGTGGCACACGGGTAATATTTGTTTCATCAAAAAAGATCTGTCCTTCTTCGGGAGTATAGAAACCTGCGATACATCGAAGAATGGTGGTTTTTCCACACCCTGAAGGTCCCAACAGGGTGAATAGTTCTCCATCTTCGACGTGAAGGTCAATATCATCACAGGCTACGACTTCGCCAAACCGTTTGGTTAGTTCCTTTAAATCGATTGTTACCATTTATTGTTCACCTTTCTTTACAATCCCACCATTGATTCTGTACGACTCTTCAATACTACATTGACAATAGTAATGATGATGATTTGGATTATCATCAGGAGAAGTCCTAACACGGCCGCATGATGCGATCCCGCAGCGACTTGGGACAAGATATCGGCCATCTTCCATGTGAGTGGCGCTTCCGCAGGTTGGACTCCGCCTAAAATTAGGCTAACGCTGACCTCCGACATGCAATAAACAAAGGACATCATCGCACCTGATAGCACAGAGACAGCGACCAGGGGAATCACTATTCCTGCAAATACTCGGGCACGACTAGCGCCAAGGTTTTCTGCCGCTTCTTCGTATTCAACATTCGTTTGTTGGAGACCTGCAAAGGTTGACCGCACGGTAAATGGGAATTTCCTGACAGCGAACGCCATTATCAGTAGCGGAACAGCTGTTACTAATGGGTTCAGAATTGTGGTCGTGAAAATGGGTATCCGTACAAAGAAGAGGAAATAGCCCATAGCAATAACAATACCCGGTAATGCGATAGGAATCGTTACGAGAAGATCTAGACTGCCAATTCCTGGCAGTTTCTTTCTTGCCACGATATATGCGGTCCCTGTGGCTAAAATTACAATGAAGAGAACAGCTACGCCACTATAGAAGAGGCTGTTAAAGATCGATTGGAGGACGAGGGGGTCCGTAAAAACTTGAAAGAAGTTGGCGACAGTGGGAAAGTTAAGTGGAAGAATTGTTATCCCCCATTCCGTGGAGAAGGCTAGAAATATGATACCTAGTGGTGTGAGTAATGCCAAGAAGAGAACTACGCCAATAAATCCGTAAATTGCAATATATTGCCACCATTTCGGTTTGTGTAATCGTGGATTCCATGTGCCCCCTTTACTCATCATAGCATAATGTCTAAGAGACATGTACCTTCGGATAAACAGGAATCCAATAATCGCAATAAGCAATAAGATAACACTTAGAGCCGGAGCAATCGGATTTATGGATCCTGTAGGCGCGAAGATAAGCGAATACACTTGATAAGTGATTGTCCGTCGAACTACTGCGTCGGATTCATACACAATGAGAGTCCCAAGATCTTCGACACTGAGAATGAAAGTGAGAATGGCTCCCGCTTCTATTCCAGGCAAAGCAAGGGGAAGTGTAACCTTTCTGAAAAGTCCAAATCCTTTTGCACCCATATTCTCTCCCTGTTCTTCGAGTGAAGGGTCAATGGCAAGAAAGGCCGCATAAGTGGAAAGGTACACTAACGAAAAGAAGTGAAGAGATTGAACAAGAATCACTGCAGCTAATCCTTCAAAGATCACTCGGTAGGGCATAATTCTCAAAATGTCGTGGAAGAGCAAATTCAACATGCCGAATTCTCCGAATATCTTTTGGATGGCAATAGCGCTCACAAAGGGTGTGGAAAGAATGGGTATGAGGATCAGAATTCGGAGAATGGACTTCCCGTGAAAGTCATAGCGAGCCATGAAAAAGGCTAGTGTTACGCCGATCAGGGTGGAGATGAGGGTTGTTGCGAGACCTACATATATTGAATTAATGATGGCACCACAATTAACACCACGAATATAGAGATAGTCACCAGTAATTTCGATAGGTGGTTGGGGGGAACATCCATTGACTGGCCAAAACCGGGCGTCACTAAAAATGAGACGGAACCATAGGAAATCAAAGACACCATTAACACTGAATGCTGTTCCAATTACTGCAAACAAAGGTATAACCATGAAGAATAAGAATACAAGTACTACGGCGATTAGTTGGACAGATGAAAAAACACCCATTTCCTGTCGGTACCGATGGGCAAGCTCCTTATAGTAGTCAAAGTGGAAAAGTTTTCGTCCAGAAAGAATCCAATCCTTCGTGCGATTAAACAATCCAGAAGCTCTTTGTTTCAGCCCTTCAACCGAGAAGATACTAGCCATTAGTAAACCTTCTTTGAACTTTTTTAGTCGTTAGGATGAGAGTTATGGTTGTGACCATGAATAGATTATACGAATTATAAAAAGATAATATTGTACGCACACTTATCCAGAATTAAATAGAGATACATTTGTAATATCAGCTTAGTCTTTAAATAAATAAAGAGGGGGCGTGAGGTAAACACTACCTCACATTTGATGCACGTCCGGTTATGGAATAAGCGCTTCAACGGCTGCATATTGAGCAATAGCCGCAGTTGTCCAGAGACTTTTAATTGATTCTCGGAACACGTCATCAGCTCGTATGAGGTCGTTGATTGATTGCGCGTAGGCTTCATCGAATTTCTCTGGTGTCGCTGTGTATGGGTCAGTCACCGTCATTGTCTCGGCTAATTGAGCCGCCCACGTGTCAAACTGAGCTTGTCTGCCCACGGGGTCCACAAGATACCAGTTGATTAGCTTCCCCCATACACTCCGTAATTCGGTGTGGGCACTAGAGAGCACGGATTCGAAGTAGTGGACGAAAGCCCATTCATACGATAAAACAAGGTCGTCATCGAAGGGGATGCCAATATTGGCAATTGTTGAATTGTAGAAGTTATAGAGGTCGTCTCGGGTTTCACCGATGGTTGTTTCAAATGCTTCTTCCAAGACTGGCATTCGATTAATTGTTGTTCGCAACCATTGACTTTGTCCTTCTGGAGATAGGACGAAATCAACAAAGGCTTCAGCTGCTGCCCGATGCTGACATGTAGTTGGAATGGCAATCGGATCACCGTTTACTATCGATCCGTTCTGAGGGACGACATATTGGCAGAAACTGTATTTGTACATAGATGTGTATCCATAGAAGTCAATGGTCATTCCGACGGCTACTTCACCTGTTTCTACTGCTGTTTGTGTTTGGACAGATCCACCATAGATTCTGGCGTTCCCTGCCATCCAAGTAAGTGTATCCCATCCGAGATCCCATCCAAATTTTTGGATGATGATTTCATAGATTCGAGTATTACTGGTTGTTCCAGGCGCATTCCCCATTGCAACTGTGGCAGTAGGATGATAATACTCGGGGCTGGTAAGGTTTTCCCAGGTTGAAGGCCAAGGCAGTGATTTCGCTGCCCACGTTTCGTTATTAACGGTAAATCCGAACGAACTAATCGCGGCCGCAACCCAGAGATTATCACCATCAGTATCATTCCGCTTCATAACTGCACCGGCGATTTCATCAGGAACTCGATCAATGACATCTTCCATGTATGTACCATTCATTTTCGAAAGCAATCCTGCTGCAATAAGCTCATCGAAAAGGGTGGGTCCTCCACCCCATGCCACGTCAGGCATTCCAGCAGGATTCAAGATAACGTCTATCCATTGTGGCGCTAGAGGTGACACAAAATCTATCCCTGTAACATTGGTATCCGCTGCTAAGTCAGAGGCAAGGAAAGCATCTCGAAAGATGTTCCAGATGGCTGTGTCATGACGTGTAATGATTTTGAGTGTAATTCCCTGTTCTGGTGGGGGACCTGGAGGATGAGTCATGATCCACCATCCAGCAACACCAGCACTTGCACCCACAATTATGACAATTGCGATGATTGCATAGAGTTTCGTGCGAGAAGAAGTTTCGGCTACATTCGACATTATAATGTAACACTCCAAGAGGAAACTGCTATGTGATTGGCAACAAGGTGTTCTTATATCTTTTATTATCACGGAAAATTAGTGTGAATAAGATAGATTTTGATTTGCATATTAGAGTAAAGGCTTTATAGAACCTAGGTCGCCTGATTAAACGAATCGGAGATAATAATGTCTCTGAGGTAAATCAAAATGCCAAAAAATAAGAAAGCTATACTATTACTATCGGTACTAGTTCTTACTTTGACCCTTGGCTTCTTGGCACCGAACCGTTCAGCCCGTGCTCAGGATCTTTTTGCTGGGAAGATCTTTGCATTCTACAACGTCAATGGAGCTGATCAAGCTAATTCTCCAGAAACAGTTTCTGAATTCACTGCTTGGTGGAGAAGTGAGGGTGGAGGTGCTGAGAACATTACCGACTTGACTGCTGAAACATTAGAAGGTGTTAACTTTCTAGTTCTCAACTGTCCTGATGCTGACCAAGATGAAACCCATCCAATTTCAGAATTCACAACAGCGCAAGCTGAAGCTGTGAGAGATTGGTTCCTTAACACCACGACAGGTCACCATTTCCTCTGGTCAAGTTCTGACTCATCATTTACATACGCTGGTTACGCTGATGCTTATCGATCCAATAATGCTTCGATGATTCTTGAGGTTCTCGGTTCGCAATTACGGTATGAACCAACATCCGTTGAAGATCCTGACTATAATACCGGTGATAGGCCATATCGTCCAATACTTAACACAACATCTACTGATCCTATGGTAGCAAGTATTGTGGCAAACGTTACTGACGTCTTGGCTCACAGCCCAACACTCCTCTATGGGATGCAAGATTCTACTCCCGTTGCTCTCGAAGATACAACTTTGCCCAATGTGTACCCCATTCTAATGACAGGTGCAGCCGGTATCATTAACGATCCGACACCGTTAGATGTAATGTACGCCCACACCAATGGTGAAGAAGGCAACTTTGTTATGGTTGCTGCTGAACTGGGTATCGGTGGTACAACACACCGATTGATTGCTTCTGGTGCAGCTCCTATTGGCGGCTACAATGCAATGTGGTTCGACGAATCCAAAGGCACCGAACTTACTGGCTCTCTCTTCATAAAACAAGCAGTCATGTGGGGCATGGAAGAACCAGCAGGACCGCCACCGCTTCCGATGGATCTCATCCTCATTGGTGGAGTCGCAGTGGTAGTCATCGTTGTAGTAATTGGTCTCGCCTACTTCCTGCTACGAAGACGGTAGGATTTATCCTACCCTCCTCTCATTTTTTTGCACTCACTCATCCATCTTTCTCCTTTTTTCAATCGTTTTCATTCGCTGTACCGATGAAAGAAAATGGCTACTTCTGTGTCTCTGACAGGATTTTTTTTGCACGTGAAGTTCAGCTCTTTTTAGGTGTATGTGACGGTTAGCCTTTGGTGACTAATCCTTGGGACGCACGGTACCTACCTATCGGTTGCAATTGGAAAAGGAGCGCCGCCGCTGGGGTCTTTTTCGCACAGCTCTTCGGGCGGACGAACAACCTGCCTTTGATAATCTCTTCATCTATGCTCGGACCTATGCAGATGCTGCCAGCGCGGTGGCCCGCCCCTGTCCTTCTGAGGCGATTTTCATGTCCATGATTCTGGGGCTCTATCAGGAGGTGCAACGCCTCCGGCTCGCGCTTGCGGCGGCTGCACGCAACGCCCGTCCTTTTGAGGATCAGAATTATCATGAGTATGTGCGGCGCGTACAAGCCGAAATATGACACTGTATTTGTTCATTCGGAAGCATTGCCTGTATCGTGTCAGTTTTTAAACAGAACCTGTGAGGGTGATGGCTGACAGGAGGCACAGTGCTAGTGACTAAACGGTGGGTTCTGATCCTTTTTTCCTTGCTCTTAGTAGCTCCAGTCAGTTTCTTGAGGAAATCGCCGCTGAGCTCATCAACCGTACCAGAGCCAGACTACTGGCCCACCGATGATTGGCTAGTTTCCACACCTGAAGAACAGGGTATGCGATCAGAGTTGTTGACGCAATTGATGGACACAATTCATGAACTAGACTTGAATGTCCAATCATTTCTCCTGATTCGCCATGGTTATATCGTCTTCGAAGAGTATCCTGATCCATGGTATCACGAAGATCGAACCCATTTCTTGGCTTCAGTCACCAAGAGCTTCATGGCTGGGTTGATAGGCATTGCGTTGGATAAAGGATACATTGGTAGCCTTTCAGATCGTGTGATCGACTATTTCTCTGACCGGACCATTGCGAATGTTGATACTTTGAAAGAAATGATGACGATTCGTGACCTCCTGACAATGAAGACAGGTATGCTCTGGGACGAAGGCAGTTATTCCTATTGGGATTCACGAAATTCGTTTGTTCAGATGGAAAACAGCGATGATTGGGTACAGTTTGTCCTCGACCGTCCTATGGCTAGGTTTCCGAACCAGAAATGGTACTACAACACCGGGGCTTCACATCTGCTTTCAGCGTTGATTAATCAGACAACCGGAAATTCAACCCTCTCTTTTGCCCGAGAACATCTTTTCACACCACTGGGTATTGGTCAATCGACTTGGCAAACCGATCCTCAAGGTATCAATCCCGGTGGGTTTGGGTTAGACCTTACTCCACGGGATACCGCGAAATATGCCTTTTTACATTTACACCAAGGAATGTGGGATGGCGAACAAATCATTTCGTCCGGCTGGATAGCTGAGTCAACGCAAACCCATACCATGCTAGTCTACGGGAATGGATATGGCTATCACTGGATTACATACCCGCTCTTCAATGCCTATGCTGCCTTTGGAGCTGGAGGACAAGGTATCTTTGTCTTCCCAGATTATGACCTCATTGCAATTGTGAATTCTGAAGAGGCTGTGGGTATTCCGTTTACTGAGCTCATTCTGAATTTTGTGCTTCCTTCATTCACTGATGTACCATCTGCTGCGATTATCCCTTGGAAGATTGGTTTTGTGGTATTGTTGATTATGGGTGTGTCGATTCCTTTTATCTATGTTTACGGTTTCAAGAGAAGGCGGGGTATTTGAAGACTTTGAGGCAATCGATTTAAGAGGTTTGTTTTCACAAGTCATCTTGGACTCTCTTAACTTGATTTAAGAGAATTAATTGAAGGAAGCTGTGGCTCGAATGATTCATGATATTTTGATTATTCATCGTCAGACTGAGGTCCCACTGTTTCATCTTATTCCTGCTGGTAAAAGTAAGCTCACGGAGATGAGTATGGACGCCCCTGTATTTTCCAAACTTGCTGTGACGATTGTCAGTGTGCTCAGGAATGCTGGTGCTTTAGAACGACTCCGGCTATTACAAGTGAAAATGGCGTTCAATGTGTTTGAAAACCTCATCTTTGCTATCTTAAGCTCCAATGATCATGATGAATTCGAACTCAACCATGCCCTCAACCGGTTTAGTTCGATGTTCCTTCAATCCTTTACACCTGAGGTTATCGACAAGTATAAGAACCAGCCATTGAGCTTCAGTGGATTCAATGTCAGCAATCTCTTCCGGTCTGATCGCGTTGTCATCAGTGATACAGACACGCTTATGAAAAGCATGATTCAACGGTTAGCTGACATGATTGCTGTGGCTGGACGTCTGCAAATAGAAGCGGGGATGCTCGCGGAAAAGCGAAGTCTAGATGCCACTGTGATTATGAGCATCCAAGCTATGCATCAGGAACTTTTGAATAAGCTTGGTGAGCTAAAACAACGGATGGACCAGTTCCCCGTTCTTTCTGGAACAGGCTTTTCTTAAACGCTGAAGGCTACTAGCCATTTCATTTCTTGGGCTTGATTTTAAATGTGAAGCCTTGTTTTTCAAGAGTGGCAAGAAGGGGGTGCTTCGCCCAACCGCCCTGACATAATTTTCGAGAGATGTGCTCACACCATGAATAGGTGTCATAATCGATTGTATCTTTGCCTTTCCTGAGTGGTATCTTCGCGCTTCGTTTTATGTAGTAGTTTTGCGCGAGGTAACCTTCATCCATAGCTTTCATGCATGAAAGAATATCCTCGTCAGAATGATCATGGTAAACGTCTTTATAGGCACTAAACTCAAGTGGATATCGTGGACGAATTTCGGTATGTTCTGCTGGGTCAGGGTACCCCAGGCACAATCCCACCATGGGAAATACTCGGTCTGGAATATTGAATAATTCGGCTAATGGCTCTGCAAAGTGTGGAATTGCACCCAAAAAAACAGATCCTAATCCGAGTGCTTCAGCTGCAAGAATGACATTCTCGGCAACTAAACTGGCATCCTGAACCCCAAGCCATAGGGTAAAAGCATCATCTGCATCATAGCTATGTCCTCGTTTTGTCATGATTTTTTCGATTCGTCGAAGATCGATTAAGAACAGCATGAGAACTTGTGTGGTTGGGTAGGCGCCAATTTTTTGAAGTTCAGTAATTTTTTCTGAATCGCGAGTGTAGATGATGCTGCATAATTGTGCTGCAAAGGGGGCTTGGAATCCAGCTTTCAAGATTTTCTCTAATACTTCATCTGAAATGGGTTTGTCGAGAAATTGACGCATTGATCGTCGATTGAGCATGATATCAAATACCCGTTGATTTTGATTTGACATTTCGAATCACTCTTATTGTGGATTTTAGGTTCTTTGATGTGTATCTATCAGATTAATATCATGGATACAATAATATCTTGAGGTGGTGGTTAAAATTCCTGTTGTTGTCTACATTTTGATTCGGGTTGAAGCTGGTAAAGTGTGGGATGTCGCTCAAGCTATTGGAAAAATCTCGGGTGTTGACCGATCAAACGTGGTCACTGGACCTTACGATGTGATTGCGTATGCTGTCCTTCCGTCAACTGAGGATTTACGACAGTTAATGGAAGGAATTCACAGTATCGATGGTGTTACACGAACAGAAACCTGTATCGCAATCTAGCAAGAAAGGTTATTAATCGAATTACCAAACCATGGGAATATAACCCTGCTTGATTAAGTCTGCTATGATGGTTCCCACGTATTCAATTTTCACGCCTAATTTCGATAATGGTTCTGAGGTGCCTTCATTATCTGAAATGAATTTACAAGCGATGGCTTCTCCAGCTAAGCAGATCTCTTGCACTTCTTTCGATAATTCCAAATCATTGGCAACCAATTGCTCAGAGGGTCCAAAAAGGATGGTCTTCACATCCTCAAGCCACTTATATTTCAACGTGTTTTTCGCATACAATAGCGCTGTTTCAACGACAGCTTTCTCACTTGAGGTAATGATTACTACAATCTTTGAACCCATATTATTGGCCTCCTCTCTAGCCATGGTCATGCTCGTGATGTTCATGAAAGTGTGATGGATCATAGAGATTTCCCAAAGTGGTCACGATGAGCTCGGTGAGGGCAGGGTGGATGTGCATCCCTTGAGCCAAGGTCCACATGTTGCCCCCAATCGCCATGATGTCAACGACTTCCTGTATCAGCATGGGTGCGTATGGACCAATGATGTGAAATCCTAAAATCTTGTAGGATTCCTTTTCAACAATCGCTTTGGCAAATCCGTCTTCTTCGACCATGGCTTCACCCTTTGCCACATCGGAGTATTGTGCAGTGCCGAGGAGGAGAGCATGGGACTTTTCAGCTTCAGCCTGCGTAAGTCCGACACCGGCAATTTGTGGGTACGAAAATACCGCATAGGGAACGGCATGGAACTCCATCTTCTGCTTATGTTCATTCATAGCGTTATTCCATGCAATTTGAGCCTCGCGATTCGCGACGTGCTTGAACATATAGCGCCCTGTAACATCACCGAGTGCCCAAATATTCTTCTTACTGGTTTCAAGGAAATCATTAACAACGATGAACCCTCGATCATCAGTTTTAACTCCCGTTTTTTCCACACATAGCACATCGGCATTTGATCGGCGACCTGTTGCGACGAGAATACGTTCACCCAAAAACTCCTGTTCTTCAGCAGTTAGGCGGTTTTCACCAATGACCATACCTCCTTTCGCAGCGCGTTTCACTTCCTTAGCCGTGGTGTTCAGGTAAATCTTCATCCGTCTTGACAAGGTTCGATAGAGGGCTTCTGAGATTTCAGGTTCATTATTCGGAACTAAACGTGGTCCACGTTGGAGTATTGTCACTTGAGAACCCATAGCAGCAAGAAAATGCCCATATTCCGCAGCAATATATCCACCACCAATGATGACGACACTTTTGGGTAATTCAGTGATTTCAAGAAGCGTCTCATTTGTTAAATAATCAATCTGGTCAAGTCCTTTAATGGGTGGAATGGAAGGTCTGGCACCTGCAACAATGAAGATTTTTTTCCCCTCGATTTTCTCACCTGCCACTTCCATTGTGTAATCTCTAATGAAATAACCTTCAGCTTCATAGAAGTCTAGGTCTCGTGCATGTTGCAGACCTGCACGCATGTGGCTGAGACCATCATCAATGGGTTGTCGCATACGCGCCATGATCGCTTTGAAATCGATCTTCTTGATTTCTGCATCAATACCGAGTCGATTGGCCTCCTGAATTTCCACGATACGATCAGCTGGATAAATGAGCATCTTGGACGGAATACAACCGACATTCAAACAGGTTCCACCCAGCGGTCCACGATCCACATACGCAACTTTAAGACCAGCGCGGTATGCAGAATCCAAGATGATTCCACCTGAACCAGAGCCAATCACAATAACATCGTATTTCTTCATAACAGAAGATTTCTGATTGTCTCCTAATATAGATTCACAACCTGCTAGTAAACATGGGCGATTTTTCCAATTATGCCAATAAAATTGGAAAAATTCGGATATTCGCAGATTTTTCCACTATGATTTGAGCCTGAAATCTTTCAAGATATAAATAGCAGAAGCCGTCACTTAGTTGCTGGTGACAGACACTAAGAATCGTGAATGTCATCAAGTACGAATTAATTAGGAAAGGTAAAAATGACTCGGGCAAATAATAAACGACTATTCGTTGTAGGCGTAGTAATTGGACTAATATTTCTTGGTGGCTTATCGCCGGCCCTGAATATGGTCTCAGCAACTTCAGAATATACAATCATGCAAATTCAGGGTGATTCGTGGGAATCTCCTTATGAGGGTATGAACGTGTGGACTACTGGAGTAGTGACTGCAGATTATGTACAAGAATCTCAACGTGGTTACTTCATTCAAGATCCTACTGGCGATGGCAATCCGGATACATCCGATGGTATCTTCGTATATGAACGATATCATCAAGTTGATGTTGGGGACTTCGTTCGTGTTAGAGGTTGGATCAACGAATATTATAATTTGACTGAGATCTCTGAATCTGAAACCGTGATACTTTCATCAGGTAATCCAATTCCTGAACCCATAGAACTTGATCCACCAAGCGATGACAATGATTCTGATGTATACTATGAAAAACTGGAAGGCATGTTGGTTACAATTCCTGATATGCAGGTAATCGATGCCTGCAACCAGTATGACGAAACTGCGGGTTGTCGTATTTACCATAACATTGATCGTGTCTTTGAAGATGATGAAGAAAAAGGCATGATTATCGTTGTAGATGATGCTGGTGGATTCGATCTCATTGCTCGACCAGGGAACCTCGTTTATGGCCTTACAGGTCCACTAGACTATACCTTTAGTGATTACAAAGTAATACCTCCAAGGAATTCAAAGCCTAAAATTATCCCTAAACAGTCGTCTTCTGGCATAGGAATTGGTCAAGGACGAGCTGAGGTCAAGGGACTTTCTATTGCCACATACAACATGTACAACTTCTTCTCTTACTATGATAACTTTGAAACGCAAAAAGCAAAACATGCCCAAGCAATCCATCGTTACTTCCGCGAACCAGACATTCTGGTGCTTGAAGAGGTCCATAATTCGTTGGTGCTTGAGGAATTAGTAGCTACAGCTCCAATCAAAGTGGACTATGGCATCGTCCATGTTGACGGTCCAGATGAACGAGAAATCGACGTTGCAGTTCTATATAATACAGAAAAAATTAATCTCATCAATTTTGCAGTACGACAGACATGCACAGACCTTGACGATGGTTATGGACCCGGTTATGATCCCAATTTTCCATGCGATCCAGGCTTTAACCCACTGTTCTCACGACCTCCGCTAGTCGTTCATTTTGAAGTTCTAGGCAAGAAGGGCGCTTCAACAGAACTCTGGGTGATTGCAAATCACTTCAAATCGAAATCCGTGTATGAGCCATACTTTGCAGATACACTTCCACGTCGTATTGAGCAAGCTGAGTGGGTTAGCAGTCTAGTCGATGAAATTCAAGAAGGGGATCCTGAAGCAAAAGTGATTGTCGCAGGTGATCTCAACGACTTCGAATATAGCGATCCTATCGGGGTTCTCGAGGCTGGTGGATTACGAGCTCTGATTTGGGATGTTGAGAAGGAAAATCGATACACATACAACTACCTCGGTTATTCGCAGGTACTTGATCATATCCTCATCACTCCGTCCTTGGAGGAGGCGTATTCCGAAGTATTTATCGTTCACTTCAACTTGGACTTTCCGTTTCCATTGTATCGTGACGATACATCTCTTGGATTGTGCAGCTCTGATCACGACGCAATAGTAGCAGGTTTCAGAATCTGAAACAACTCTCAATCAATTGGGAGCCAAGCGCACGAGCGAATCGCTGGTGAGGCTTGGACTCCCTTCACCTTTTATTTAGGATCCTTCTTCTTCAGAAATTTGGATATCAAGGATTAGTTCTTGATTCTGGATGGCGGTTCGAAATGGTGATCCAGGGAGTTGAAGTTGAGTTACAACTGGAAGATGATCCGAAGCAAGTGAGGAAGGAACTGAATGAGATAGAACCGTAATTGATGATGTAACAAAGACGTAATCAATTCGTTGATATGGTGCGGTTGATGGCCACGTTAAATTACCATTTTGGGAAAGGGCTACTTCAAAGGAATCGTTGAGGAAAGCAGTGATGTCAGCATAGATGCCCTGATCTACTGGGTCGGTTGTGTAGGCATCAATGTTGAAATCGCCTGCCCAAATTTTGATGGTGCTCCCTGTTGAGGTAACATAGGGAATTGCTACGTCGGCTTGAATGCGTCGATCTGTAGAACTAAACACAGAGAAGTGGACTGCGTAGACTGAGACATGTTGTCCGGCAATTTCGATATCGGCTCGGAGAAGCGTGTCATCCTCACTAGGACTCGGTAGGATAGTCTCCTCATAATCAAGAATAGGATACTTGCTAAGGATTACGTCACTTTGCCATATGTGATCAGCTGAGATGATGGGGGCGAGGAACATGTTGAGTTGTTGAGCGAGCCATCTGGCTTGGTCGGTGGTTCCTGACATGATGACTCCCGTATCCACTTCTTGTAGGACAATGATATCGGGATCAGATTGTTGGATGGTGGTGAGGATTCCATTCAAGTCTAGCCGGTTGTTTACGTCAAAGGCTTCATGGATGTTGTATGTCATGACAACCACTTGGCCGGTGGGTTGTGGATTTACTTGATATGTGATGCCACCCCAAACTCCCGTTAAAATGAGGGGGAATAGGAGTAATGTGATGATCAGAACGGAGTTCGTGTGGCGTTGGATGAATGTGCTCATTGGCTCAACCTCCTTAGTGTATACACGGCATAGCTTGAAGCGATGCCAAGAAGAATAGCGGCGCCTAATATGATGGTTGGTGTCTGACCTGCGAAGATGCTTCCAATATCTCCAAGATAGGCGTAGGTGAAGCTGAAGGCAAACATGAAGTCCCAGAGCAGAAAGAAGAGGAAGGCTACGAACACTACGAGACAAAGAATAGTTGGGGACCATTGAAGTCTGGGATGAAGCGCAAATTGCAGAATATAGTATAGATTGAAGAGAAGTACGATGTTTATGATGATGAGAACATATGTATCAAACCATGTGGGATAGAAGGCAAATCCCGCGAAAAGCAGAATGGTGATGAAGTTTGAAAGAGCCAATGTGTACCATTTTTCTTTTTCAAAAAAGTTTCTTCCTTTGGTATGAAGAAACATTAGACCCACAAGGGTCAGAATGGAAAGAGGTAATGTTTGGACAATAGCTATATCGAGAAGGTTATATGTCGGGAAAAGTCGGCGGAGTAGGGTGTGGGGACTCATTAACAGGCTGTGCTCAAGGAAGAGAAATGCCCCGATTCCCGCGATAGTAAATAAGCCAGCGATTCGCGAGGTGAGTGGTTGTGGTTCCGTTTCTTCATCCAGATTTTTCGGAACGGTTGTTGGAGTGTGTGGAGATTGTCGTTGTCTCAAAATAATGAGCCCAATCACAGTAATTGAAAAAAGAAGCTGGAGTGGAAAATAAATCATGGTCCTAGATATGTCAGAAGTTGTTCCAACTCCCCGAAACAGAATATCAAAACTGAAGGCGAGAATGAAACATGTAGCAAGGAGGGCGGATTCACCAACTTGTCCAATTTGATGTTGGTCTTGACCTCGGCTATAAAGATAGAATGGAAGGAAAATGGCATAAAATGCTACGACCAATGATGAGAATAGAAGTTCGAATTCGTAAGCAAGTTGAAGGCTGATTGGGATAGCAAAGATTGAGGTCAGTATGGCACTACCTATAATCATGTGATTGAGGGAGACTTTTCGATACACCAGCAGACCAAGTAGTGGTGCTCCAAATACTAGGAAGGAAATTAATGGTGTGTAGTTGCCTGTGCCCTCCCAGAGGATGTTGAAGAATGATATGTAGATGTTGACTACATAGGTTCGGAATCCTTGGAGAAAGAAGAGGGTGACAAAGAACGGTACAAGTAACTGGAAGATGAAATTTTTGGAGGGAATTTCATCAAAGGTGAAGCCATTCATTTACTATTCATTCCTTCGAGTTGTGGTCACTTTTCGCTATTACGTGTGTTATTGGATAAATATCTTGGTGCATAACTTCTTACCCATTGAATACCTTTTCAAGGGCAGATAATGCTGTATTATGAACCATTTACAGTGAGGAAGCTATCAATTATGACGAAACCAGTGAAGACTGCCGCTCGTTTGCAGGATGTCTCTCCTAGTGGTTTGCGAGAATTTTTTGAAATCGGAGCGAAGCTCGAATCGCAAGGTATGGATGTCATCTCGTTGGGAATTGGGGATTTGGATTTACCTCTTCCTCCGTTCCTAAGTGATGCAATCGCAGAGGCGTTTGCAAAGGGGCAAACACACTATTCCTCGAATGCAGGCATCATCGAGTTACGTCAAGCGATTGCTGATCGTTATGTGGACACCTATAAAATCGAATATAACCCACAGGAAGTCCTTGTTACCTGTGGTGCTCTTGAAGGGCTCTTAGACACCATGTTAGCTCTAGTTAATCCGGGTGACCGTGTTCTAGTTCAAGATCCTGCATTTGGCTATTTCAGTAATCAAGCTAAAATTGCGGGGGCTGATGTGGAACTCATTCCCATGACTCCTGACTTTGATCTCGATGTGGACGCCTATAGGAAGACAATTGAAGCAAACCCTCCGCAAATTGTGATTATCAACTCTCCCTGTAATCCTACTGGATCAGTGGCATCGCGAAAGAACGTCAAAGAAGTAGTTGAACTAGCCCGTGAATATGATAGTATTTTGCTTTCAGATGAGTGTTACGAGTTCCTTCGATATGATGGTCACAAACATACTTGCGCAGCTGAATTCAACCGTGATAACGTGATTATCGTCAACAGTTTCTCGAAGACCTTTGCCATGACAGGATTACGACTGGGTTATATCATCGCTCCCACTCATTTGATGCGCCCAATCTACCAAGTTCACCAATACAATACGGCTTGTGCTCCTACACCCATCCAAGTAGGAGCTACAAAAACCCTCAACAATCCGAAAGCCTTCAAAGGTATAATTGGTCATCATCGGGCTGTGTTAGATGATCGTCGGAAAGTAGCAATAGAATGTATTAAACCGCTTAAAGGGTTCAAACTCACTTATGAACCAGTTGCTGGCTTCTACCTCTTTCCCAATGTTGAACAAACGGGCATGACAGGACCAGAATTTGCCATCACGCTATTGGAGGAAACGGGAGTTATCGTGGTTCCTGGTGATCAATTTGGTATAGCCTTCCCAAATAATATTCGAATCAGCGTAGGATCTGCTCCACCTAATCGAATTCGGGAAGCCGCATCAAGAATTACTACGTTTCTTGAAAAAAGATCAGAGGGGTAAGTACCCCTCATCTATTTGAAAATAAGAAGTATTGCGCCAATTATCACCAAAATGGCACCAATGTCTCCACCAAAGATGAAGAGAATGATGCCTAGGATAAGAAGCATGATCCAATTCTTTTCAAGCTTCCAGGGGAGATTGATGAAACCAGATGTAGCTAGCGTGATCAAGGATACAATGATTACAATGATACCAAAGATAAGTTCGAGGCCCCAGCCCCAGAATATTGGAAATATGCTCCAACCGATACCGGGGATGAGCCTGATGATACCGAAAATCAGTGAAATGATTGCACCAATGAGTACGAGAATCTCGCCAACTTTTTGAATAGAACTTTTTGCCATTGTAGATACCTCTTGAAGTATTTGGTATTACTATCATCAAATGATAGTTGAACTGCACCACAGCTGTATTATCTTAAAAATCTAGTGAGCCCAACTAGTTTCAACCCCTAAGATGCGGGTCCAAGAGTGTTTGGATTGGTTTTTCATTGAAATGTTCAACCAGCCGTTCGTAATTCCAGCCAAGCGGCGTGAGGAGAGTATCTGCTGCGCGGAGTAGCAGTTGTGCGTATTTGTCTTTGTCGTAGTGGGTTGCAGCTGATGTGTGAGGAAGTGCGACGCGGCGTAGGGGATGGCGTGACAGGGCATCAGTATGTACGTAGCGAACGGGTTGTCCAGGCTGGATGTCTTGGCCATACCGCATCGCTAGTTCAGCTGCGATGGCTTGGCTACACTGCTGTTGATATTCGCCTGGTGACCGACTGATATTTTGGGTGATGACGAGATCATCGATAGCCACGTCACCATTATGCAGACGTTCTAGATAGTCTTTGACGATGTCGAAGAGCTGGGGCAGCATCTCTTGCATCTCTTCAGCTTCTTCGGCACCCGCAAGACAGGTCAGTAGGTCCATTTGAAGCTGCTTGATATATGGTGGGGTGTCACGGCGTCGGAGTTCGATGCCACGTACTTTGATGGTGCCATCTTCTTTGACGCCGCAGTAACGGGTTAGAGCACCATAGGGCTGATTGCGGCAGGGGAGGAACATAATCCAGCGGTAGCGCCCTTCAAACTCCATCGACAGTCCCGTTTTCTCTTGGATGGCTTCACCTACCGCTAGATAGTCGTCGACGGTGGCTCCCGGTTTTTGGAGCCAGACACAATCCACAATACCATGGAGCACTTGGAATCCTCGCTGTTCGCTTACGGCTTTGGTCTGTAAGAGGACGCGACGACTAAATGCCGTGACACACTCATAAGCTTCGACACGACCAAAACGTGAGGCCCGAAAACCCAAATAGCCAAAACAGTTGTGTGTAAAGATGCCTCCTTTCCCAGCTGCGAATCCTGATAAGGGGCTATCTACTTCGAAGCAGTACACATACTTGGATGTGGGTGTTACTTTAGCGATTTCCGTAACCTTGGAAAAACCAATATCGCTTTCTATCAACTGTTTGATGAAGGCTAGTTGCTCTTGGTCTATTTTGGAGAGCGTCGGTTTATCAAGAAGTTTGGCTATCTGTGTTGTTGCAGCTGCTCGTTGAGTTCTCTCAGCTAGATCAATTCGTGGGTTTCTGACTGTTCGATACTTCTGAGCAAGCTGGCGTAAACGAGTTTCGTGAACGGGAATTCCTCTGATTAGTGAATGTGGACGTTGGCTAGCGTTCTTGCTGCGGAGGATCCGCTCGTGTTTTCTTTTCAGGGAACTGTGGGATAGGATTTCGGTCAGGCTTCGCATTCCATTGATGCGGAATGCATGTGTCACGCCTTTCTTTTTGGAACGGTTTAGCAGGAAATCGATGTCCAAGGTTAATGCCATGTAGCCCAACTGGTTGAGTAACTTTTCGCTTTTAGTGCCTATTCGAATTACGTTTCGGGTCTTTTCGATAGATCCATCGCTTGCGATGAGGCCTGCAAGAAACTCGTAACGCACTGCTCTTGGCGCATTAAGGATATAGAACGGTATTTGAAGTCGACCTTGACTCGCTGTATGTCCAATCAAGAATGCCTTTTCCAATAATTCAACGAGAGCGGTGCTATTGATTTGTATGACGTACATGTTTGCATTTGTTTCTTTACGGATCTGTCCTTTCAGACCAAAGCTCGTCGAAATGATTCGGTTGATTCTCTTGAGGAGGGCAACATCTTCTGCATTCACATCTAGTCGGATCATGTTCCGAGTTGCACTTCCATCTCCGACAAAGAAGCCTAACAGGAAAGCTAGATTCTCATCAAGCGACACTGTGGCAGGAATCCATTTCACTAGTCCACCCTTGCGTCTTCCCCGCCCAATTTGCAACTGTCGATGTTTTTCAGCAGAGAGGTGAAGCAACTTGAAATATCGGAGGGGGATGTACCCTTCTCGCTGCCAGTTGTTGAGGGCTTGGACAGTATGACTGCCCTGAGACAAAGCAGACATGATTGTATTGCGATTCTCTATGATGGCTTTTCTTAAGATAGGACCATGGACTCTCCACGTATCAAGGGTGTTCCTAGAATGCTGGTTGAGGAGAATTTCTATGAAGTCAAATTGCTTTTGTTTCGAGCTTGAAGGAACAGATAGCATGACAGGTAGAAAGTCACCGCGTTTGAGTTGTCGAGTTTCTTTAGTCATCAATCGGCCATTGTCAAGAACATAGGATGGGTGATCGGGGGTAAGGGTAATCTCTCGACCTCCCTCCAAAATGACCTTAAGAAGAGTGTCTGGTGCGTTAAGCTTGAAGAACTGCTTCACTGGGGCGAAGGTTGCTTTGTACTGCTCATCCAGCCCGATAACCTGGACATCAAGATGGCAAGGTTGTACGCTAGGCGACGTAAGATGTTGGTCGATAAATTGTCCTATCTTAACAAGTTGTAGGTCACCATTGATTCTTACTGGTACTATCTCGTCAGAATCCAAACACACAACGAGCAACCATTTGAGGGCAGATTGTCGGGCTTCATAGATTGGATTGTCGTGGCGGCGCTTCTTGTAGTAAGTGCGTTTCTCAAGTATTGGTTTGAGGAAGGTAGGGACGATTCCGATTTCTCGTTGGCACAGCCAGTAGCCTAGTTCGGGGACGATGGTGGCGTCATCGGGGCAGCAGTCACAGAAGAGTGCCTCGGGGGAGATGTTGTGTTTGACCATCAGTGATGGATACATGGACAGAAAATCGAGTTCCCCCACATCACTGAACACTCCGACACGCGGAGTAATGACATGACCACCTCGGTCTGCGTTGAGCAGTTCGATGCCCGTCTTGTACTGTTCGGGGTCGGCTTTGGTTTCCGGGATTAGCACACCACGTCTGAGGGCTTCCTGCATCTGTAGCATGTTAATCCCTGTGCCGGGGCTGCTGCGTGCCATGCGTTGTGGCGGAAAGGCAGTGAGTCGACATCCCTCAATCAAGCCGTGGAAGTCGCCAAAGGTCATATATGATCGGTCCAAGTGTAACCGTCCTCGCAGAATGAAGGGGTGCGGTCGATAGAAGACTGGACCGCCATATCGGAACACGGCACGGCCAGCAGGCAAGGTCTTATCACTAAAGACGTGGGGTGTGTGGTCACGGTTCAAGGAGAACTGTTGTAACATTCCTGCCTCGCCGACGCGTTGGATGAGTGCTGGTAAAATGTGGGCGTCACCTCTCTCGGTGAAAATGATGTCGGGATTCTGGGCGGTGATCCAGTCTTGGAGCATCATGGGTTCGGTGGTCTGTAGGGTGTCCCCTTTGGAGCTGGCTGCGGTGAAAAGGTCCTCCCCTTCCAGGCGGAGGTCCACGGTGTCGAAGGGAGGGAGATCATAGTCGAGAGCCAATTGGGAGTCGCAGGAGTCGATTCGGGTCACGCGGGTCCTCGACTGATTGGTGTGGACCTCTACCTGTTCGAAGGGGTAGCGCTGCTGCTCGAGATACCACAGCTGCGTTGCAGAGAGATCGCCGTTGAAGACGCGAAAACGGGGAACGGCGAGGGCTTTGAGTTCGCGGACGACACGGGGGAGTTGGGTGCAGGAGGAAACTGTAACGGCGAGAACCGGACGTCGCGGGCCCCGCAGCTGCAGCCGATGAAACTCGGGTGTCACGGCGCTCACGTGGGGGTGACTCTCAAATAGCGGCGCATAGTCCTCGAATTGGACGCCCGGCGCATGTAAGTAGAACCGTGGCTGATAGGACACCTCCAGCGGTACACACGCCTCAGCCGTTCGTAACCACAGGATCAAATGGTCCGGCTGGGCGGTTATGTCGAGGATCCAGCCACGCATTGTCGGTCAGAGCGTGTCTCCCACTTACCTATTTAAAGCCGGAATCTCGAATGCAAAAGAATCACCCTCCTTTGGAACTAAAAGGGGTTTTTTTGTACGGATGTATCTCGCCTCTTGCAACGCAGGTTAGTCGTGTGAGAAGGAGCTTCCCTGACAATACTGCTATACCGAGGAACCGCAGACAGGACAATATCGGGCTCGTGAAGGGATTAGTGCACCACAATAGGCACAAAACCGCATAGTTTCTGGTCGCTCTGATGAAGGAGTGTCTGGAGGATGTCTGTATTGACGTGGTGGGGATTTCGGTATTGAGGGACCTCTTCTTAGCAGAAAGACCATAACTGCAACCGAAACCACAATAATCGTATCAATTCCAATAGCCATGACGAGTAGCCATAATTCAGCTTGAGGTAATGTGGTCACACCCTGTTGAACGGTAAGGTGAAAGACACCAACGCCGTCAGTATCACCCGGAAAGGAGTACACTTCAATATAGTATGTATCTCCACGGGTCAGATGAACAGTGAATGACTCAGTCGAGTCACTCCCAAGCGAACTTGCTAAGACATCATTGTATTCATCGTAAAGATACAAATCAAAGTCTGTGAAATAATCCAGCAAGAGCGCTTCCAAACCAAAAGTGTATAATCCAGTCACTGCGGGTACGAATTCATAATAAACCGAATCATCAGCCCACTCCAAATACCCAAAATATTCAGCATACGCACTTAACTCAACAGCCGTTCCCCTAGTGGATCCCACATCAGTAAATTCATCCATGAATTCATCCCAAAGCGTATCATCCGCGAGATCCAAATCATCAATGAACTTGTTAAGAACCACAGCTAGCCCCGTAGCCTCTGGGACACCAGAAAGATGTTCTTCATGAACTATTGCAGCTGCAACAACGTCACCAAGATCCCTGGCTAAGGGTATTAACTGGGGATACGCTGAGTCACTAAAGACATTGGCTAAAGCTGAGGCGAACCCGCCCAAATCAACAAAATCCGCACGAGTGAAACCTTGAGCAAACACGCGAGCAACACAAACTCTATCATACACCATTGGTGAATCAAGTAAATAGCTGAGTTCTGAACCGAGTATATGCAAGCAAGTGACAATGTCCTGAAGCTGAGACGTATCAACAGAGGACAAACAAGCCCAGTTTAATAAAGGATCATGATATCGACCGCCAACTCGATAAGCAGCACCATAAAAATACGGCATACCTTCAGCCACAGTCAAAGGTTTTGAATCGGGGAATGAAGTGAGGTTTGCCAGAATATCCTCATATGGAAATCCACTAACTGGCACACCCTCTTCGGAAAAGACGAGATAATCCGTAACATCACGCAGCTCATAGGCTACCTCGAGTTGTCCCATCATACAGGCATCGAAGGCAACAACGTCCAAATACTGAACCTGGGGATCGCTAAGTGCAATTTGGACCTCATGCATACTCAGATAATCAGCACTGGTTTCGTCAACGCATACCGATTCATATCCCGAACCATGATCCCATAGTACAAGGAGATAATTTTCTGCTGGAGCATATGATTGTCCAAACACGATGAAATCCCGAAGGGTTTGCCAATCGCCCATATTCGGCTCCAAAGGTAGTGGATGTGAGAGCTCAATGGAATTAATTGTATTCAGATTAGTATCATAAGTGACTTCGTAACAACGCGCTCCGCTATATGGTGCGATTAATGTCGACCAAAAATCTACGAACACAAGAATATGGACGTCTGGTGATGGCAACACGGTTTCCATAGAGTTCAAATCACTGAATGCATACTCCTCCAAGTCGTTATCACCATCAAGATACACCAGCACAGTCCATGCATCTGAATGTGTAACGGTGACAGAAAATGACGCATTTATTACCTCATTATTCGTATCATTGGCCCAAACCTCTATCCCATATTTACCTGGTGTCAGTGGTGTAACATTGCGGATTTCTCCCCACAAATCAATGGAGAAATGAGTAGTATCATTAATCCAATACTGATCAATTAATACCACTGTTAATGCTTCAACGTAGTAAACAAACTGCTCATCAGCAACAACAAACTGGTCATTAGGCACTTCTCTCCAGACAATATTCAACGGCTCATAATTCACAAGCCAGAAGGCGTGATGACCATCAATTGATCTATTCACATGACCAGCAATAATAAGATTCCCAAAACTATCTTCGACAATAGACCCGCCATATGACAAATCCGGAGATGTACCAAAAGCGCCATACCAGGTCATATTTCCCCATTCATCTGTTCGGACAACCCACAAATTCGAATAATACGTTGAGTCATAGCTATAAGAAAATCCACAAAGGGCATAACCACCAGCATCACATGCAATCATATCACGAAACACATCAAGCCTAGTCCCACCATAGAAATAGTCCCACATTAAATCCCCATTATTGTTAAGAAAAAGAATCCGACCATCAGTACTTCCAGAAACCGGGTTATACCCTTCTCCAGCAAGAACAATGATTCCATTACTCGCCCGCCAGACTGAATGGCATAAATCATAACTCGGTCCAACATACGTGCGTTCCCAAAGGGAGTGGCCCGTTGAGTTGGTTCTGATACAATAGAAATCATAGTCACCTGGTGGACCTGAATAACCTCCAATGACAAAACCATTGTCGGGATGTTGAACTAGATCAGTTCCATAATCAAATTGCGTTCCACCATAAGTGGCGTTCCAGAGGTGATTTCCATCATTATCGAGTCGTATCAACCAAACATCCGTTTCACCAGCGCCAAAACTTGTTGTATATCCGATTATTGCATATCCGCCATCATTACATTCAATCATGGATTGGGCATAGTCACTACCTGTTCCCCCAAAGGTCGTATTCCACAGAAGGTTGCCTATTGCATCAATTCGCAGAATCCAGACATCGAAATCGCCCGCACCATAACTCCGGGTATAACCTGCAATGATGAATCCTCCACTAGAATTTTCGAGTATTGCTGAGCTACTCTCAAATTCCACTCCTCCATAAGTCCGATTCCATTGATGGATTCCGAAACTATCAGTACGATCAACTCTAATGTCAAAACCAGACACACCAACAAGTGCGTAACCACCATCACTACACAAAACATGATCCTCTGCTGCTTGGACATGGTTCTCATATCCGTACATATGATTCCAGGTAGGTTCATGCTGATAAGGAACTGGAGGTAATACTGATGGCAAAGGAGAGTCGGATACACGATATTCTTCAAGTTCTGTGCTTTGCACACCTTCGGAGAAAATGTCAGCACCAAGCACTTCTGAATTCTTCACATCAATAATGTGTGGTCTTTGATCGGAAACAAGTGGCAAACAAAGGAGAGCAAGAGTGAACACAAGGATAATTGCAATACGAATTCGTCTCAATATCTCCCACCTTATTCACCATTCACATATCTGATAATAACCGTGCCTAATAAATTTGCAGTTTCAGGAAAAACAGTTGAAATGAACTGGATGAACTGCTGGGTTATTACGCTTTTGTCAAAGTGTTATTCTGTTCTTGGAGGTCAATATCACGTTGTTCTTCGGCATTCCAGAAGAAGAGTGCGTATAAAACAACTTGAACGCCGTAAAAGCCGAGTGTTAACCAGAAGGGAATAAGGTATAGGCCTTGGTCGAAGAATTGCCCCGCAAATTGAACACTAGTGGCCCGCCCTAAACTCATGGCTGTACTGTTCAACGCTTGAAGGTTTGGTCGCCAAGAAATGGGAACCAATTCCATGCGTAAGGTCTGACCCACTGGCATGGCGGCATTCATTAGGGCGCCTCGGAGCAGAAAGCTCAAAATGGCTACAACTGGGTTAACAACTGAAGCCAACAGCAGAATGAAGGGAAGTGAAAGCGATTGTGTCAATACGACGGATTTTATTTTGCCAATCCGGGATGCGAGAATGGGTGATAACAATACTCCCGTTGCCATCGTTGCTTGTCCAAGTCCAATAATCGTACCCACAATGTATGTGGGAAGGTTGTAGAATTCCCAAAAGAAGACGTTCATTAATGGAACAATGAGCCCAGCGCCTAGCCCAACTAATAGACTACATATGAAGAACCGGATAACAATGTTGACCTTTCCTGTTGGTTCGGTTGATGCTGCACTTGATCCTTCAGGCTGAACATCTTCTAACTTGGTGTTGAAAGGTTTTGGTTCTTTTAGCCAGAGAAGTGGGACGATTCCGATGATACAGGCTAGAATCCAGACAATTAGTGTGAGTTGAAAGGTTATCGGGCTGTCTATTGGAACAATAAGCCAGAGAGCAAACAATCCTGGTAAAAACCCACCAATCAAACTACCGAAAAAACTGGTTGCAATACGAGAAGCTTGCCCAGTACCAAATAGGTAGGTCCGCTCAAAAGCTGTACTACTCCGTGCCATCAACGGGCTGTATGAGGTAATCTGTAAGCTGTTTCCAAAATAGAATACAATGATCATCATGATGAGAATGCTGGGAACAGGTAAGGCAATGAGCATTCCCGCTGCGATGGCACAGATCATCCCTGAGAGAATCATTGAATACTTTTCGCCAACCCGGGAAGTATAGGGACCAGCTAGTAATGCCCCTACAGCCATTGTATACAGACCGATTGATAGGAGTCCTGCTACGAATGCCGTAGAATAACCTAGTGACAGCAAATATAGGTTGAAAATTGCCTGATACAAGCCAAACCCGAGTCGACTAATGGCTTGGCTTGCGATGATTCGGCGAGCATCAGGGGTAAACCGTTGAACCCGTTGCCAATATACACTGGCTTCTGTACTAATGCTCTGAGAGAGATTCAACGGTTTGTACCTCCAACACCAACAAGTGAGAAGGAGAAACGTCTCCCAATCCTTGCAGGCGCAATATCCTCTCAGGCGGGATAATTAAATAATAAAATCTTGTGAAGGCATCAGAAAACAAAAGGATGCGACGTCACAATTCGAAATGGACCTACGATGCGAAATTGATGTTTACGCGTTTCCCTTCTTTCCTTTTTCCACCTCTTTAATACATTCATCGATATATTATCACCTTAAGAAAGCAATCAAAAACACTAATCTCTGTGACTTTCGCACCCCACTTCTCTGGGTACTAAATACGCATAAATAGTATAGTTGTAGAAAAAATATTGTAGCTCTTCAACAGCTATTGCTACACTTGGTCTGAAGAACAGAAATCATCCAGCGGAATGGCATAAACCCTCGCTTGGCATTTCGAAGTGCCAAGTTGTTGAAAAGAACCTTAGATTGTTAAGAGCTACATCGAGGTAGAACGAAAAATGCGTCGAATTACCTTGCCACTGACTATCTTTGTACTAGCTCTCACGCTACTCCAACCAACCATCCCCTTTACGCTTGCATCAGCAACACCTAGAGTTCGGGCTTCATTGCAACCTTCCTTAGCTCCAATGAATACCGTTCCTGTGGACACCACCGCCTTTTTCACACTCAACGAAACACACGAACAACAAGTCTTCAACATCCCCATTGATCAACCAGGACAATATGGTTTTGATATGTCCTTTACTATGGACAACGGATCTGCCGGACCCTGGCGGAATCTTGATTTGGAATTACGTGAAAGTGCTTCTCAGTATGTTCCTCATCTGAATAATTATCTTCATACGAGTTACAGTCTTGATACTGGTTTCTGGAGTTGGAATACAGCGAATTACACATCCAACATGATTAGCGAATTTGTTGCAGTGCATCCTGGGTTCCTTGTTGTCGCCCTTGACTTCCAATCCGCTACAGCCGATGACCGAATTAATGGTAACTTTTCAGTGAACCAACTCTTCGATTTCAGTTCAGCTGTAATGCATCCATGGGATCAGAGCCAGACCATTTCTTGGACAGCCGATGATTCCTGGAATTCTTCTATGTTCACAATTGCTGAACATGGCTACTATAACATCACCCTCTATAGCGAATTACCCTACGATACAACCGCAGGTTGGGTTGGTGAGCCCTTCTTCCAACCCTTCGCCAAACTACGACTGTTTGATATCACCCATGGTGAAGAACCCGGTCTATTCTACAGCTTTACTCCCCAGATGGATGTTCCTGCAGGTGCAGGGACAGGAACAGCGAACTGGACCCAGTATCGGTTACTGAAGCTTGCTCCCGATGACTATTACTTCCTCGGGAATACCTTCGATTTCCTGTTCCTCAATGGTAGTTACGTTGATGTCAATATCGATATCCAAAGAGTGACAATGCCCACCCTACTCATGAACGAATCCATAACCCTGAGTTTCGACAATAGTTTACCATTGAACGAAGCCCATGTAGCCATTACTGCACCCAAAGGATTCGAATACAGTTTGTATTATGATAATCCTATTGGTGCAAATTGGAGTGTTCAAACCCACGATGTGGATACTACCTGGATACCAGCAACCTATTTCCATTATGAAGACGCTTCTGGCTCAAATATCGTTGAAGACCGATTCGAAAACTGCTTTTCATGGGCTGGATCTGCCTTTTTTGTCATGGCACCTGATCCATCCTTGACCGGTGACTCTTGGGCTGAATATTATTCGTTTGATGGTACAGATGTCGTCTATAACAATGATACCGCCGTTGCTGCAGTCATGGCTGGTTCTGGGCTAGAAGGTTTCACAGACACCTTCTTCATGGTCATTCAGGCTAATCCATGGAGTGGTACCCCTACTGCAATCTATAATATTACATTGAACTTCATAGGCGAACTCCTTCCGACTTTCGCAGAGTCCGGGAATGTGATTCCTGTCAATACAACGATTGGTCCGATGTATCAAATATTTGCCCTTCCTGTTACCAGTGGATGGGAATATGATATTACAGGCTGGGCATCAGCGTACACGTCAGCCGGTGGTGTAAGTCTATTCGTTGCTCCAAGTTCCGAATTTTATTTGGACTGGCAATGGTTTGGGTCCTATGGGCTCTACGAACCTTTAGTCTTTACAGATCCGATTTCTTTTATGCCACTGATGACCTCAAATGTCAATGATTCAGCCACAATACGATTTGTACCAGTGCGAAGTGGAATTCAATATGTCATCGTTTTCGGAGCAAACATGATGGGTCCACCAGGGGATAGTTCGGAGGTTACAGTCAATGCTACTGTAACACCTCCGACTCCGTACACTATGGGCGCTGTCATGTCACATAGTTTTGAAGAATGGACATATGAGATTTACAGCGTGAGTATCATGGCAGGTGCCAGTTATCGATTAAGTCTATCATTGGATATTACAGGGGATCAAGCCTATTGGTCCGCTTTCAACGAAATGGGATTCTTTCCCTTCGCGATAACTGCGTCAGATCTTTGGGGCATGGTGAGTATGAGTACTCTTGACCTAACCCGAACCTATACTGCCTTGGTATCAGGAGTAATCTCTATTGTGGTATACGGTGTAGGTCCTGTCGAGTTCAGCCTTGTTCCTATTGGCGAAGCACCTGGCTCATTCATACTAGGGTTGGTCATTGGACTTATCTTCATGGCCGTAGGTGTCATCATCGTTTACGTAGTTATGAGACGTCGATATTGAAAATACTCTAAACGCCGGGCACAGGAGTAAATCCTTCCGCGTGTCCGGTTCCCTTCTCTTTTTTACTCCTGACCCATATCATTCTTGTTCCTATTTACTGTAAACTTTCTTTGGCTTTCTTCAATTTTCCAGAAGAAAGCTGCATAAAAAACTGTTGCAGCGGAGTAACTCGTAAGGGTAAACCAGAAGGGGACCAGATATAACTCTAAATCAAAGAGTGGTCCTGTTACTAGTGTACTAAACGCCCAGGGGAAGTTCCAGGCAAAGCTGGTGACGGCCTCCATATTTGGTCGCCAATGTTCGGGTGTGAGTTCCATTCGCAATGTTCTATCGACGGGACCGCCAGCATTCATTAGAACGACGCGAAGGACGTAACTAGCAATAGCAATATAGGGGTTGATGATGGTGGCGATGAAGAGGAGAAATGGAAGGGATAATGCTTGGGAAAAGAGAACTGTCTTGACTTTACCTATGCGAGTGGAAAGGACTGGGGAGAGAAAAGTGCCGATTGCAACAGAGAGGGATCCAAGACCCTGTACTAATCCGATAATGGGGAGTGGTAGGTTATAGAATTCCCAGAAGAATATGCTGAGGTAGGGAATAACGAATCCAGCGCCCAGGCCGATTAGCAGGTTGACGATGCCGAATTTTAATGCTATTTTCCTCACCGCATTCCGTTGAACGGGTGTGAGTTCACTCTGAATTTCATTCATTGGGTTAGATGCAGGAGCTTCCAATTCGTGGATCGTAAACATTGGAATAATGCTGAGAGCAAGGGGAATCACGTGAGCTAAAAGCGCTAGCTGAAGAGCTAATGCACTGCCAAATGGGATGCCAAGAAATAATGCAATTACGCCTGGAAGAAATCCAGCAAGAGTATTCGAAAAAAATGAACTGAGAATGGTTAAGGAGTGGCTGGTTCCAAAGGCATGGGTGCGTTCGTAAGCTGTGCAACTTCTTGTCATTAGGGGACCATATGAGACATTGATGAGTGCAGCACCAAGTCCAGCTAATACCGCAGTTATCATCAAGACATCAGGAAATGGAAACACTACTCGCGTAAAGCCACAAATTGCAGAGGTGAGCAATCCAACAATAATAGAATATTTGGGGCCCACTCGAGAGGCATAGGTGCCTGCGGCGATTGAAGATATTGCCATTGAAAACGCGTTGAGAGACATTAACACGCCGAGGAAAGCGTTACTGTATCCAAGGATGAGCAGGTAGATGTTTAAGATGGTTGAGGTGATGCCCCATGCAAAGGCTCGAGTGACGTTGCTGAGGATAAGCTTGCGAACGTTTGGAGTGAATTGGCGTATCCGTAGCCAATAACCCGTGGCTTCAGCTCTGAATATTGCGCTCACTGGGATCTCCTCAACTTGTTGCAGGGGACAAATTGCATGCACATTTTAACTATATGCTTAGTCCGCTAGGAACCTCTTTACAGGTCGTATTCTTTGAATACCTCGCGCTGAATTAGATAGCGGAGAATTTCAGCAGTTCCCCCACCAATGGTCATGAGTCGAGCATCACGTAGATATCTTTCCACTGGCTTTTGTTTTGTATAGCCAATACCTCCGAGTACTTGAAGAGCTTGAGATGCAGACTCGATGGCAGTTTCACACGCAAAGAGTTTGGCAATAGCGGCGTCTTTGGTGGCTGGTTGATTGGCATCAATGATTCGAGCAGCTTTAAACGTGAGGAGTCTAGCTGCTTCGAGTTTCGTCGCCATATCTGCAATTTTAAAACTGATTCCTTCAAACTCTCGAATCTTTCGACGGAATTGGACACGGTAATTGCTGTAATGGATGGCTTCTTCCATGGCTGCTCGAGCTACGCCATTCATCTCTGCAGCGAGAATAGTTCGTTCTGCGTCCAAACCAGCCATAACGACGCCAAAACCACCGTTAACGTCTCCCAGAATATTTTCTTCGGGAACCACCAAGTCTTTGAAAGCTAAGCGTCCAACATGTGCTCCATGCATTCCCAGGAGATCATATTCTTCAACGACTTCGAATCCCTTCGATTTTGTTTCGACAATAAAGGCAGTCATACCCTGCTTTGCTTTCACTTTGGGATCTGTAACAGTATAGCATAATAAAAAGTCAGCAACAGGACCATTCGTAATGAAACGTTTCTCGCCGTTTATCACATAACTGTCACCTTGTTTTTCAGCCCGGGTCTCAGTAGCCGCGACATCACTCCCCACATTGGGTTCCGTGATTCCGAGTGCTCCAATCTTCTCGCCCCTAGCAACTGGTGTCAAATACTTCTTTTTCTGGGCTTCAGAACCAAATTCATAAACCGGGTGGGCAAACAGAATACAAGAAGCAACGCGGGCCATATCTAGCCCTGCGTGTACAGCACAAATCTCTTCGGTAGCCAGAACCTCATACATCAGACCCCTACCTGTGCCTCCAAACTCGACAGGATAGCGTGATCCTAAATACCCCGCTTTTCCGAACTTTCGCAATATGTCCCATGCTTCGAGTTTCCCTTGTTCGATGTCCTCAGCATGTGGGGTTAGGTTCCGTTGAACAAATGAACGGGCTTCGTCTCGAAACTGAATTTCTTCCTTCGATAAAAACGACAATTCTGTCATTGTCATCACATCAAATGGAGATCGATTCGTTTTTGCAGCGAATCACAGTATATTAAGGCGTTTAAAGTGCTTTGCCACACACAAAAAAAGCTAGCAATAACATACAAGGGCTAAGTGTCGGCGTCTTTGCGTTTGGATTTATGTAAGGCTGTGACTGCTTGCTGCCTAGTTTGACGTTTAATCTCTTCAATCTGTTCAATCGCTGGAAGAATCGTGTCAACGAGATCGCTCTTAGCCTGAATACCTTCGTGAGTGAGAAAGGCTACCGCCTCACTACGACTTTTGAAAATCTCAAGGGCAATTAGAGCATCAACAATTCTGAGATCGCTGTCCCATAGACGAGTCATTACAATATTGTCACGACGTTTCGCTTCGGGTAGGTCACCCTTCATAAAAACTTGTTTTAACTCCTGCATTACTTCTTGCTTCAATGCTGCTGAAATGACCGGTTCTTCTACCCTGCTCTCAGAGGCTTTACGTTTTACTTTCGTCTTTGATGTTCGGGACAAGATGTTCACTATCCATTAAGTGGTGATTCAAACATAGCATTTTAGCGTTACGCCTACCTGTCTTTTTCCGTTACACGCTTGCGTCTTTCACGTAAATAATACTTGGTAAAGACGACAAGCTTAAATACGAGGTAAAGTACCTGCAAGATAATCTTAACACTGTAAAGTTTAATTCAAGTTTCTGGAGACGTAACGTAATGCCAACTAACCCCAAGAAATCAGACGACACCGATATCGAAATCCATCAAAAAATTGATGCTCGAGGATTGTATTGTCCAATCCCTGTTTACAAGACTCGACAAGCGATACTCGAAGCAAAACCCGATGAAGTAGTTGAAGTATTGGCTGATGATCCAGCGGCGGAAGAAGATATCTCACGTTGGGCTAAACGCACTGGAAACACAGTTCTAGCCTTTGAGCAGTGTGATGATTACATCCGATTTCTAATTCGAAAAACAAATGGGTGAAAAATCTTGGCAAAGAAAATATTATACGTATTGACAAGCGGCTTAGATACGCCTGAAAGGCTGTATGCCCCTTTTGTACTTGCCACAACTGCTAAAGCGATGGGTATCGACGCAACCGTTTATTTCGTCGTTAAAGGTGTCGAGGTCGTCAAAAAGGGTGAAGCTGAAAAAATCAAAATGGGAAACTTCCCCATTCTAAAAGAAGTAATTGATCAAGCAATCGAAGCGGGTGTAGAGCTTATGGCCTGTGACCAAAGCACACAAGTACTCGGCATTGAACGAGGCGGTTATGTGGATGCTTGTGGTGTCGTGGGAGCAGCTACGTTAAATGACCTCGCACTCGAAGCGGATGCGATTTTAACCTTCTAAAAGAGATACGAAATGGATGGGAGGGGTGGGAAATGACAAAGCAAATCAACTTCAATCATAGTGCAGGAGTACCGGTAGATGAACAAGTACTCAAGGCCATGAAACCTTATTTCCGACAGTATTATGGTAATCCCTCTTCTGTTCACGCAGTCGGACAGCAGTCAGCCAAAGCAATTGCCAACGCACGTGTGCAAGTTGGTCAACTTATTGGAGCCGCGCCAAAGGATAGAGTCATTTTTACCAGTGGAGCGACTGAAGCGAACAACCTAGCCCTCCAGGGCTTTGCCTATCGGCACCGCCGAAAAGGTAACCACATTATCATTTCCAAAATGGAGCACCTCAGTATCATCAATACTGCAAAATTCTTGAGCAAGCAAGGCTTCGAATACACCCAAGTTGGCGTGGACAAACACGGAATAGTGGACACGAAAGCCCTCAAGAAAGCCATCACTGATCAAACCATTCTCATTTCCATCCAACATGCGAATAACGAAGTCGGAACAATTCAACCAATTGCTGACATTGCACAAATCGCCAATAACGCTGAAATTCCCTTGCATGTCGATGCAGTAGCAAGCGCAGGCCTTATTCCAGTGAATGTCTCAGAACATGGCATCTCCCTACTCACCCTCTCATCCAACGATTTATACGGACCCAAAGGAGTCGGAGCCCTTTATACACGAAAAGAAGTTGCTCTTCAACCAATCCTTACCGGAGGTGGCCAAGAATATGGCATCCGTTCTGGTTCCGAGAACGTCTCGGGAATTGTGGGCATGGGGGCAGCTGCGGAACTCGCCAAGGAACAACTTGCTGATAACGTGACGCGCCTGACATGGCTCAGGGATCAATTAATCAAAGGCGTGCTAGAAAAAATCGATGATTCTTATTTGAATGGACATCCCACCCAACGGCTTCCCAATAACGCCAATATTCGGTTCAGCTACATTGAAGGAGAGGCGATAACGCTCCATCTCAGCTTTCAAGGGTTCTTGGTGGCTACCAGTTCTGCTTGTACATCCAAAACCCTCGCCCCTTCCCACTGTTTGATGAGTATGGGTGTAGCTGAAGCCGAAGCCCACGGAGCCCTTCAACTCACTCTAGGACGTGAAAACACCCAAGCACATATAGACAAATTCGTCGAAGTACTACCACCCATCATTGAAAAACTTCGAGCGATGTCACCATTATCAAAAGATGTCCCATATGACATCTTTGAAGATGAGGAGCATGATCACCATCATTGAGCCAACACAAAGGAGATGAAAAATTCATGTATAGTAAAACCGTCATTGACCACTTCACCAACCCACGTAACATGGGCGAAATGAAAGACGCTGATGCAATAGGCAAAGTTGGAAATCCAACGTGTGGAGATCTTATCTGGATTTACATCAAAGTCAAAGATGATGTTATCACAGATGTCAGTTTCAAAACCTTCGGATGCGCAGCGGCTATTGCCACCAGTTCCATGATTACAGAAATTACGAAAGGTAAAACACTCAAAGAAGCCTATCAAATTACGCGAACTGATGTCGCAGAAAACCTGGAAGGCCTACCACCGATTAAAATGCATTGTTCAAACCTTTCGGCTGATGGGTTACATAAAGCAATACAAGAATACTTACGTAAAACCGGACGCACTGTCGAGGATCTCAAATAATCTTCTTGAAGATTTATCCGGATTCTTTTGTATGCCGTTCAATGATCGATTTGAAAGTGTCCGAAGATAGGGCACCCTTAATGAGATAATCCTTGGCTCCCATTTCAAGAACTTCTTGCACGGTTTCATCATCATCAATTGCAGTTAGCGCGACAATGGTAACATCAGGATAATCCACCGTTACTTTTCTGATGAGTTCTGTACCGCTAATTTTGGGCAGAACTAAATCCACAAAGAAG
Organism: Candidatus Hermodarchaeum yapensis; assembly: GCA_016840405.1. GTDB lineage: Archaea > Asgardarchaeota > Hermodarchaeia > Hermodarchaeales > Hermodarchaeaceae > Hermodarchaeum > Hermodarchaeum yapensis. The sequence continues at coordinate 129,701 of JAEOSK010000002.1, forward strand.
ATATCTGGCGGATTGGCTTTGATTTTTGATAATGCCTCTTCGCCGTCTACAGCAGTTTCGATATCATATTCTTTGAGTAAGACTTGGGCGGCACGGAGAAATGTTTCTGAGTCATCTGCTAAGAGGATTCGTATTTTATCCGATTTCTTGGAAGCCAATTTTGGGTTTACCCTCCACGAGGTGTGTATAGATACAGTATTGGGGTGTTGAGGGGTTAATGCCATGGAAGATGGTAACACCTTCCTTGACAGCAATTTCAACGTGAACATCAGCAAGATCAGCCAGATATTGGTTGATTTCAGGTGTACTACTATAACCAATTGTTACTGCGAGATTACTCTCAGTAGCAGTATCATTGGCAATACGTGTGGCCCATCGGGGGAGTTCTTGGGGGCCAAGCCAAGAGTGTAGCCATCCAAAACCAACAACGCTGAGTAAATTTTTACATCCTTGATTGCGGAGTTCTTCAAGAACCATGCTCCACGCGTTTTCTAAATCAGAGCTCTCTCTAAATGCTACTGTTTTGTAATACGGCTCACCCAGTTCAGCTGCAGCGCTAGTTACGCCGAGACTGGAAGCTGCACTAGTGAATAAACGAAGATGCGTGTTAAGTTGGTCCACAAAGCCATACCGTAAAGCCGCAGCTTTGAGGCGTCGGAAGCTGAGTTTGTTGGGTGGAACGATAATCACTCCACTTTCTTGGCGAATGAAATTTGCTACCATACTCAGGGCTATTGTGTTGATCACTTCATTAGCTACACCTTCCGATACGTCCATGAAGAAAGTGCTACCCCGACGAAATCCACCAAATATGGTATCGAGTTCTTTGATACCAGAAGAAAATCTACCTGCAGTATGAGGAATTACTTCGAAATCAGATACTCGGAAGGCTTGTTCTGCATCATAGGAATGTAGTGTACAAAATCGGTTGCCTCGCAGTGAAAATCCTCGCATTCCACGTTCGATGGATGTTCCACGAAGTTTGATCAATCGCAAACTTCGCCACATCCGCCCTTCCGTCTGTGTTTTTGTCACGCACACAATTCCGTCAACTATGTGATCTAACGGTGATTCTTCTATTCCTTCCACAACTAAAATGATCTTCGCACTCAATACTCGACCAAGATTAGATAGTGCAGCCGTGAGACGTTGTGGGTCCGCCTGGGCCGCTTCAATTATTGCATCAAAGGAATCGATGAGACACACAGGTGATGTGAGATTACGAAGCAAATCATTGACTGCACTAATGAAGGTTAATTCATCAGAATAAATAATTCGAGATTCGGAAACATTACCCGATTCCAAAGAAGCTTCAGGAACTCCCATCAATGAGGGAGTTGCATCAATGATTCGACTTTCAGGTAGAAGTTCAAAAGCCCACGGAAATTGAGTTCGTAAATTCGCACTTGCCACACGAGTTGAGAGATATACAAAATTCTCAACGTCAAACTGATCAGGAAGTAGTTGAGCCAGCTGATCTAGCAATGAAAGCACAAATGTAGTTTTTCCAGTTCCTGACTTGCCTTTAACAAGGACCGTTTGACCTTGTTCTTGTTTCAGGAATTCGATGATTTCGTTTGGCAAGCTCATGTGCTTTTACACCTTTTTCTCAATCATTATATAGACTTTGTCGTGTGTTGATGGAGGAGCTCGGAAATAGTCTGAAAGAGATCTTTAACGTTTGCGCCCGTTTTCGCAGAAGTTTCCATATACCCTAGCATGTTAAGTTTTTTCGCGACTTTTTCAGCCTGTTCTTTTGTAACAACCCTATCTTCTTTCAAATCTACTTTGTTACCGACCAAGTACAGGAGAACTTCGGGTGCACCTTTACGGACATCATCGACCCATTCGTTAACGCATTTGAGTGAATCTTTTCGGGTAAGATCGTATACGACGATAGCGAAATCAGTTCCAAAGAGATATTGGACTCGTACTCGCCGAAATGAAGTTTGACCTGCAAGATCCCAGACCTGTAAGGAAATGTCCGAATCCTTCGCCTTGGTCTTAAACGTTGAAATCGCTGCTCCTAACGTCGCCTTGTATCCTTCATCGAAAGAATCAGTCATGTAACGTTTGATTATCGAAGTTTTTCCGACGGCGTAGTCACCAATGACGGAGACTTTGAATCTGAATTGGCTGCCTTTCGCTTCCATTTTTTTAAACACCAAACCCTTGTATTGGTAACCCTCACGTCAAATTGTATCTAATTAAATTTAAGCCCGTCGGTTTCATTTCGTAGTTTTTCTGCGTCATTGCCAAGTTATTGAATCGGTGGTAGATCAGACACTTGGACTCCTTTTTCGTTAATTATGAGGAGAAGCGGGTTCATTTGGTGACTGGTTCCTCTCATCTTGGCGATTTCAATAGTTCGAATACGAACCGTACCCTGTCGGGTTAATTTCAGACTAATAACTCCATCCATCAAGAAGCCCTCTACATCGAATCGCCCAATGCTTTCCTCAGTTGGACTTTCAACTGCCACCAAACAGGTTGCGTTGCTCATCCTAAGAGAACGAACCATGTTCAACAGATCGTGACGAATCCGAAAGAGTTCCTTGTGTTGGAGGGTCAAAGTTGAAATGGAATCGATAGCAACTCGCTTCGCCTTGACTCGCCGAATCTCACGATGAATCAATGATAAAAGGGATTCCATCGTGAATGCTTCACGACCTAGAACTGGATGTTCGGGTTTCAACACAACACGTTCGTTTTGAATCATTGGTGAAGCATCGACCAATGCAAGCAAGCCTTTATCCATGAGCTCTTGCAGGTTCCAGCCAAACTGCTTCATATTCCGAATTGTCGATGCGAGTGATTCTTCCATAGACACAAGAACGCCAGGTTCACGATGTTCAGCGGCACCTTTGATGAGAAACTGGTTCATTAGAATTGATTTTCCAGTTCCAGGACCTCCACTTATGAGAATTACTGCACCTTCGGGAAATCCGCCGTGCAGTGCTTCATCTAGCCCTGGAATACCTGATTTTGTCTTTTCAGCCACGCTAATCCCCCGATTAGATGGTCTCCTAACTGTATTGACCTCAAATCCGTGGCTTAAGAGGCTTCCGTCTCTCCGCAAACATTTGCTAAACATCTACAGAGTTCCCAAAAGGTTCTG
>JAEOSK010000015.1 GCA_016840405.1 Candidatus Hermodarchaeum yapensis
TATCAGAAGAAGACTACTGGGCAAGATTAGCTCTTGAAGCAAAAAACATGGAAACCGAGGAACCTTCCTTCCAACCTGTCCAAGGCGATTTACGACGCTGGCAGGGATTCATTTTGGGGACGGGTATCTACGACAAGGGTGTCTTCGTTCTTCAAATCAGTGTGCCCCGTTCCTTTCCGTATGAACCACCAAAGGTGCGATTTATCACGAAAATCTGGCATCCTAATATTTATCGAGGTCGTGTATGCGTCGGGATTTTAGGAAAAGAATGGTTACCCAGTATGTCACTTACAGGAATTGTCGAAACAATTCGAAATCTTCTCAATTTTCCAAATCCAGATGATCCTTTGAATCAACAAGCTTCTCGTCAAGCTAAACGACAACCTATGAAATTTGAACAGACTGCCCGGGATTGGGTTCAACGTCATGCCGGATGGGACCAAATTCAACGAAGGTGAGGAAAGGCGTGGTAGACCAGATTCCCGATGAGAAGAAAAAAGGACCGGTATATTTGGGAACTGAACGCTATGCCCGGCAATTACTGCTCACTGAGTGGAATCAAGAGAAACTTGCAAAGTCCAATGTGATTGTGGCTGGTATGGGAGCTTTGGGAACTATTGTTGCCTTAGACTTAGTATTGACAGGAATTGGAAAAGTTGTGGTTATCGATTTTGACACCATTGAACTCTCGAACCTAAGCCGTCAATTCCTGTATACTGATGAAGATGTGGGAAAACCTAAAGCGGTCATCGCAGGAAAACGCCTACGTGAACTAAACCCCGATGTTCAAGTGTTAGCCTTGAACAGTTCAATTCAAGAGATCCATCATTCAATCTATGAAGAAGCAGATCTGATTATCGACGGCTTAGACACATTCGAAGCTCGACGATGGCTGAATTCTCTTTGTGTCGATAAGAACAAGGTTATGATTCATGGTGGTATGTATGGTTGGTGGGGGAATGTTCAACGTGTTGTTCCATTTGAGACTCCTTGTATGGAATGTCAACCCCTAGTTCCCGCTGAACGTTTACAAAAGGCTTGTACACCACCGGGGCAACGCAGAAAAACCGAGGAACCCCCTCCTAAATTTCCGGCGCTTCTGAGTATTGCTACCATTATTGCGGGAATCCAATTCCAAGAAGCGTTGAAACACCTGCTTAATGTCGGAACTCCCCTGAACAACTATTTGTTTTATGATGGGCTACACCAGCAGTTCACTACACTTGAACTTGCCCGTAACCCGAATTGTTTCTTATGTAGTGATCGCTTCCGAATTGAAGGAGAAATCTATGCTCTTGATAAAAAGGAAACAGTCGCTGAATTGAAGAACCGTCTGATTATGACCTTTGGATTGCAAGCACCGAAAATAATTCTTCGGGGTAAAATTCTAGCAGATGACAAGGTTCTTGGGAAAATTCGTCTAAAAGAAAAAGAACCACTTTTCATCATTGATGCAGCTATCGCCCTACCACTGAAACTCTTTGCTGTATTCAAATAAGGGGAATTACCGTCAGTCGCACCAATAACACAGTGATGACGACGAACAGCGTAACGCTTAATGTAGATATCAAGGCGATGGTCGTGGATATACGATGTCTTTCTCGGAGACCCATTGAGAGAAGAATCGCACCCCACAGCAATGCAGCACAGGCAAGTCCATACACAACTAACCAAATTGGATGAAGATAGAGGAGAGCCAGTGAGGATATGTCAGTGTTGGGAAGGAAGGCCATAAGCAGCCCGAGGGAGAGCAGGTTCACAAGAAGAAATGGGAGAAGAGCGTACTGACCCATAAGGTATGTTATTGAAAACGGTTCATCGCGGTTTCCTGAGTATTGAGCGATAATATGGATAACGCCGAAATAGAAGATGTTCAGGAGCATGTAAAGCAGAGCAAGAACAAGGAGGACTCCTAAGAAGCTAAACACTAGATTAACTGTCGCTCCCAAAATTTTCGAGGCCATTGCGACATACCAGAGAGAAATCACAACTAGATTGGCAAGAAAAAGTAACAGAGGACCTCTTGTGTCTGGTTCATGAGCAATATCCCAAAAAGTAATTGAAGGGATCCGTAGGACACCCCACAGCCGTTGTCGGAAAGAAAGCCGACTTTCCCATTGTTTTTCAGGACGCCGCATAAAGGGAAGAATGCGTTCGAATTGTTCTACTCGGAACCGATATCCACATTGGGGACAAACAGCGTCCTTGGAATCTACACGAATCAAACATTCAGGACACCGCAATGAGGACATGCTAGAACCACACTCGATATCAGGAAATTGGAGACGGGCTTTATTTGCTTTCGGTTTTCAAGCACTGACGAAAGGTTTAAGTTCGAAATCCGCACATCCCCATCTCGAAGTGATCCCTATGGGGTATGACTTTCTCACAAACAATTGATCATTTTCGTAAACCGACTCGTTACCCCAGGTTTAGGAGGGGATCGCAACGAATAACAACCGTTTTCATAGCGACTTTTTTCAATACAGTGGAGGTTCGATTCCATGATTGATCCAAAAGAAATAGAACCAAAATGGCAAATGCGATGGCGTGAAGCACAAGCTTTTGAAGCAGATCCTGACTCACAACGACCCAAATTCTATTTGACGGTACCATATCCATATGCTAATGCGCCCATGCACGTAGGCCATGGTCGAACCTACACGCTTGGTGATATCATCGCGCGGTACAAGCGCATGAGTGGATACAATGTACTGTGGCCCATGGCAGCCCATGTCACAGGTACTCCAGTAGCAGGCGTAGCTAACCGGATTCGGGCAAAGGATCCAGAGATTCTAAAAGATTACCGCATCAATATTGGATATTGGCGACCAAAGAAAGATATTGACTCGGTACTAGCAACATTTACTGACCCCAAGGCAATAGCCCAGTTCTTTGTCAACGTTTTCGAAGGCGACTTCAGAAAACTAGGATATTCAATCGATTGGCGACGAAAATTCACCACTAACGATCCCGAATACCATGCCTTTGTTACATGGCAGTTTATCAATCTACAACGACTAGGCTACATCACCAAAGGAAATTATCCAATCTTGTACTGTGTCAACTGCGGAAACGCAGTTGGCGAAGACGATCTTCTAGTGGGTGAACATGCAAAAGTCGCAGAATTTGTTGCCATCAAATTCCCATACGAGGATGGTTACTTAATTGCAGCCACTCTCAGACCAGAAACCGTTTATGGAGTAACAAATGTCTGGATAAATCCGACCGTCACCTACATGAAACTCCAAGTAGGTGAAGAAATCTGGTATACCGCCCAGCCAGCAGCACGAAAACTAGTCAACCAAGGACACAAATCGAAACGAATAGAAGAAATTCCTGGCACTGAGTTCATTGGAAAAACCTGTAAATCCCCAGTTGAAGATCGGGATTTACCGATTTTGCCCGCTGAGTTTGTGGATCCAGAAAATGCAACAGGTATAGTTTACAGTGTGCCTTCACACGCGCCTTTTGATTGGGCGGCTCTCCGAGACCTCCAAAAGTCGAAAAAAGCCGTTCAAGGGTTCAAACTTGACTTTGAAGCCGTTAAGGCAATCCAGCCAATTTCAATCATAGCGGTGGAAGGCTACGGTGAACATCCGGCTATTGAATTGATAGACCAAATGAAGATTAAAAGTCAGAAAGCTACAGCAAAACTGGATGAAGCCACTGAAACCCTCTATCGAGTAGAATTTTACCAAGGGGTAATGAAGGACAACACCGGACCCTTCGTAGGACGCAAAGTCAGCGAAATTAAAGAAGACGTCATCACTCATTTACAAGAAGAAAATCGCGGATTTCGCTTTTACCAACCCGATCAAAAACCAGTCACCTGCAGATGTGGAAATGAAATCGTTGTCGCAGTATTACCTGATCAATGGTTCATCAATTATGGTAACGCTGAGTGGAAAGCCAAAGCTTCGAAAGCTTTAGAACAAATGCTCATCTTCCCTGAGATGTACCGTAAACTTTTCGAATCAACGTTTGATTGGCTGAAAGAGCGCCCTGCAGCGCGGAAACGTGGACTAGGAACACGTCTTCCATTCGACCGAAATTGGGTCATTGAATCCCTTTCCGACTCAACTATCTACATGGCATTCTACCTCATTATCAATCACATTCGAAGCAATCAGATTAACCCACGACAACTGGACCTATCATTCTTCGATTACGTGCTATTAGGCAAAGGTGACATAAATCAAGTAGCAGAGAAAACGGACATCCCGACCGATTTACTCCAGAAGATGCGAAACGAAGTTGATTACTGGTACCCTAATGACGAACGACACACAGCCGTAGGTCACATTCCAAATCACCTCTCCTTCTTCATCTTTCATCATGCAGCACTCTTTCCTGAACGTTACTGGCCCAAAGCAATTACTCTTAACGAATTTGTAATTCGAGACGGAGAAAAGATGAGTAAGAGTAAAGGGAATTTCATTCCAATGTCGGAGATACCCCGACGATATGGCGCAGACCTTTACCGCCTTTACATCAGTCAAATCGGAGACTTACAATCTCTCGTCGATTGGAAGGAAAAAGACGTAAACACCGTACAACGACGTATCAAACGACTCATTCGGATATTAGATGAAGCATCTAAGATACCTGACATCCCTCTAAATGATACTAAGCTCAGTATGATGAGCCGTTGGATTCTCTCTAAAATTAACACCACTATCAGAGATGCCACGGATTCAATCGAACATTTCCGTTTCCGAACCTTCATCCTGCAATCCTTCTTTCAACTACAAAGCCACGTTGAGTTCTATTTACGTCAAATAAAGAAAGATAACCCAGAGCGCAATTCTGTCCTTAGATACATCATCACACGCTGGAACAAACTTCTCGCCCCAGTAATGCCCCATTTATGCGAAGAAGTATGGGAACGACTTGGAAGCATCTCCTTTGTCTCATTAGAGAACTGGCCTACACCAGATGAGAAGTATATTGATGAAAAAATTGAGAAGGCAATGGAGGTCGTCTCTCACACCATTGCTGACATCAAAGAGATCAAAGGACTTCTCAAAGGCAAGAAGATAGAGACGGTCCACATCTACGTTAGTCCCACATGGAAGTACGGTGCGTTCAATAAGCTAGCAAAAGCTGATGTTCCCCCCACCGTGAAGGACCTAATGCCCATTTTGATGAAGGACGCCAAACTGCGAAAACGAGGAAAAGAAGTCAATGAACTTGTCCAAGTGGTCGCAAAAGCGGGAGGCTATTGGACTTTTGTCGACAAAAAGACAGAAATTAATGCCTTAAAAGAAAACAGCAGCCTCATCCAAGCCGAAACCGGTTTAACAATAGATGTCCAAGATGGCGACAACCCCACAAATGATCCGGAAAAACGGGCGCCTAAAGCGTTACCCGGTCGCCCTGCGCTATTCTTAGAATAAGAACTTAAGCAACTCGTCGACCATATTGCTGTGTCTCAGTACTAGGTTGTCCAATTGGAAATTCATGTTCACACTTTGGACATTTCGCATGCCCACAGTTCCCCATCGTTGCTGAGGGACAATCACCACATGCCATGATGCGCCCATAACTAGTATCAAATCGAAAGCCACATTGAGGGCAGACAACGAGGGTCATTTAGTGAATCACTCCGGTGCCTTCCTTCCGGCGCCGCGTAAAAAGCATTTCGGACGGTTAATCTCGTACACGTGTATAACGGATTAGAAGCACCAATTCAATGACAGCAATTCCCCCAAGAATGGCAGCGATTATAATAACAGGCATACTGATGATAAGGAAATCAGAGACAGAAGGAATTCCACCACCCACCCCGGTTGCTACTACACCCGTATTGTAAGCCATTATTCCGATGTAATCCTCGAGCGCAGAGAAGATTATACGAAGCCACACCAGTGGAACCCCCGAGTCAGCTGACAATTGTTGGGCAAACTCCCCGGCTGCCTGAAGCCTTGCGACATCGGAAGCCAAAATTAAATTGACTGACCGATTCCGGAGTGCCTGTTCCACTGCAAATAACTCAGGTCCAGAAATGAAGATATTCTCTCCTTCCGACAGAAGAGCTACCACGTCGAGCCCAAGAGCTTCAGTGACATAGGCCTCTGCAGGGAAAGTAATGACTACACGTTTTCCTGAAAATCCATGAAGCTGACTCTGCTCAGCGATGAAATCCTCTAATTCTGTAACTTCGAGCACGAATTCATTGAACCGCCCTTGCCAATATTGAGTAAAGGTTGCATTCAATGAAGAGCACATAATGCGGGTTGCATTAGCTATTGCGATAGCATTCTGTGGTAGTAACCAGTAACCGTGGAGATTATCATTATGATCATGCTGGTGTGTGATTCGACTTGAAATTTCAGAATATCCAACAAGTGGAAGAAGTTCTGCACCCATTGCTTCGTAGTCTTCGAGTGTAATGTAAGGCTTACCCGTCTGATTTGCAAGTTCTTCTTCCCAAGTGAAATGCCCAGTCAGTACCAAGAAATCCGCAGAATTGGCTTCAGCGATTACTGCAGGAGTGAGTGTAAAAGTATGAGGTTCTATGCCTTCAGGGAGTAATACGGAAATTGAAGTGTATATTCCCCCAACTTCGCGAACAACGCCAGCTAAGGGCTGAATCGAGACGCCAATAGTTAATGCAGGAGTTGTCTGTGCGAAGGTTTTTGGAAAAACACCAACCGCACCAAAAATCAAACACGCCATTACTGCACTTGCAAGAAATTGGATTCTTCGCATTCTTATCATCTTCACACTGGGCTTGAGCCCTCATTATTAACTTTTAACAAGTTTGTTAATAACTCCCGAATATTAATAACATTTCTGTTCTTTTTATTAACACAATACTCAAGCGTGGTGTACCCATTGCCTATCGTCAGCATTTCCATAAGCGATGAAGACCTTCGAGTACTAAACCAGCTCCAAACAGAAAGCGGATTCACAAACCGCTCCGAACTTCTCCGTCGAGCTCTTCGAACGCTAGCAAATGAAGTTCAAGAACTTGATAAATTATCGGGCGAAATTTCAGCTGTGCTAACTATTGTCTACGGAAAAAAAGGCAAGGGAATGGAGAGCAACTTTCTACTTCATCGCCAAGCCCAACTCATCGATGCATTGCTGCACTCTCACACCGTTAACGGAGAATGTATTGAAGTCATTGTAGTTAATGGCCCAGCAAATGATGTGCGTAAATTGATAAAAACACTGAAAGGCAACCGCAAAATCCATACTATAAAAGTCGCTATAATTGGAGGGGAAACACCTGACTAACCACCCACATTTAATTGAAGCAGAGAGCCTTTCAGTAAAATATCCAAACGGCGAACTAGCCCTCGAAGATGTGACTTTTACAACGGATGCATCAACCTTTCTAGCAATAATTGGACCTAACGGATCAGGAAAGACAACTCTTGTCAAAACAATGCTAGGGCTTCTCAAGCCTTGCAGTGGTTCAATAAAGGTTCTTGGTTATGATGCGAAACGGGAGTACAATGCCATTCGACGGTTAGTCCGGTACGTTCCTCAGCGAGACCACATCCAGCATAATGTACCCATGAAAGTTAAGGACATTGTTTTAATGGGACGGTTGCTGAAGAAATCTCCGCCACGATTTGCGTCCGATAAAGATGTTGATTATGCTCGTGATGCACTTCGCCGAGTGGATTTGGAAGAGCTATGGAATCAACCGTTTCCCGAATTGTCAGGCGGTCAACGTCAACGAGTTCTTGTAGCCCGCGCGTTAGCGGGTGAAGGTCCAATCTTAATGCTAGATGAACCCATGTCCGGTGCTGACCATGATAGTCAAGTTCGGATAGTTGACGCACTGCACGAATATCACGAAGAAAGCCAGGCGAACATCATTATGGTCACTCATGACCTCAATCCCATTCACATAGTCGTGAAAGACGTTCTAATGTTGAACCGGACCGTGATGGGAATTGGCCACCCCTGTGAGATAATGGACACAGAACTAGTCAAACAAGTGTATGGTCCCACCGCGTACATCGTCGAGTTAGACGGTCACAAGTATTGCATTACACACGATTCAGGAATCGACGATCATGATCGCTAGTATATTCGATTTAATTCTGACCTCACCAATCCTCCAGCGAGCGCTAGTCGCTTCTTTGTTTGTTGCATTCATTGCAGCCACTAGTGGTTCATTCATGGTGTTTAGGGGATTATCATTCCTTACAGCAGGCGTCGCCCATGCGGCTTTAGCTGGAGCAGCACTCGGTCTATTACTTCAAGCAAGCGGCTTTGCACCATGGTTTAGTCCCGTCCTTGGTGCTGTGATTTTCGCCGTGCTAATGGCAGTGTTAACCGCGTATGCTGGAGAACGTGGAATTGCACAGAAGATGGAAGTTGCAGTTGGAGTCGCCTTTGCCCTTTCAATGAGTATTGCTGTGTTCCTTATGTATTACCTGCCCCCTGCGATGATTCCACAAATATGGGGCTACCTATTTGGCGACCTCCTTTTGCTAGATAACCTTGATATCGTACTTTTGGCAGGAACTGCACTTTCCCTTATACTGATCGTCATTCTCTTCAAGAAAGAGTTTGTCTATGTTAGCATCGATATGGAAGGCTCAACAGCCCATGGTATGAGCGCTCGTGGGTACCATTATCTCATGATCATTGTTGCAGCCATTGCCATCGCCCTTACCGCAAAGGCTGTTGGTGCAGTGCTTGTTTATGCAATCCTTGTTGCTCCTGCTGCGGCTTCAAATGAGGTATTAAAAACGGTCAATGGAGTGATTATTGGGTGCTTTGTGTTAGCATTACTTGCGATGCTCATTGGATTGGCGAGTTCCTTTGCAATTTTAGCCTCACCCAGCGCTATTGCAGGAATTGTTGCAGCGCTAATGTATGTCGCTGCGATTCAAGTGAAGCGATTGAGGCGCTAAAATTAACTTTTTTTGATTTACGTTAAAAAGCGGTTTTACCACATTTAATAAGCGTCCGTGTGTGTCCGTATTCTGGAGAGATGAGACCATGTCAGCGGGATCTGAATATGCTAAGGGACTTATTCTAATTAATGGTCGGGCATACCCGGCGAATGAGGTCTTACAAGCATTGGAACGACAAGCTATGACCTCAGTACGAGCAGTTAACGATGAGCTTTGGATTGGCAAACAGCGAGTCCACCCACTCGCAAAGATTACACCAGAACAGGCAATGAAGCTGACCTGTTTTGGAAGTTTAGCCTATTGTTGTGATTTGAACCGTGAATGCCATCTCCGCGATGAGGCAATTCGTTTACTGGGAATATCTAAGGAAGAATTCAGAGCAATCCAGCTCGAATGTCATCAACAATTCCTACGCTACGGGGAACGTCGTTGGCCTCAGGAGCAAATGAGGTCGACTAGTTCTGAGGTCTCACACTCTCCATCATTTTCAAGAAGCGCATCTCAATCAGATCAGTATGAGGCGTGGCGTGAGCCCGCAGCTTCAGGGCGTTACGATACTAGTCGAAGCACATCCCAGGCTTCTCGGTCGGGAGCAAGCAGCACGGTGGATCTTGGTGGACTTTTTGGGACTCCGGAGGAGTATAAGTCACGTTCGTTTACAGAACCCGACCCCTTTTCGAGTTCGTCTTCAAGGTTAGGAAGTGAATCAAGGGGCTTTTCTTCTGGGGAATGGAGCTCTTCAGGTTCAACAATAGCCGCCTCACCCTCGTCGCATTCATCAACACAAGGGTTCTGTATCTACTGTGGACAGGATTTACAAGAGGATAGTGAATTCTGTAGTCGTTGTGGACGCAACCAAAAGTAAGTGGTACTGACACATTTGATGGAAATCAACAACCACATCAATTTTGATTATACAACATCTAACCCTTTTTGGCGAGTTTGCGTAAGGTTTCGATTTGCTTGGTAAGCTTCTGAAGAGCTTGTTTCCAACCTTCAATTTTTTCTTGATCAGCTTCGGTTTTATCCCCACTCGACGCTTCAAAATCAGCAATCCGTCGTTCAAATTCCAAGGCCCTACTACTTAGGCCCGCAATCCGAGCATGAACTTCAGGTGTGGGTGAAACGATCTCCAAAAGCGTTTTAACAGTAACCCGAATTTCCTCAACCACTGCCGCTAATTGTGTGATAGTCTGCTGAGTTGAGTAGAGACTTTCACTTACTAAAGTACTCGATTCTTCCGTGGGTCCTTTATGACGAATCAGGAAGAGACGAACTTTGGAAAGAATGTCGAAATAAAGTTGAACAAGTTCTTCTTCGTCTCGGAACCAGGCACTAAGGGGATTCCACTTGGAAACCATTTTGTAAAGAGTTTCCATTTCTTGACCTAGTTCTTGAGCCTCAGGTGTATCCTGAGCTTGTATGAAGGCTTTAAGTTGGGGGAGCAGTGATATGATTTCAGCCTTTGCTTTAACCTCTTGGGGTGTAGCAATATCAGAGCCCATGAGCTGTCGATAGAGCTCTTCAAGCCGTTGAATGCGTTCTGTTTCATTCAACTTTGTTTCAAATCCCCAATTGTTTTTTTGAGCTGAACATATCAAATTTATTATTTAGGTTCCTAGCCCCAACCGAATTTCACGAATGGATTGGTACCGATTTGGATACCCGAGCATCGTGTAAATTTCTGTGATTTTAACAGCCTCTGCAAGGGCTCTCGCAAGATTATATTCACTTTCATCTTCGAGAATCCAGTGATTCATTGTGAAATCAATACCTAGCTTCTTTAGAGAGCCAATAAAGGAAAGATTCTCGATGAAATCTGTGAAATCCTTTGACCCAATATCAGGTAGGATGGGTGTCCAAGGATAAACTTCAATTGCTAAGCTTTTGTCCATCTTCGCAAGAGCATCAAGATCTAGGCCTTGATTTGTCCGAGTGCCTGCTACATATCCACTTTCAGAATCGATGGGGTATGTGGGAAAGACTTTGAGAGAGGGCTTCACTTCTTTAGCCGCTGTTATGAGTTGTTGAATGATGGCAGTCATTTTAGCAACACGCCACTCAATCCATTGATTGTACAAGGCAGGATTTGCTGCAGGATCAGCAATTTGGAAGGTGTGACGGAGGTCAGCATATTTGGTAAATTCTTCCCGACAATCTGTACAATAACAATATTGTGCATGCGGATAGCCAAGATTACCCAAAATCAGAGCCTGTATTGGTGTTTCAGCGACCTCTTTCACAACCGTTATCATGTGTTCAATAAACGCAGGTTTATTCGGACAAACCATGCTTTCGATGGATTGCCCTTCGGCTGTGTAAGTTTTGAATGCCGGATCTGCAGCAAAGAACGCATCAGCAAAGACATTGACAAACGCACCAGAACGAATGCCAACTGCATCAGTTGTATCAAGAGCCTCACTGAAAAACGTGGGGTATTCTTCATCAGCGGGCGCAACCTTGCTAGAGTAAAATACGCGTCCCGAAACATCCTTCGCGACGGCAATAACGTATTCCAAGTATCCGCCATAATTGGCAAAGAAGTCATCTAAACTGGTAGTAAGATTCCGAGGATCCACGATGAGCGTGACTCCCCGTGTGAGTAGGTCCCGTATCTCCACAATTTCCACCTACTAGAGTAACTGTACACACTGTGATAAAAGAAGGAATAAACTTGTCGCCAGCTAACCGAAAAACGTGTCTAATCTACGCATTCCTATTGTATCTAACCATTCAATTCCTAACGCATCCAACACCTGCTCAAAGGTACTTTTAACGAGATCCTTGTACTTTGCGATATCAATATCCTGTGCCGTGGCTTGTTCAACAGGTTTTACGCCACCGGTCGTTTTAACATATGCAATAATATCTCCTGCGACAACTTCCTTACCTGCCTTTTGAAGCTGACGAGCCGCTTTCACATGTTGCGGTGTTGTCTTGACATACGCATTCAAGTTCTTCGTTATTTGCACGCGAATTGCCAAATCTTCCACCTGAAATTCCCGACGCTCCAACATCGTAAGTTTCTCTCGGGCAAGTTTGAGAATCCGGTTTTTCGCAGTCGTGAAATCATCAGGGTTACGAACCTGGCGAAGAATATTAATCATCTGCATAAACGCCACTTGGAGAAAAGCGGGAGTATTGCGTTTCTTTCCTGTCAGTCCTTTGATGTCCACCTGCCCGTCTTTCGAAACCCCAAGGTAGTTCTTCTTGCGACTGGATAAAGCAACATATCGATACTCTTTTTCAACATCTAATTCAACACGAAGTTCCTTCTCGCTAAAATCAATTAGTTGTTGTAATTGTTCTTTGGTCGGATTATCCAAAAATAGACTATCCGTATCACCATACAACACGGTTACGCCAATTTCCTTTGCTTTATCAATTGTCTGCGTAATCGCAAACCGGCCGACCGCTGTTATACTCTCAGCAGCAGGAGCACAGTAGAGAGGGAAATGTGAAGCCCCAAGCACACCATAGCTATTATGTGTTACAATGCCATTTGTTGTAACAAACCACCCATTTCCTGTTTCTATATCAAATACAGGTTGAGGATTTGGTTCAGTAGTAATAGATTTAACACGAGCAAGATTGGTGCCGTTATATTCTATTATTCCGCGGTATTTTCGTCGATATTGTCGTCCATCAGTTTCGACAATACGGGTGATAATTGGATTAATATGAACGGAAGAGAATCTCCCAATTCCGCTTAGGAGAGTAAGAAGATCCCGAACTAACTGGGAGCTGATAGTGCTGTATCGACGTTTTCCTCTCCGATTAAAAATACCATCGCCCTTGAAGTAACTTTCAATTAATGATAAGGCACGATCTTTGTTTAATAAATGGAGAGGGATGCGTTTATTACTAGCATGCGTTCCACAAAGAGCACCCATCATGGCGGCTAGAACATTAGAGCGGATAGTAATTGATTTGCCTCCATAGCTAGCAAAGGGCCAGGACAACCGTTCTAAGAGATGAATGATTTCTTGATAGTTTTCCGGATTTTTTCTCTTAGACTGTGTAATTACAATGCGATTTTTCTGGCCGTTTCCCTCAGCTATATACCAACCCATAAGTTCGAAGAATTCAGAACTAAGTGGGATGGAAATATTCTGCCAAAAGCCAGGATCTCGCGTTTTTCGAGAAATTTTAATGAGTAGATCAGCTTTTGCCCTTCGAATAATGTCCTTTTCTTTGTGAGAAAGTTCCTCCCATTTTAGTCTGTACATTTCTTGAGCTTTGTTATATTGAGATTTCTGATTAAATAGTTGGATAAGCGGATGCTTGGTAGTTTGTGATGTTCTATAGGAAAATCGCTTGTAAGTGGTACGTCTCATTCCGATGAGTAATGGGTTAGAGCTGATCAAATCTGGAATGAAAATACGTTTGGGAGGTGATGAGGATAGAGGGATTCGATTGCAGAGGAGGAGTTCATCTCCTATATTTAATTCATCAGCTGGAACCTCTGAAATACTAAATTCCCTACCATACCGTCTTCCTTTATGAGTTGAAAAAACAGGAACAACATGGTTGGAAGTACATCTTAATTCTCTACCATCAGCTAATTTTATTTTCAAAATTTTATTGGTTCCAGTTTCTGCCAATCCAAGAATAGGAACAAAAAATGGAGTACCAAAACTTCCATTATTTGAATCACTATTTACAGACAGTATTTCATAGTTTGACCAATCATTTTGAAGAGAACTGATTTTCCTTTTTAATATTTGACCCTCTGAATTTCTAACAAAAACCTCTTCGTCATAGGGTAAACAGGCATTGAGGAATACTTTGAGGGCTTGTTCGACGACGCTGAACCAGTTGCGTTGGGAGGGAGATATGGTTTTGTCGTTGGCGCGGGGTTTGAAGTGTTCGACGCGGACATCGCGGATGAGTCCGATGAGTTGGCTGGTGATACCCTCTCGTCTAGTACATACCCAATGGGGGGTTTCGGGGACGAGGTTGTTTTTGCATTCTGGGTGATCGCATCGAACGGTTTCGTAACTAAGGTTGTAAGCCTTCATGATACTTGGATAGAGGCTGTTTCCTGTCACTGATGGTTTTCCATTTCTACGAGCGATTATCGTTCCATTAGGGACAGAAACACACCATACGAGTCCTCGATAAGGGAGTTTATTTATCCGTGGATGTTGTTTGCTGAAAACATTAATCCGGTTGTAACTAACAAAAGCCCGGTAGCTGGTATGATTCTCGTAAAATTTTCCATCAATTTTACAGTTTCGGATTTCTTGGGAAACCTGACAACCATACCCAAGTTTAAGAACCAGTTCTTGAAAATCATCAACAAGTTTTTTCACAGTTGAGGTGAAGGAATAGCATTTCCCGTTATTCCAACTTCCATCTCCTAGAATCATGCTTTCAAAAAGCAACATTAGATATTTTTTCTCAAGATTAAGGATAGAACGAGGAATTCCCTTTTGATTTTCACCTAGTTCGGCGGTTAACCATTTTCGAAGTTCATTAGTAAATTTCAAGTTATTTATGGCAAAAGTGTGGTATTTCCGACCTTGACCACTCTCATATTCATGTTCGTAGAATTTCAATCCAAGAAGGGTTAGAGCTTTTCGAATTTGTTGAAAGTTTCGTTTCTTCGATTGATAAATATGAACACTACGTTCTCTGATTGATCCGTCGGTAATTAGCCACCCGAAGAATGGTAGAAATTGTTCAGGTGAATATGTGAAGTCTCCAAACGTTATAGGTTGGGAAATTCCGTTCCAAATACCAAAATGAGGAATTCTAAACCAATAACGGTCATAGAGGGTTTGTGCTTCTTCAAATTCGAAACTTTCTCTCCAACTCATAGAACTCCTTTGATTGTCCCTTCTATGATATACCATTCTATGATTGGGAGTAACTAGTAAGTCAATACCTTTAGTTGAAAAATGGTACATATTTCCTTCATAGTGATATTCATGTAGTTTATCAAGTGATTGGTATTCAACCTCGTTAGATATGGGGTTGACAGTAGCAATGGTTAATGGAATTTCTTGATTCAGCAAGGATTTGATTGAATTGAGGGAGTGCCAGCCATAGTTGGTTAGAATTTCGGAATCATCTGATACACAAGCGAAGTCCATGACCATGACGTTGAAGTGAACGCCTTCTTTGGGTTCGACGACGATGGCACCCATGTATTTTTTGCCTTTTATGATGGCTTCAGTGACGGCTTCACCCTTGAAGGCGGAGATTTCATCTTGGCGGGGGATCAGGTAGTTGTTTTGTCGATGTGCATAGTACAGGAGACTTCGAATCCAATTGGAAACTGCTGTTCGAGTGAAATCATGCAAGCCTTGATGAGAAAGCCGCATAAGCAGAAGAATCAGGTTCATGACTAAGTCGTTGTCGAATTGAGAAAGGCGCATAGTGAGATGGGAGTCCTGCCAGTTGTATTCCGCCAGAAGATGAGCAGGTATTTTGCTTATCTGGTCTGGTAGCTGAAGTTTGCCTTCACCGAGAAGGGCTTGACTGAGATTTTCTAATCGAACTTCCTGGTATCGATTGCGAAACGCGTATATCTGGATAGACCGGTTGTGGAAGAACCGATACAGATCGATATGGACGCCGTATTCTAGGCTAGCTTCAGGGTTTCCACGAAAGCCGCCTCGCATTCGAATGGGAACATCCGAGGCAGGGATATCTAGTTTCTTTGCTCGATTGACAAGATACCGTAAATCAAAGTTATCGCCATTAAAGGTTATCAAAAGCGGTGTTCGCCAGATAACTCGAAAAACAGTTTCAAGGAGAATCCGTTCTTCATCTAAGAATTCGATTTTAACCGTTTTGGGGAGTTTTAATTCACTGAGGTCGTCTGCATTCCGACGCAGCATATAGACCCGTCCAGTTCCAGTGTCGTCGACGATTGACACCGAAATAACGGGTTGAGGAGCGGTTTCAGGGTCGGGAATACGGTCTATGAATTCAGATTCCACTTCAATGTCCAAGGCGAGGCGGGGCAGATAGGTTGCCTGGGTAAGGAAGAGGGGGAGATATTCTTCGATGAGTTTTGACAGCTCCTTGTCCTTCGCGAACAGTTCCCGAATTTTTGTTGCATCTTCGGTAGAGAATTCCTGTGGAACTGGAACTAACCCTTTGTCCTGGACGCGGTAAAGGAGACCGGGTGTAAGATTTCGGTCCATCGTATAACACTGGGTATAACGGATGTCTGCTTCCCAACTATGATCCCGCCCTAACTTTTCTCGAATAGAGTCGTGTCGACCACCGATGGCCAGGGGGTCTTTGGCCACAATCACCGTATATTGTTGCTCTTTATCTAACAGCAGGTTATATTTTGTACTCTCTTCAAGTTTTAAGAACCCTGAGTGACCAACGACAGCGTTGTGCTGTGAAACATCTTCTCGTGTTAAATCAGTCAAACAGTAAGGATGGTGCCCAGTGTTATCCAACCATTCATAGATTTCGCCTTTTACCGTATCGTAGATTTTTATTTTGGCTAAGCCTACATCGCCTTGATAGTCGATGTTTACCAAGACACCCGGAGGTCCAGACTCAGGAACTTTTGGATAGTCTGATGGGCGAATAGGCTTATCCTTACTTTCTATGAGGATTTGTGTTAGTAAGGAGAACATTTCTTGCTTTTTTGGACTAGAACTAGCACGGGAATTTGCTTTTGAAGATTTCATCCAGTCCGAGAGATTTGATGGCACGCAATATCACTTCTGAATCGATTAAGGACCCTCCTACTTTTTAGGATTTAGCCCTCTGATAGATTAGTCACATAATGAGGTATTACAGATGCGTTCGTGTTCTTTTCCGCTTAAAGAAATTGTTGTAGCACGATTTGAAGTTGGTGAAGACCTTCTCCTCGGCATCCAGCAGGTTGCTATTCAACATGATGTCAAAGCTGGTATGTTTACGGTGATAGGAGCAGTAGATCAAGCCCATTATGGGTTCTATGATCCTAGAAAGAAATCATATACTACCCTTAAATGGAAACCCAATACGGACTCCTCGCCAGCATTAGAAATCCTTAGCTGTGTAGGTAATATTGCACGATTGGATGAGGAGGTAGTTGTACATGCCCACATAACATTGTCAGGCGAGAAGGGTGAAATAATGGGTGGACATTTACTCGAAGGGTGTCGCGTCAACCCCACGGCCGAACTCACTTTGCTCATCGGAGAAGGAGTACTGACACGAAAAAGGAACGAGTCTCTTAACCTCGCCCTTCTTTCGATTTAACCATCAATCAATCAACTTCAGAAGGCTTCACGAAAGACAGTGAACTGCCCCTACATGAGTGCAAGGGCTTCCATCGAGTCCACTCCCAAGGGAACTTTGGGGAGGGCTGTGTGTCGATGCAAGCCATTCCAAAATGTTTGTAATGGCTCCCCGTTCACAGGGGATTGCTGCAATAGGAACCGCACCATCAGGTTAACCGCGGCATTCTGGTCTCGGTCAAATGAGGTTCCACAATCGCATTGAATAACTCGCTCCGATAACAGCCGATTTCTTATCTTGCCGCAAACACAACATCGCTTAGTAGTTTGCGCCTCGTCAATTCTTATTACTCTTTTACCTACTTTTTTAGCTTTGTAGGTTAAGAATTGGGCGAACCGTCCCAAGAATCCAGTATTTTGTAGTGAATGGTGTAATGTTCGAGTGGCCGCATCCTGTCGCTGACATCCTGAAGCTGACTTTTTCTGCGCCATACTTTTCACCGCCAAATCACCGATGATGATAGTGCGGGCTCGTGTATTCATCACGACAACCTTAGAAATCTTATGCTGGAAATCTCGCAGCTGGTTGACAAGTTTATGTCGCATCTTCACCCATTTACGCTGATAAGACCACCATCGATTACTGTACTTCTTACAATGATCTCGCCGAGATTGAAGCTCCCGTAGTTTGTCTTTCCAGTATCGGCCTGGTCGGTGATTGGGAATTTGAACAAACCTTCCCTTCAGGTTCACGGCTGTTATCAGATTAATTACTCCCAAGCCTATGGCTTGATACTGACCATTATCCTCAAATGGAGGGACTGATACCTCGCAGGTGATGGCGACAAACCAACTATTTCGTCGATTCTGAAAGAGTTCAACCTGCTTGATCCGGTCGTTGAGTGGCGGCAACCATGATAATGCAAACTCTAGTACAACGCCAGAGGGGTGTCGGTGAGCAAAGCGAATCCGTTGGTTCTTTAAATCCAGAGAGAATCCGGATTGATTGAAGCAAAGAGTGGTGAAGTAGCGATTGCCTTTAAAACGTGGAGATCGAGCTTTAGTGTCACCATTGCGTCAGCGGGCAAAGAATGATTTGAAATCAGCATCAAGGCGACGCAACGTCATTTGAAGTACTTTGGAGTAGACCTAAGCATATTCTGGATATTGGACTTTGAGGGCTGGGAGGGAGTTTTGTTGCTGCACATAGGTGATGTGGATGCGCTCTACAGGTGGCTTTTCGCGATTTATTGTCCACTGATGGAGCCTTTCAGCAAGGGCAAAGTTATAAAGAAGGCGACATTTTTCAGCGAGAATCCAAAGAATTTGGGCTTGAGCTTTTGTAGGAGCGATAGAGATTTTGTATGTCAATAGCATCTGAGTCATACTGAGATGCGGAAAGTCATGATGGTTTTTCTATTTAGGGGAGGGGAATAGATAACTGTAGATTCATTATCAATGAGATAGAAGGAAACTTCTCGACAGATAATTTAAATCATCGAAAGAGTATCTAATTTGTGCAAGGTGTGATGGAACTTTGGCCTCGGCACAGCCTCCAGCAGGGTTGACTATTTCAATCAAGGAACACGAACATACTCTTCTCAACTCGGATAACACTATTACCCGATTTGATCCCCGTGGGCAGGTTTTCGTGAAAAATCAATCACGCAAATTTGCTGTGTGGGATGCAGAACTCGAACTAAACCCACAGAACCGAACAACACTGGGACTTTCCGCACTTGATATTGGGCGGTTAGACCCAATGTGTGAGTGGGAAAAAGACTTCATTGTAAAAGAAATCGAAGCACCAATGCTCCTACTTACTGAAGCAATTGATACATTCTCAGAACGGGTGGGTGTAAATCATGCCCTTGTGTTTGAATACAAAATGCCCGTCGAAATTAGCTTGAATATACGAAACCAT
Source organism: Candidatus Hermodarchaeum yapensis (assembly GCA_016840405.1). Taxonomy (GTDB): domain Archaea; phylum Asgardarchaeota; class Hermodarchaeia; order Hermodarchaeales; family Hermodarchaeaceae; genus Hermodarchaeum; species Hermodarchaeum yapensis. The sequence goes on from JAEOSK010000015.1 coordinate 19,008, forward strand.
TCAGGATCACCCATTCAAGATATTGTTGTAACAAAAGAGATGCCACCTATCTTCAAAGATATTGATCTCCAAAAATCACAGATAGGTAAAGTGGAATATGATTCACGAGAAGGACAAGTTGTGTGGAAAATCAAGGAGTTGCCTCCCGAACAAATGGCGGTTCAACGGATTCGGGCAAGTATCACAGCGGAAGACCCAGAGCCTAAATCCGGTGGAAAAGTTCACGTTACCTATAAAATACCAGATGTTGTTCGGAGCACTCTTGTTCCAACCCTTAATGCTTCAACCGAGACAGAAATCAACGTCGAAAAAGAAGAAAATTCAATGCAAGTGGGCAATTGGCGATGTAAAGCTTCACTAACTAATTCTAGTGAATTTCCGATTCGGATTAAACGCGTGCAAGTAGTCCTTACAGCACCTGATAACGAACTTCTCTATGAAGGAACACCTAACCATCGACTAGAATCTGGTGAGGTCTGGGGCCATGAATTTGAAGTCCAGGCTGAACAACCGGAATTTGATATCATTGCCCTTTCCTCAGTTGAAGCGCCCATCAACCAAGAAATCGTGGGAACTATCGAAAAGGCTGAAACAATTTTTCCAGTGCTCCGTATTGAAGCTAATAAACGTGTTGAACCCCTTGAATTATTGGCTTGGGAACCAGCACCTGTAGCTGTTACATTACAAGTCAGGAACACTGGCAGCATAGAGTGTGACGAAATTACATTCAATGACACACTTCCTCCTGGGTTCGAACCTCCCGATAATACTCAAATTCGCGTAAGAGTCGGCGAGAAGCCCATAACTCGAAGCCTAAAAGTCAGTATCCGGCCCAAAGATCGAGACGTGAAACTTCCTCACACATTAACAATTCAACTCCATGACTTAACTGAGAATCATACACCCATTAAGCCAGGAGATACCGTAACAGCGAATTATATCACAGTTGCTCGAGCACCGAAGCCGAATCATGAACATCCATTACCAGCAGTTATCGAAGCGAATACTTTTCCACCCGGACCAAATGCTAGGACTGATATCCCTGAAATTATGGCCCCAGTGATAAAAGTGCGATCAGTGGTTCGAAAGCTTCGAAAGACCCGAACCGTTACGCCAACTTCTGAAGTTGGTGAATTATTAGTCACCGTCACTTTTGTTAATGAAGGAGAAACAAGCCTTCAAGACCCAGAACTACAAGACCTCATACCACCAAACTTTGAATATGTAGGAGTACCTTCTGGTACGCCCGAACCCACGCTTCGAGATACACCGAATGGCACCGTTGTAACCTGGGTACTACCGGCTATGATGAGTCGAGAAAGCTTCGTGGGTCGATACAAATATCGCCCCAAAGAATAGGGTGTGCAGCTTAGTAATACCAAGTTTCCAGTTTCGGTTCGACCAAAGCCCGTTGGCGGTCTTTTTCATAAGCTAAACAAACTGAGTTCAGAGGACACACACCATGACAGGGAACCTTGAGCAGATGAGTGCTTACATAACATTTCGATGTACACCCTGTAACACAAATAGGATCATCGAGTAAACAGCATTGTCGACCGAAATGCCAGAAAAAATCATCCAACTCTAATACTGAACGTCTTGCGTACTCTCCAACTATTGAGAAAGCCCTACTTATTTTTCGACGAAGTGCAATATCGGTTTCTGGTACCACAGGTGAACGTTTTCGAAGGGCATTCGCAAGAACTGACGATACTGTTACTATCCCTGTACGAAGAGCAATTCGTGTTAGATGGTTATCCACAGGGATTTGAACATGGTCGTTATCTGTAATCTCCCATAAGTTTCGACGGAGAAGGAATTTGAGAAACAGAAAACTCTTCTTATTGGCGGGATCTTCATAGGCCTTGAATTCCGAGAGTAACTGAAGAAGCCCTGGATGGTGTGTTTTAGGTTCTGTAGTGATCCGGTGATTCGCAACCTGGAGAAGCGTATGTACAGAACCATGATATTTTTCAGTCAACAGTTGCCCACAGTTACGCAAAAGAATCGCGCGTTCCTCAGGATTGCGAATTGTTACCCGTTTTGGATGGTTAACCGTAAACCAGTTTTTAACTTTCTTTGTTGTAATATTTGCCATTTCTTGAGGATGAAAAAGATGGGAGTCTTGTTGAAACATTCGTAAGCTGAGGTGCCAAAGGAGGTCCGCGCCTTGAAAATATTCGTCACCAACAGACCCTTCAAAACTCTGATCAGGGGGGCTAGTGCGATGATCGATACTTGTTACAAAGAAAAAGAAACGAGCTACTTCTTCAGGATCCGCATTTAGGGGTGGAAAAAGATGTGGATTGAGAAAATCTTCAATTCCTGGTTGAATTTCTTGAAGGAGCCGTCCAAGTTTCTGACTTTGGACCGTTGAAATTTCCACTAAATTATCCACAGAAATGGGCACCCCTTACCTCTTGCAAATAGGAAGGAATAAAAGTCTTTGTCAGAAGAAACCTATGAACAGTGATGCCTGGATCAAAAGACGCCAATATCGATGATGTTTTCCGACAAATGACTGAAATCCTCGAGAAATCGCTAACACGAATTAATGAGGTTGAACAGCATATCTCGAAGGACTTAGAAAGTATTCGTCGCCAGTTAGATGCAGTTGGGGTTCTCAAAGATAACATTGCGAATCTGAATAACCGCATTGATTCATTGAGTAAGAAACTAACTGAACTCAGCAAATCAGAACCACAGGAACTTAACCGAATGATGCTAAAAGCCATCAGCGAACTAGACAAGCGAATGCAAATGTTCACTGTGTCTGAAGTGTTGTCCCGACTTGAATCCGGAACAAATTATTCTCCACGACCAAGAACTAGTGCACCTATAGTAGCGCCAGTTCCCACTGAAAAACCCAAGAAAAACGTATCAGAACCACCAGCAGAAGCCCCAAACACTCCTGTCTCTGAACCCGTTCCTGCAACACCAGCCAAAGCGGATGCAGTGTCAGAGACCGTTGGATCTGATCAGCCTTGGCGTGAACGAATGCGAGAAAAGTATGGATTGAAAAAGAAGCCCGGAAAGGTTTGATTTCTGGTTTGGATTACTTCTTTGATTTGGTGGCAGGGGATGGATTGTTCTTCTGCAGCGCAAGGTAACGCCTTATGAGACGCTCCATTCGTAAGCAGTATAATGCGTCTTGAGCAGCTTGGAGAGTTTCTGAGAGTAATTCTAGTGTTTGTGCATCGGCGGAAGAAGATCTGAGATCACCTAAGGATTCAAACCCTTGAGCAATAGTAGCCGCTAGTTGAGAATAATGTGTTACACTGCTGCGGCGTTGTTCCCTTAGGTTGGAAAGTAGTTCTTGGAATTGTGGTTCAATAGTTTCTAAACGCCCTTTAACTAGTTGGTCGATTTGGATGATTGTGTCTTTGAGCGTTGAGACTTCTTGAGTGAGCTCTGTGATACGGTTGAAAAGGTTATTGAAAGCTTGAGTGACAAAGGGAATCAAAGATTCGTCTCTGGAAGTGGCAGCCGGTGGACCTGCTTCAGGCGGCGATGGGGGTGGAGTTGGAGGGGGTTGTTGAGTCACGTTAAATCACCTTGTTAGGTTCCTCCCTTTTGTGAAGTTTCAAGCTGTTTTACTGCTTCGAGCACTTCATCTAGGTTAATTTTGTTGGTTAATTCATCCACGATTTCGATTACGACACGAATAGCTTCTTCGATATCTTTGAGATTGCTGAGCTCCTTGGCACGATCAACTTCTGCAATGAGTTGCGTTTCAACAAGTTGTCGCTGTTCTCTGAATGTCGTGACATCACGATGAATTTCTTTAGCCGCTGAATTGGCTTGTTTCACCGTTTTTTCCATCTGCTCCACTAAATCTTGTGATAGTTGCTCCATAGCCGTTCGAGTGGCCGTTAATTGTTCAGCAAGATCTTCAATACCCTTTTCGACCTTCGCGATTGCTTCTTTCACTGTAGCAGCGTCTGTCATTCTTTTTCCCCTAATTACATTTTTGCGGCACCTAACCAACTACTGTAAACTGGGTGTTCCAATTCATAAACCTTGACGGTAAGATGTGGCATTTGATCTTTTATCTCGTTTTCAAGCCGTGATTTCAATCCAGGTAGCATAGATCCTCCACCAGAGAGCACAATATTTGCTGCGAGTTCAGCGCGTACACTAGTATCTACACGTCGTAATACCTCGATAATAGCATCAGTTAAGCCTTTGTCTCCAACACCTAAAAGCGTTGGTTGGAATAGAACCTCTGGTGCCTGCCAGGGTAAAGAGCCAATAGAGAGCTCTGTTCCCTCGTAAGAGAAATTACTTGTTTCACTGAAATTTTCGTCTACCGCAACAGGATACACTTTGCATAAGGATTGTTTAATTTTACTAATTGCCTCTCCGTTTTTCGCGATTTCTGAATAGATTGCTGCGTAATTAGAAATGCCGGCCTCAGCTTGATGGAGTAGGAGCTTTCGAATTTCAGCAGATACAAAGAAACTACCCGTAATGAGGGACAAAATGTGTTCTTCTAAGAGGAATCCCCGATAAATTGGAGTGACAAATGTCACTGTATAGCCAATATCGATAATCAATCCTGTTTTTCGCCCAAAATAGCCCCAAGTTAGGACTTGTTGAATTGCGGCATCGACATGCAAGCATGCAAGGGATTGTTGGAGTGTTTCACAAAGTGCTGTAACTAGCCCTGGTTTTGATTGGGGGAAAATCAAGAGTGTTAATTCTAAGTTTGCACGGTTTTGGTTGAGTTGTGGAAATTTCTCAATGGCATAATTACACAGTTCACTCACCATGAAGAAGTCTTTGTGTACCATCCCATCTTCAAAGGGAAAATGCCAGGCGCTTCTTCCGGGGTCAAGGTTGTGAAAAACCGGGTTACCACTGCTGCGTGTGGTGCTTTTGAGTGCAGCAGGCATGACTAAGGGCGTAGGATGTTGTGGTGGACCACATTTCAGGTAGCCACTGCCCAGGTCAATGATTACATTCAATGGTGGTTTATTCACAAGAAAGTCTAGGAATGATGTTTGAAAACAGTTTCTATCACTTTGAGCCCAGCTTGTGAGTTTTTCGGGAATATGTACTTCTCAATTTACTTTCAGAGTCGTGGTGATATTCGTTTATTTCTGCTTAGACACCGGTTCGACGAGGTGAACGGCACATTGCCAAGCAAAAGAAAGGGCGTCCTCTAGACCATATACGTTGATTGGTAAATGCGGGAGTTTTCGTTGAAGCTCCAATTCTAACCGCTCTCGGAGCCCTAGGATCATTGATCCTCCGCCTATGAGCACGATATCGTTTGAGAGTTCCCGTCTTATTGTGATATCGACTTGTTCAATCGATTCGATAACCGCATCGACAATCCCGGTATCACTTATGCCGATTAATGATGGATCGAAAAGAACTTCGGGTGCTCGCCATGTAACGGTTCCCAAAGGGATATTGAGATTCTTCCGCCGGTAGTTCCATTCTCTGGGCGTGGTCTTATCACGAGGATCATGACGAACCTGACAGAAGTTACGTTTGACATATTCAACTGCCTTTACATCTGTGGCAAGTTTAGCATAGTCGGAATACCGAGTTGATTCTTTTGCCATTTCCTCAAGAAGTCGACGTAGCGCAGCTGAAACATACAGCCCTCCTACTGCCGTATCGATGATATGTTCACGAAGTAAGAACCCCTGATAGATAGGAGTTACTAGCGTAACTGAATGACCAATATCAACGACCAGTCCTGTGTGTTTTTTCAGGAAGAGAAGTGCAAGCAGTTGTTGATACGCTGCAAGTAATTTTCGGCATCCGAGTAGCGCACGAAGGTCGTCACACACTTGATAGACATGGTTTGGATCAACTGGAGAAAAGACAAGAAGTTGTACTTCAGTGGCAACCCGTTGATGGCCTCCAAGACCTAAACGATCGAAGATACCGAGAATTAACGGTTTTAAAACATCAGCTTCCGGAAGATTCCCATTTTCAAGGGGAAAGAACTTCCCCGCACGTGTAGGATCCAACATGGTAAGGTATTGATCACCCATCTTATCGTCCGTGGCTTTCAGATAAGCTGGCATGATTTGAGGTTTAGATTGGTTGGGGTAACCGTATTTGAGAAATCCAGTGCCCAAGTCGATGATCAATTGATTTTGCATGTTGGTTCCTCGATATCTCGAAGTCAGGGAAATCAGGGTTGTGTAAGTAGTGTGGAATAGGGTAATGAGGGCTCAAGGAAATTAAATGTAACTTTAGGCTGTTCAACTCGCAGGATTTGTGTCAACCGACTCATTCCGGGAATCTCAGTGGCGACCTGGGGAAGGGCAACCAGTTTCACTTTGAGTTGACTTGCTTGCGTTGCTAGTTCATGGGTAATGTGACCAGTGAGATAGGTATCATATCCATGCTCCCATGCTAGATGTAGCCATTCAGAATTGATGCCTTGACCGGATACGATTACAAGGTGTTTTACTTCATCTTCAAGGTTTCCCACATAATCAACTGAAGTTACTTTCAGACGCTTTGAGACATATTGAATGAACGCCTTAAAGCTAGTATCCTTAGGCACTGAACAGACGCGCCCCAAGGGCATAGCCGTCCCCTTTATTGGCGTTTTGAACACATCGTTTACCTTGAATCCTAAGGTATGTGCCAAAACGTCATTCATACCTCCATCGACCATGGCCCAATTATAGTGAGCAATATACACAGTCATATTTCGCTTCAACAACTGTTGAAGGAGTAGTTGTGGTAGCCCAGTGAATCGAGTTGTAGATGATAGAAATGGAGATCGATGGGCAATAAGAAGACTAGCTCCCTGTTCACCGCATTGAATGACAACTGGAATGGTGATATCAACGCAAACCGCCACTGATGAGAGGCGTACTCGTTTCTGTTTTGCCACATCACTCACACCAAGAATAACACCATTAGCATCACCATCGGGAACAAATATTGTTGGTGCTAATTTTTCCAAGTTAGCAATAACAGCCCGCAATGTACCCATTTCAGCCCAACCTCGTTAATGATTGTACCCATGACATGTAATCTATTTCTTTAGTCTTTTGCGGAGCAGTGGATACCAAAACTTCAATAGTTTCGTAATCCATCATTTTCCAGACAACGCGCGGAGAAGCAGGAAAGTGACCAAAGAGTCCCATCGGAAAGAAATAAGCCGAGAAGAGGCAGCAGCGGAGGTTCTATCCCTTTGGGAAGAAAACCAGTACTCACTTCGAACTGCCATGGGACAACTGGTAAAAAAGTGGGAAATTAGTCAATGGCAAATCCAAACCGCAATCCACAGTCTTGTTTTTGAAACTATGCGACGATTGAATACTATCGACTTTGTACTAAACCAAGTTCTTGAAAAATCAACCATTAAAGAGTTAGACCCACTAACGCGTAACACTTTGCGCGTAGCAGCCTACCTTATTCTGTACAGGGAAGAAGTTCCTGCCCTCGTTACCAACGAGGCTGTCTCGATTATTAAACGGCGTCGGAATAAACGACTAGCAGGATTTTGTAATGCTGTACTTCGAAAGGTTCAGCAGAGTAACCTAGAAGATACCATAACATCCTCCATCAAGCAAGGTAACCGAGAATACGAATATTGCGTACCCCAATGGCTTCTCAAATCTATTAAACAACTACTCGAACCCGAAGAAGCCAAGGCATTCCTTTCAACAAGTCTTCAAAACCCATCAGTGTATATTCGAGTGAATACTTTGAAGGATAATGCTGAACAAGCCATCCCTAGCCTGGAGAAAGAGCGGTTCCGGTGTACTCCTACACCCAAACTATCTGAAGTCTTTAAACTTGAACATGGAAATCAACCTGTGGTACATACTACCACCTATCAGCAGCACCTAATCTATTTACAAAGCCTCGCGAGTGCATTAGTATCACGAGTTCTAAACCCACAACCACACGATCTCGTACTAGACATATGCGCAGCTCCGGGCAGCAAAACATCACATTTAGCCCAATTAATGAGTAACCAAGGCAACATCTTCGCAATTGATAATATGCTCCCCCGCGTTCAAGAGCTAGAGCGCAATCTCAACCGGTTAGGCGTTCAAAATACTCATATCATTTTTTCCAATAGTTTTCAGCTTCCATTCAGAGAGGGTTTTCAGGTAGACTCGGTTCTAATCGATCCACCATGTAGTAACACAGGTGTAATTCAAACACGCCCTGAGGTTAAATGGATAATGACAGCTGACAAGATACGACGTCTCCAGAAAGTCCAAGCTAGTTTACTCCGGGAGGGCATTCAGAGACTAGCTCCAGGTGGGTTTGCCGTCTATTCAACTTGTTCAGTGTCTCTTGAAGAAAATGAACACCTGATTCGTAATTTTCTGGCATCAAATTCAGATTTTGAACTTGTCTTCACAGAACCTTTTCTGGGTTCAGAAGCGTTTGAGGGGATGACATTGTGTCAACGACTTTTTCCGCATACAGACGACACTGAAGGGTTCTTCATTGCGAAATTACGTCGGAAAATCAGCTCTAAATGAAAATTGGCCACATTGAAATATTCTTAGGCAACGACAGCTGGCTGAATGGTTTTTCTTCACTGACCTTCTGGATGATTTTTATTAGATCATTGGGGTTCATTGATTTAGTCCTGGCTTTCTTCTTCGTTGACTGTTCCCGAATTGTAACTGGAAAAGTGTCCGACTCGAGTTCTTTATCTCCAATAACGACTACAAACGGAATCCATTGCTTCCCAGCGTTTCGGACCTTCCAGCCCACCGTTTTTCCACGATCATCCACTATCGCCCGTACATTATTCGCCCGAAGTTCGTCGGCAATTTTGGTGGCATGTTTCACATGTCGATCAGCGACTGGAATTACGATTGTTTGTACTGGTGATAGCCAGATTGGCAGCATAGGAAGTTGTCCCTGTAGTCCACGTTTTGCAGCACTTTCTAATAGACCGTAGATAAGCCGTTCTAAACTGCTTATACTCGTGTGCACAATGATGCAGCCCACTTCTTCTCCAGCTTCATTTACGTAAGTAATGCCGTATCGTTCAGCGTCGCTCACATCTAACTGCACAGTACTGAGTTGTCCAGAACCTTCAACCGCATCTACGAATTGAAACTCGTTTTTCACATTCCAATAGTGACTCATCTCAGGAAGCAATTCAATGAGAATAGGTTTCTTGAGATCCTTGGCTAACCCAACAAGGAGGTCCTTCGTCTGTTCATAATACTCTTCGACAACACGGAATACGAGCAGATACTGAATACCAAGTCCTTCGATAAGACGGTCATAGTGTTTGGTAATCCTGGCGAATTCTTCTTTCCCCTGTTCATAGTCAGCACAGAAGCAATGAATATCTGGCATCGTGAATGCCCGAAGTCGTCGGAGACCCACAGTTTCTCCGCGTTTTTCTAATCGAAAAGAGGGAGATAATTCGAAGACACGAACAGGTAATTGGCGTTTGGACATCTGAGCATTTTTCATTGTAGAAAAGAGTCCGAAGTCACCAGCAAACCGGAGGATGAGTTCCTTATCTTTGCTCAGTTTGATTCGATAGTCCTTTTCAAGGAATTTTGCTGCTTGCTCTGCAATGTCTTTTTGACTTAACCGATACATAAGGGGCGTCTCAATACGCATTGCCCCGATTAAATCGACAGCGATTGATGTTACATAGTCTTCAAGCAATTCTTTCACTAACGCACCCTTAGGATAAAACCGGAAATGCCCGACATCAGACGCGGGTTCATAGTCGATTAACTCCAGTTGTCGCATAATTTGAATATGAGGTGGCTCACCCTTGGCGGCACGTCCTAGCTCTTCTGTCTCGATGAAGGTGCGAAAATCCCCCTTGATAGCAGCATGGCTATCCAAATCATCCAAGTCAAGCGGCTTTACAACACCTTTTGAGTCGATAATCAAATACTTAGGCAAGGGCAGTGCCAACCTTCTAAATACATCTTAGTACTCTGCCAAACCTCGTTTCAATAGGAATAAAAGGTTTCTAGGTTATCGAAAATCGTGAATTATAACTATTTTCATTTAATTCTGTCACCGATTTCATCAAACGGTCACCGAATATGGGTGTAACCCCACACCCTTTATCCCGTCCACCACGAAAGCTTCCGGGACTGCTTTACGCCCAATATTATAAGCTCCATTCACATCTGCATTGATGTGGACTCCCTGCGGTGAGCGGAACAATCCACGTACCAGTCGCTTGCCCATATAGGTCTGGTGATGTTTAATCGGTTCTGTGTCGAGGAAGCTCACGTTCGATGTATGGCTCTCATCCACTACCGTCACCTCTATCCCTACCAAAGCAGCCTTGTATTGAATTTGTTTTACTAGCATCAAGAACGGAATACTCACGAAATTCTGGTTAGTGCGCCTACCCATCTTTAGTTGTTGTTTCCATGTTCTGTTATATCAAATCACGATTTGATCAAAATCGAAATTCAGGCAATAATTGATGACTCGCCTTGATACCTTGTGAAAGAAATCAGTAATTTTGTTTGATCGCTTCAGCCGCAAGCACTGAAGCCATATAGTTGGACCAACAAGACTCTGTTGATTCAGAAGGGATGTGAGCCGGGCGCGTTCCTTGTTATAGTATCGATTGATGGATTTGACAACCCCGCCTTTTACGCGCCAGGGGGGCAAACCTGCATTGTTGACCACAGTTATGAAGTTATTCAATCCTAAATCAATGCTAATGACATGACGCGAATCTAGTTTGAAATTAACAGGTGTCTTTTCATATACGATTTCTAGGAGATAATGATTACCTCGCGGCAAGAGTCTGATCTGACGGAATCGTCCGACGATGCGAGTCTTGATAGGTGGTACTTGGGCTTTTTTTGGAAAAATCAGGAATCCGTTTCTAATACGACATTGCTGATTCGTAAATATCACAATTGATTCGCCGTTTTTAGGTTTGTATCTTGGTAACCGTGGGCGACCAAGATACTTCTCGGGATGAGCCCACCAATCTTTGATCGTGATGAAGAAAGCGTTCCAGTTCTGATCCAGTAATCGAAGCACCTGTTGAGCAGCGTGGGCAGGAAGATTCTGGTACGCTTTGGTGGTCTTAAGGAGGTTGTACAAGTCCTTATACCGTGTCCATCGTCCTTCTTTGATAAACTTCTGACGGATGTGATAATTGGCTAAGTTATAGAGATTCTTCGCTAAATGGCAGAGTCGAGAGAGCTGAGGGGAGGGTCGAAGTTGAATTCGTTCTGTAAGCTGCTTGGGACTTCCTCCTACAAGTTAGTCAGATCGTTGAGGACTAATCGAAGTAGTTTATTGAGTCGTGATGGATGATACATTGTGATTTTTGCCACTAAGGCAACTTCCTCTCTAGGAAATCTGTAATTACTGGGAAATGAAGGTTGTAAATTATAAGAGTAGGAGAGGTGGCGAAAAGTGGTGCTGTAGCAGTGGCCTTCTTCGAGTTACAATCTGCTTCAACTGTTATTATGTCATAATCTACTTGACACATAATGACAATCAAAATTATTTACTAGCTATAACAAACCTTGCAGTAAATGGGTGTACAAATCATGTGTCCAAGTCTTATCCAAGAAAAAAGCCAGCAAGCTAATACAATTCTCGAAGAACTTGATGTGGATGCCTGGATGATATGGGTTCGCGAAACCAAACAGATGGCGGATCCAGTACTCTCTCTTGTTTTAGAAGGCGATTTAGTGTGGCAATCTGCTTTAATCTATACGAAAAGGGGAGATCGCATCGCCATTGTAGGTAACCTTGATGCATCAGGCGTTGAACCCTTGAACGTGTTTGATGAAGTTATCCCTTACACGGAAAGCATTCGGGATGTCTTGAGAAATACACTTGACCGACTGAAGCCCCAGCAAATCGGATTAAACTTTAGTCGTGATGATGTTTCATCTGATGGTTTATCATATGGTATGTATAACCTGCTCAATGAATACCTCGAAGGAACCACATATCCAGAACGTTTTGTAAGCGCAGAACCCATAATCACTCGACTAAGAGGAAGGAAGACCTCAGAAGAGTTAAAACGGATTACAAAAGCCGTGGAAATCACAGAAAAAATCTACAAAGAAGCAAGCCAATTTGTGGACGTAAACCAAACAGAACTGGATATCTACCACTTCTTTCATCAACGAATGAAGGAACATGGAGTCTCATTTGCTTGGGGAGTAGCCCATAACCCAGCGGTAGATGCGGGTCCGAACAAACAATTTGGCCATGCGGGGCCAACTAAGAATAAAACAAAGGCGGGACATCTACTCCATTTCGATTTTGGCATCCGATATCAGGACTACTGTTCTGATCTTCAACGAATGTTTTTCTTCGGGTCACCGTCAGATATCCCCGAAGAAGTCCAACACGCTTTTGAAACCGTGCGCGATGCAATCCAAAAAGCAGCAGAATTTGTTAAGCCCGGTGTTAAAGGATACGAAGTTGATGAAATCACGCGAACCTTCGTTCAACAACGAGGTTACGAAGAGTACAAACATGCCCTTGGTCACCAAGTCGGACAAGAAGCCCATGACGGGGGTACGTTGTTGGGTCCTCTTTGGGACAGATATGGATCAAGTCCTAAAGGTATTGTTGAGGAAGGAAACGTGTTCACGCTTGAACTCTATGTGACCACGAAGAATTTTGGTCAGGTTAGCCTTGAGGAGGATATTGTTGTCACGAAGAATGGTTGCCGATTTCTGTCAACTCCTCAAGAAGAGCTGGTCTGTATCTCCAAGTAAAATAGTGGCGGGCCCGCAGGGATTTGAACCCCGGATCCCCAGATCCGCAATCTGGTGCCCTATCCAGTCTAGGCCACGGGCCCAACTTGTGATGTCTTTTGTAGGGTGTAAAAATTGCCTTTAAAGACTTTGCTTCACAACATTACAGATACCAAAAAAGTAGTAGCCTTGATGAAGATTACCGTTTACCAAGGAGAAGTATACGAATCGAATTGACATCACTGAGGAGGTTTTCCCGATGCTTGTCACTGATATCTTGGTTGATTTTATACGATTCAAACGTTCGAATCCACTTGTCAAAAATTTTTGTCAACCTTTGATCATGACCTACAAGGCGATGGGATAAATCACGACGTTTCCGTATAGCGTTCATGATATCCTCCGCACGTTGAAGGTTTTCAATTTCGCGTCGCATCGCATCGATTTCATCGAGGGCAGGGTTAGTTCCATATTGGTTCGAGTCTGCTGTGAATCGGTCAAGGATGGCTTCGACTTCGCTAGGCTGCAGAGATGCTGAACGTATCGCATCATCAGTGACCATAAGGGCCTTCTCAAGAATTGATGTAATCACAATCAATTTGTTTTGGGCGATGACATTGGGAGGCTGCTCCAGTGTCTTGCGACAATCGTTGAGAAGGTTTTCAATTGTCTTCTTGTGGTTCCGGAGCTCTTTTTCAAATGACATTAGCCTCGACCTTATGGAAAAGACGCCGTGCTACCCTGGGAGTCTAGAAAACAATACGAGATGAGGTGTTAAAATCTTTTCTCGTTCCAAAGGGTTTGAAAGCGTCCATTGAAATAAAATTAGTAGGGAAGTTAAATGAGGTCAAGGGCGATTTGATTGAGGGTGGTATAGACTCCACCTTTTTGGCACAGAATCATGTCTCCGAGATGAACACCACCAAGGTTAGGATCAAAAAAGCCAGTTTCTATGGTAAAAACCATTCCTGGGAGTAAAGGGGTTTCATTGGAAGTTGAAACATGCGGAGGCTCATGGGGTTGAAGTCCAACACCAGTACCCATTTGTTGACTTAAGACTTCTATATACCCTTTATCCTCTGCGATCCGCCGAATGCTGAGCGCTATGTCCCGAACATGTGTTTCAGGATTTAGTTGGCTTCGAGCAGCAGAAACCGCATCAAAGGTGCATTTGAAGAGGGCTTGTTGTTTCTTACTTGGTTTCCCAGTTACTATCGTGCGGGTGATTTTAGAACAATAATCATCGTTAATTGCAGAAATGGAAATTACTACCAGTTCATCAGCACCAATTTCTCTTCGACTTGCAGGAATATAGGGACAGGTTGCGCGAGTGCCTGAAGCAATGACTGTTGGATAGCCAGTGTTGGTTGCCCCTGCTCTACGTAATGTTCGTTCAACTTCGGCTGCAACCTCAATTTCAGAAATTCCTGGTTGGATAAATTCAAGCGCTGCAAGCAGACCATTTTCTGCAGTTTGAACTGCGCCCTGGATTTTTTCAATTTCAATATCGTCTTTCACCATCCGTAATTCGTTCATGGGCACAGTGATGTTCTTGAATCCAGCATCAGGAAAGAGGCGTTTCAAATCTTCAAAGCGTCGTGCAGAAATGAAATCTAACTCTATGCCAATATCGACGGCTTGAAGATTATGTTGATTAATAGCATCATGGATACAACCAAAGAACGGCGAGTGTATCTCTTCCTTTTTTTGGGGAGAATAGCTCAAAACGTTTCGAAACCACGAATTTGCCTTCGCCAATTCATATTCTTCGTGGGGAACTATTAACAAAGGTTCGTTATCTGGTGCTAGAACCGCAACAGAACTCCCGGCAACACATGTGGGTTTATACCCTGTAAGGTACCGAATATTGAAAGGATCAAAAAGGAGAATCCCATTAATTTCTGCACGCGTCATCATTCGATGAACTCGGTCACCACGCATTCATGCAACACCGCGCTATCATCCTGTACAGCGGAATTAAATCTCTATCGTAAATGAATCTTAGAAGTAAAAAATGCTCTAAAATCTCTGTGAACTACTCTGCCTTGGTAGACAGAGCTTCCTGCTTCGACGCTTCAGCCATTGCTGACAACTCCACAGGCACTTCCCTAGGTTCCCTCGGTGTATTGAAGGACTGAAATCCCATCAACTTGATATTTTTGCAGCATTCAGATCCCGATCGAGTGACATAGAACAAGCAGGGCAGGTCCAGACGCGGTTGGTCAACGAAAGCTCATAATTGATATAGCTACAGCCATGACAGCACTTCGACGTTGGCACAAACCGTCCCACTTCAACTAAGGTGACACCATACCACTCCGCTTTATACCGTAGCATTTGAAGAAACTGAGACCAAGCCACATCAGCAATCGACTTAGCCAGATGTCTGATACGCATCATGCTGCTGACATTGAGACTCTCCACCATGATTGCTTGGTTCTCGCGAATCAATCGGGTTGAGAGTTTATGTTGAAAGTCCATCCGCTGGTTTACGACCCGTTCATAGCAGCAAGCTAGTCGCTGTCGCGCTTTCTCCCGGTTACAACTCCCCTTCATTTTCTTGCTCAACCTTCGATGTAGACACTGGAGACGCTTCAGTGCGTTTCGGAGATGACGCGGATTTCCCACCTTCTCACCTGTGGACAAGGTGATATAGGTCGTCAAGCCAACATCAACCCCAACGGATGTCTGACTCGAAGTTTGTAGTTTTGGAGGTGGACGTTTTCCATCGTCAACCACAATCGAGATGAAAAACTTACCTGAATGAGTCGAAATGATTGAACACGTTCTTGGTTTACCAGTGAAACGTCGATGGAAGATAGTCTTAACCATCCCAATCTTAGGAAGTTTTACACATCGGGCAAAAAAGTTGACTATAAAAAACTGAGGTACATCAAAGGAGTGCCTGTACGCCTTGCGCCGCTTAAACTTCGGATAGCCGGGCTGTTCATTGCCCTGGGCAACCCAGCGAAAGAAGTGTTGGAAGGCTAGGTGGAGCCGCTTAATCGCCTGCTGAAGAGATTGGGAGTAGGCTTCTTTGAGAAAAGGGTAGTCCTCCTTCAGATTTACGAGACGGTTATTCAGGTCAAACCAGCTTAGGGTCTTTCTCGTTGTCTCATAGGTAATCTTCATGGTTTCCAGAGCCCAGTTGTAGAAAAAGCGACAAGCGTCGACAGTTTTCCGAATCATCGCTTGTTGTGCTTGGTTCGGGTAGAGGCGATACCGGAAGGCCCTGAGCATACCCTAGATTTAACAACGAGATATTTGAAGTCCGTGATTCATCTCCACCCTGTAAGACAAGATCTTCTCGGAGAATTAGATAAATAGTACTTTGGAATCATTCTCAACATCACCGATGCAGGGGCCCTTGGCCTAGTATGGATAGGGCGACAGGTTCCGGACCTGTAGATCCCGCGTTCAAATCGCGGAGGGCCCGCCACGATTCTTTTGGGTTCATATCGCGTGTGTAGCGTAACTAAAAGGCTTATAGCTCATTCTTTCGCAGAAACAGACCTCAAGCTTGGAGGATTAAATTAGTGCAAATCCAATCTCGGTGTGTAAGTTGTCTCATTTCTCGAGGATTCCAAGAAGCACAGTTATCAACTACGGATCTTGAACTGCAATTAGCAGCGATCACTGAAGTGGTTGGAATCTTAAACAATTCCTTGACAAAGGGTGGTCGACTGGAAAATATTCCAGCTTATGTTGGAACGCTTCGGGACCAGGCAATTCAACGAATAACCGGCTGCTCCGATCCGTATGCTTCATGGAAACAGGAATCCAATGAAATCGCATTGAAGTTAGTTCCCTCCCTCGAACGCTTCGTTGAAAAGGTTAAGAACTCCAAACAGCGATTTCGACGAGCATGTTTGGCTGCGTCTCTTGGAAATGTGATTGAATATGGAGTGGCGGGTCATGAGATTCCTTGGGACAATTTGAAGAATCTGATTTCTCAAACTGATGCTGAACTCGCTATCGATCACATTCCAACACTTTATCAGTTAGCCCAAAAGGCAAATACTGTCCTCTATCTCACAGATAATGCCGGTGAGGTCGTGTTTGATCGGCTTCTCGTTAAAGCCTTGACCGAGATGGAATCTAGGGTCATCGTTGCTGTTAAGGGTGCTCCCGTGCTGAATGATGCAATGCTTGCTGATGCGAAGGTTGCTGGTTTGATGGATATCGCTGAAGTCATAACAACAGGTGGGGGAGCCGTGGGGGTATTGCCCCAGTGGTGTTCGAAAAAGTTCTTGAAACACTTTAGAGACGTAGATTTAGTCTTAGCAAAAGGCATGGGACATCATGAAACTCTTCCTGAGTTTACGTTACCAACACCGAGTGCTCACCTGCTGCGAACCAAGTGTGAACCTGTGGCAAGTTCTTTAAATGTAGCAAAGGACCGGAACGTTGTAAATGTCTTAGTCAACCATCAAGGTCCCTTAGGCCCATTGGTGAAAAACTAGCAGCCAGTAATTTACTTCAAATAGTTTGGGCTAAGAATGACTATTCAGTCTCAGTGCTGATGTAGTAGTATTCGCCCCGTTGTTTTTGTTCACGATCCAATCGGCTATCTTCTTTGTTCACTCTAGGGCGTCCTGTTGCGTGGTCGCGACGGAAGGTAACGCCCATAGCACTGAGAAAGATATTCATGCCATTTCGAAGATCGATGGGAGCCTGACATAAACCTTCATTTCCAGGCATTCCTGAAAACACGGAAATTGTGTCTGCGAATGCTGAGAGGGCAACCATATCGTGTTCAACGACGAATGCCGCCTTGCCTTGACCGTGAACTATAGAACGAATAACATTGGCTGTGGCTAATCGTTGCTCGATATCAAGGAAGGCTGATGGCTCATCAAGGAGATAGAGATCAGCTGGACGGGCGAGACAAGCGGCGATAGCTACCCGTTGCAGTTCACCACCACTTAATTCGCTGATTATGCGATCTTCTAATGTGTCAAGCGAGAGGGGTCTAAGGACTTCGGATTTGAATAAACTTGTGAGTACCGTAGCGCCTCCGGCGTCTTGGAGTACTTCAATAAGTGTTTCATTGCTTTCAGAACTGAGATATTGTGGTTTGTAACTAACTTTGATGTCGGTTTCAGGAAGGTTTCCCTCATCCGGTTCTAAATCTTGAGCGAGAAGTCGTACGAAAGTAGTTTTCCCAATCCCATTGGGTCCAAGAACGCCGATTACTTCTCCTTGATGTACTTGGCCAGGCATGACTTGGAGTGTAAAACCTTCGAAACGTTTGACCATTGCTTCATATTCGAGGAGGAGCTCAACCGTTGTCCAAAATTCAGGTGTTGGCGGACGAGTTTCAAATCGAATTTCTTCATTCCGAAATCGGACATTGCTGTCGGGAAGATATCCATTCAAATAAATGTTGATTCCCTCTCGAACTCCATGGGGGTTAGACACAATTCCATACACCCCGGGAGTGCCATAGAAGATGCATACATAATCAGAGATATAGTCGGCGACAGCTAAGTCGTGAACAACGCTGATGACCATTTTTCCCTCCTGGGCAAGTGAACGAATGGCGCGGGCTGTCCTAACGCGTTGATAGACATCAAGATACGAGGTGGGCTCATCTATTAGATAAACATCTACATCACGAGCCATTACAGCAGCGATTGCGACACGTTGGAGTTCACCGCCACTGAGCACCGAGACATCTCGTTGCAAAATACTTTGGAGTTCCAGTTGTTTGGTAAGTTCTGTAATTTTTCCACTATCACCTGTAGATTCAAGAAGCTGTTGAACCGACCCGTGATAGGCTTCAGGAATTGCTGTCACATTTTGAGGTTTGTAGGCAACTGTCAGATCCCCCTGAGAAGCCTGTTCGAAATAGGGCTGCAGTCCTGAACCGCGATAATGACGAATGATTTCCGCCCAGTCAGGAGGATCATCAAAATTTCCAAGATTCGGTTGCAACTGGGTGGCTAGAATTTTTAATGCAGTTGATTTACCCGTTCCATTTGCACCCACCAGACCGGTGACGGCGCCTGGTGCTGGGATAGGGAGGCGGAAGAGTTTGAAGCTATTTGGTCCGTATCGGTGTGACGTGTCGGTATCCAATTCGTCTGCCAAGTTAATAATTCGGAGTGCCCCAAAGGGACATTTTCGCGTACAGATGCCACAGCCGGTACATAGAAGTTCAACTACCCGGGGTTGACTATCTTTGACGTTTTTATCAAAGATAACCACTTCATCACCCATTCGTTGTGGTGGACAAAACCGTTGACATTCCCTGCTACATTTAGCAGGGTTGCAGGCTCGTGGATCTAATACAGCGATTCGCAAGATTCAGCATACTCCAGGTTTTTCGACATCGATTCAGGTTTTTAGTCTTATGGGCAAGCTAGAGAATAAGGGAAAGCTAGCGTAAACGGAGCCATTCGGCCCGTTGACTCAGAAAGTGGAGAGCTTTGGCAGCTCGTTTGGGCGAAGGAAAGTTGGGGATTTCACGCTGAGCTAGAGTTGGTAGTCCCTCTTCAACAATGTCACCAGCTAACCAGCAGGTGATAAGCGGTTTTTGAGGATTCGACTTCTTCGCTTCACCAATAGCTTTTGAAATTGCCGAAATTGAGGAAAAGGCAGTGGGAACATTTAACACGAGCACCATATCAATATCAGAATGCTTGAGAAGAACTTCTGTAACTTGTTGGTAGATCTCAGGAGTTCCTTCTGGTCCAACATCAACCGGGTTTCCCATTGGACAAAATGAGGGTAAGAAAGCTTTGAACGTCTTCACCAGATTTGTGGGAAAGGGACTAACATCAAGACCTACCTGAGCACATGCATCAACGGCGAGTACACTAGGTCCTCCAGCGTTTGTTATTATCCCGACTCGCTTCCCAGTTGGTAAAGGTTGGGTAACTAGCACCTGGCAGGCATCAATAAACTCGTCAAGGTTTGTTGCTTGGAGAATTCCTGCTTGCCGAAATGCACCAATATAGATTGCCTGGTCTCCTGCCATTGCTCCGGTATGTGTACGGATTGCACGAGAGGCTTCTATTGTATCACCAGGTTTAAGCACGACGAGAGGTTTGTGTGGTGTAATGTTTTGTGCAACAGAAAGAAATTGGCGGGCATTAGTAATGCCTTCTAGATAGCCACCGATAATTTGTGTGGGTTTGTGGGATTGCAAATATTGGAGCAGTTCCTCTGGCCCAATATCTGCGGCGTTTCCGTAGCTAACGAATATGCTTATTCCTAATCCAACCGCTCTTGCCAAAGCAAGAACCACCGCTGACATGGCACCACTTTGAGTTATGAATGCTAGATGTCCCCTTTGTAAGCGGTTTTCAAAGCTTGCATAGATATTTTCCCAGGTGGAGGCATAGCCAGCACAGTTTGGACCCAACATCCGCATTCCATGTTTGTGAACTAGTTTGATGAGTTCGCCTTCAATGACATTATCACCTAGCTCACTAAACCCTGAACTCATCACAATCAGCGATTTGACTCCTTTTTGACCACTGGCACCAATTGCACCTAACACACGTTCTTTGCGTAACACAATGATTGCTAGATCGATGTCTCCGGGTACAACATCAATCGATGGATACGCAGAAAGACCGAGAACAGTCTTCAGTCGAGGATTGATTGGATAAATAGTTCCTGGAAATTTCCCCAATTGCAGGCTTCTCATCACTTGAAATCCAATTCGGTTCGGTTTATCCGAGGCTCCAATGACTGCAATGGACTTTGGTCGAAACAGTGAATCCAAGGATGTGGATGTCATATAATACACCACAGTGGGAAAGCTAAGTCTACATTCAAGGGGTGAATCTAGTTATTGGATAGCAAAACCCCTGGGTGTTTAAAGACTTGCTGGAGCACAATTCGGATGTATGTCTAACCTTCAAAAATTGAGCTTTAATTAAACCCTATTACCTTGGCGATTTCACGTTGTCGTGATCGGAGAGTAACTTCAGTAATTCCAAGTTCAGTGGCAACGGCTTGTTGTGAGCGGGTTTCACCAAGTTGTTTAGCAGAAAGGTAGATAGCAGCGGCAACATAGCCTTTAGGATCTTTTCCAGATAGCTGGAGTTTTTCTGAAGCTGCTCCGAGCATTTCCAATGCCCGTTGTTCAACAGGAGCGGATAATCCAAGTGCATTAGCAAATCGTGGAACAATTGCAGTCAGACTCATTCGCTTGGGTTTGAGATCAAGCGTTTTAACAAGAAGTACATAACACCGCTTTATAACGCGGTCTTCTTCACCTGAGGTCTTCAGGATACTATCCAAGGTTAAGGGAAATCCACAGGTCTTGGATGACGCAAAAACACATGCAGCCACCATGGCTTTGATACTATGACCTCGTAAAAGGTCATGTTTGTAGGCTTTCCGGTAATAGATGGCCGCGGTCTCACGAATGTGACCAGGGATACTCAATTTCTCAGACAAACGACGAATTTCCGTAAAGGCAATTGTGAAATTCCGTCGCCGCCAAGTTGAACGAGAGTTCCATCGCATAATTCGTTCAAGGCGACCTGCTCGTTCCGGTGATATGCCATTTCCATTCATTCTTGTAGAAACCTTGGTTGACAATCCAAAATCGGGGAGCATCTGAGAAAGGGGAAGCCCATGAATACTCCTTTCAGCTTTTTCCTCAGGTGTAAAGGCACGAACTCCGGCTCGATGATCAATCATCGCCTCGGAGAGAACCATCCCACAACCAGTACAGATGAGTTCACCACGCGTTGGATCATGAACGATATTGTGCGAACTACAATCTGGGCAGCGTAAAACATCAGCATGTTTTACGGTAGTGGTACTGTTTTTTGAATATTCTACAGTCAAGAAGCCTTTAACCTCAATAAAAGAAACAGGTTAGCGGCTTTTTATAGCTCCGCAATAATAGCACAAAAAACATCAACTTTAGTTTATAAAGACCAGCGGTTTTCGGGTGATTTGCCGTTACCGCAATCCCGCTTCTTTTAACAGACTATTCATGATTTGGTCGCGTGGACCTGGAAAGTAGTTGTGGTGTTTAGCAATAATTACTGTCACTGTTTGAACGGGTTCATATCGACGCGTTGTGCGAGAAATTGAATCGACTTCGTTAAGGTTCTCTCCTGTGAAAAGGCAAATCAGAACTGGTGAATCCACTGAGATGTATGTCTCCCAGAGGGAGAGAGGGAATTTTTCGTTTAACCATGTTATGAGGGCCTGGTGATCCACGACTTTTTCATCCCATGTAATTCGCATCAGAAAGGGAATACTTTCTGCTTCACCCAGTTCAAGGAGGACGGTGAAGTGAACGGCCTTGCCTTCAACTAGCTCTTTGACAAGTCTTCGAACCCTTCTAGCAGTTAGTTTTGTTTGATCAGCGATACTCGCGATAGGTTTTCGTGGATTTTCAATCAGGGAATTGAGAACAAGGAGATGGAGCCTAGACAAGGACATCGTAGACCCTTGATGGCTCAGAATTTGATGGGTTTCAACGGTATTCACACATTTGAAACTTCGAAGGAATGATGTTACGTCCCAGAGCTCTTGCGAGTTTCGAAATTCAGCGACAAGGACATAGTGACCACCAGTATAGGAGGCGGCGGCGATGATTTGTGGGTGTTTACCGAGTTGGTTTACAAATTCTTCTTCGTCTTGTGAACCATCCGTGAGGAGGAGACCGAAAAGAAGTTCTGAACCTGTCATTGCTTGTGATAGTTGCACTCGATATTGGTAGATGATACCAATGCCTTCCAGTTTTTTAACTCGTTTTTTTATGGCACTTGCGGAAATGCCATAGTTCAGGGCAAGTTCTTGGTATGTGATGCGACAATTGTTAATCAGTTCGGTGAGAATACCCTTATCGACATTGTCCAATTTGAGGTTCGTCCTATTCTGTTTGAGTCTTGGTAGTAAATCTAAGTGGAAAGGGCTTTAATTTTCTGGATTAGGTAAAAAAACAAGTTATGTTGATGGAATCCGACCAACCTTCCAAGCTGTTCTAGGTAGGAGATTTGTTGTATCCACTAAACGGTCTTGAACGGCTTCGAGCTTATCTATTGCATCTCGATATTCCTGATGAGATGCGATAAGAAGGATACAATCAGCTGCGAGGGCTTCATCAAGTGATGCGGGAGTAAACCCAAAATCTCGAATCTCTTTTTCTGAAAAATATGGATCATGTGCAAGTATCGCTTTGGGATTGTATCCTTGTAGATGTTTAAGAATTTGGAGGCTAGCCGCAAATCGGGTTTCTTTCACATCAGCTCGGAAGGAAATGCCAAGAAGGCTAATCCGGGAGTCTTTAATGTCTTTTCTGTAGGCCTTTAGACACTGGATAACTAATTTCACGGTGTGGAGGGGCATGCTATCATTCATGAATCGAGCTTGGCGTAAAAGGGCCGAATCCACTCCAAATTCTTCAGCTTTGTTAATTAGAAACCAGGGGTAGACCGGAATGCAATGGCCACCTACTCCGGCACTGGGTCGGTGAATCATGCAATGTTCTTTTGTATCCTCATTTGCAGCGGCAATCACTTCCCACGTATCTACACCTAATTGTTCACAGAGTTTGGCTAAGAAATTTGCATAACCGATATTTAAATCCCGGAAGGTACCTTCAGCAACTTTTACCAACTCCGCTGCTATGAGAGAGGAAGTGCGTACAACTTTGCCAAAAATGCTGTAAACACCTGCAGCAGCTTCAGTGCTTGCTTGGTCAATGCCACCAACGACTTTCGGGTACTTGTAGAGGTTACGCATCACGCGACCAACCATTAGGCGCTCGGGACTATGTGCAAGTCCAAACTCTTTGCCGGCTACCAGTTTGCTTTCTGCTTCTAAAATCGGTTTGACCACACGTTCAGTTGCTCCAGGTGGCATCGTTGTGGATGTTATCACGAGAGCCCCTTTTTTCAAGCCCTTTCCGGCAGCCCTTGTGGCATCTTGAATGATTGAATAGTCTTCTTGACCCTGATCATTTACGAGCAATGGAACTAGAATGATTATAACGTCTGCATCCTTCGCTGCCTCGGTTCCATCAATAGTTGCCCGAAGTTGACCTGACTTGATCATTTCTCGCAGCAAATCTGCAACTTGTGGCTCACCGACCAACGGAGATTTACCTTGGTTAATTTGGTCAACAACCGATTGATTCTTTCTGACACCAACAACCTTAGCACCTTCTTTGGCGAAGGCTACCGCCAACGGAAGCCCCATATTACCAATCCCAACCAGATCAATGGTTAGATCTCCGTTTCCAATAAGACGTGATATCTCTTCAGCTGACTTTCCATAGACCTTAACCATGTCAGGCAACCTCGAGACCTTAGCAGCAGCAAGCCCCCACTTAAGCATTATTGTTAAGACGGAAACCAAGTTCCAAAAAAGGCAGAAATGAGAAGCCAAGCGAGGTCATTTCATTCCGAGTTTATCTGTGAGAAAAGCGATAATCATGGGAATGATGAAATTAAGCCGACGAGTCCAGAAATGATTTGCTCCTTTAATCAATCGGAGATATTTTTCCTTAACCTGTAATTGGGCGTAGATTCCTTCAGCTTCAACGTGATGTACCGAATCGTCATCACGTCCATGAACAATGTAGACGGGACAATTCACGTATCGAATGCCCTCAGTTACAATTGTAGAATCAATCTCAGAGGATCTTATCGGGGCACTGATGGTTACCAGAGCTGCGGGATTGGCATCCATGGCTGCAGCAAGCGCTATACTTCCACCAAAACTATATCCCAGGAGGGCAATTCGAGAATTATCTATATGCGATTGATTGCAGAGGAATTCCATAGCAGCTATTGTGTCCTGCATTTCCCCTATCCCCTGCCCAAATTGGCCTTGACTTTTTCCCACACCGCGAAAATTAAAACGAAGTGTATTCAGCCCTTTAGCGGCAGCAGCTTTGCTGATAGCTAGTATCCGGCTATCATCCATTGATCCACCATAGAGCGGATGAGGGTGGCAAAGAACGAGGCCAGGTTGTTTTTCCTTTTTAGTGAGAACGAGAATTCCTTCTAATGACAATTCGCCACTCAGAATGCTGACTGATTGTTCACGACCGTTTCCAGTTTTTGAATCCGGTTGGGGTGCGTCCAATCTGATCCACTGCTCCATAAAACGCAGGTTGCTATTGATTCGAGCTTATCACATCCTTTTAAACCTGCGTCCTACAAAACGCTCAGACCACCAATTCAACCAAACTTCACAACACCCCTGAAACTGCATCAGATTCATAAAGAGACAGATTCTGACACCAGTAGAGGATAATTCGCATGACAAAATCTTCAAAAAAATCGACACCGT
Source organism: Candidatus Hermodarchaeum yapensis (assembly GCA_016840405.1). Lineage (GTDB taxonomy): Archaea > Asgardarchaeota > Hermodarchaeia > Hermodarchaeales > Hermodarchaeaceae > Hermodarchaeum > Hermodarchaeum yapensis. Next base: position 43,961 of record JAEOSK010000015.1, read on the forward strand.
ACCACACACAATTGGGAATGAAAATTATCGATAGTCATTCTCATTATCTCTCCGCTGCTACCTTCGAGTCGTGGCGAGTAAGGACCGATGCAATTCAACATCGTATTCACACTCGAACGGATATGACTTCAGTCGATATTCCTTCGCCTAATGAAGATTTTGCACAAAAATGGGTGACAGAACTGGATAAGAATGGCATATCCCGAATTGGAATGATGGTGGGTCCTGAATCTTGGAACGAGTTCGCGGATGCCCTCAAACGGTTTCCTGATCGGTATTATGGTTACGCCAATATCAACCCGCTTCTTCCGAATGCAGAAGAACAAGCGCGATATGTCATTCAGGAACTCGGTTTCCATGGTTTCAAGCTCTATCCAGTGCTTAACGGATTTCACACCTACGACAAAGAAGCATACCAAATCTACCAGATTGCCGATGAACTGAAAGTTCCTGTACTCCATCACTTTGGGATCTCAATTGGAGCAGGTGTAGATCTACGCTATGGTAATCCCCTTGACTTACAACCCGCAGCCCGAGATTTTCCCCAGGTGAAATTTGGAATTGCTCACTTAGGTGCGGGGATGTTTCGAGAAACCCTCTTACTATTCTACCAAACCGATAACGTCTATGTTGACACATCCGGGTCCAATGTGTGGATGCGCTATATCCCATATCCCTCCGATCTGGAAGGTGTTATGAAACGCACCCTTGAAGCTGGAGGTCCGAAACGTATCGTCTTTGGCACTGATAGTTCCATGTTTCCTCGTGGTTTCCGATACGATATCTTGGAAAAGCAGCTAAGAATCTTCCAACGATTAAAAGTCAATTCTGAAGATTTAGAACACATTTTCTGTAAGAATATCCGAAGGATAATGGGAAACGAGTAGCCCCTCGTCGTCGGATTACTTCTTATCTTCTGGAACCGTTGTTTCAGTAAGAGGTTGCTGGCGTGTGAGTGGAGTTTTCCCCTCGATGCCATAGATTGCTTTCAGGTACAGTTGCCCTTCGCAACGGGGGCAAGGACCTACTTCACGAAATACGTGATCTCCGGATTCAAAGGGTCCTTCTGTTTCCACCCCACACTTGTCACACACAATCAATCGACGAACTTCTATTTGCTCAAGTTTTTTGGGGGGACGAATTTCTCGATATATTAATGAAATAAAAATCGCGAGACATACCACTGATAGAGCCCATAAAACAAGGTTGAAGGGATAATCTGAGAAGGTTCCCCATACAAAGAAAATCACGATGAGTGTGATAACGAGAGCCCACCAAAGCCGTTGTCGACCGGGTGTTATCGCAGGACTCGGTTGACTGGTTGATTGCTGTAAAGGATTTGACATGATTCTCTATCTGGTTCAGCTTTGCTTCTGGCTTTAAGCATAATGGTTTGGTGAACGATGAAGGGGTAATCAAGTGAAGAGTTAGTCTTTGGGACGACGGAATCGCTGAAGAAATGACATAGTACTTTCAATTTCCCGTTCGCGTGCTTCGATTAACGGCCACATGCTCAAACCCATTCCCTCTCCTGAGATCTCTGAAAAGAGGTCAATAAACAGTCCGACTTGGTACGCGTACATGTTTGATACAGTTTGTGAGGGGCGACCTTGCTTGATATGGTACTCGACCATTGCATAGTCACTCCATCGACGATAAGTTTTATTTTGCCAGATAGTTGCGGCATCCAACGGGAAATGCATTAATGCATTTTTCTTTCCGATATTCGGGTAAAGAAAAGGCGCTTGGAAGGGATTACGAACATTCCATTCAATGTGAAGTAAATCTTGGGTCTTTAGCGGATGGAGCTTACAGTGTAACGGGGTTTTATCTCGGCGAACCTCAGGAGTGCACAACTCATAGGCGTGCCATCGTGTTGGAACATGGAGGCCTATGGGGTGATCGCCGCATTGAAGTTTTTCGATATGGCTTACTTGCCGGTTTTCAGGGATTTCTTGATAGTAGTAGCTCCCTCCAAAGGCTTCGGTCATATAATCCGCAATTGGATTGAATTGATCTGGTGTAATTTGTAGGTCTTTGCTATCCCAATTGAGAAACGTGCGAATCATATGCCCAGGTCTTTTTCCTTTTAGCAGTGGTTGGGCGCCTGAATCAGCATTAAAAATGATGACCAGTGGGTGAAATTCCTTTCCTTCTTTACGGACGATTACATAGATGGGTTCATAGTCGTAAAGATGCCGTGGAAATAATTGGATTGGCCAATAGGCGAAATATTGGATACAATAGATACTATTGTCAGCGGGATCCCTACCAACACGGTATTTCATAACGCAGGTTGGAGTTTCATCTGAAGGAAAGATGGTTTTGAAGAGATGACGAATATACTCACGTGAGTCATTGGAATATTCTGAGTGGAGTCTATCTCGAATTTCATTGAGCACACGATGCATTTCTTTATCCCAAGGAATTTCACTTTCGGGAAGGTCAACTCCAAGAATTGCTAATTTTGCACCGGTTAGGTTAGTGGGAAATTCACCCAGACAGAACAAAAAGAGGCTATCCACAGCCCCTGCGAAATCCCGGCTACTAACACGCTCTCTCAAGGAGGCAAGGAATCCACGGGTTTTTTCACCAAGGCCTAGATTCTTGGCGAGATCAGCCTGTTCAGCTTTGATAAGGTTCAGATCAGAATATAAAGTTGGGCAAAACTGCTGGGCTAGTTTCTGAGCTTCTTGATTTGGGGCCTCAAGAGCAGGTTGAAAATCTGCCAAGGGGAATGCCTTTTTCCAACGATTTATCACCTTCTCTTTAGGCTTCATAGTAAGTCCCCGGCATCAAAGCCCGTGAATAGCATACCAACATGAAATTATCTACTTTTGGGTCAAGTGAACTACTCCGTCCGAACTGACGGAGTTTCCTGCTTCAAGGCTTCAGCTAACGCTGACAACTCCACAGGCCCTTCCCGAGGTTCCCTCGGTGCATTGAGAGACCAAAGTCCCATCAGCTTAATATTCTTTGCAGCATTGATATCCCGATCCAATGAAAGACCACAGGTGGGACAAATCCAAACCCGGTCTGACAACGAGAGATTCTCGTTGAGATTTCCACAACAATTGCAGCGCTTCGTTGTCGGTGCAGACTACCCCACTGCAATCAGTGTCACGCCATACCTAGCAGCCTTATAACGTAACATCTCAAGAAACTGGAACCAAGCCGCATCAGCAACTAACTTTGCAAGACGCCTGTTGCGAATCATACCGTGAATATTAGGACTTTCGACCATAATCGCTTGGTTCTCGCGAATCAATATGGTTGAGAGCTTATGCTGAAAATCCATCCGTTGGTTGGCTAAGCGCTCATAGCAGCAAGCCAGCCTGTGTCGTGCTTTTTCCCGGTTTCGACTTCCCTGTGCTTTTTTGCTTAGTCTTTGATGCAGACATTGAAGGCCTTTCAATGTTTTTTGATAGTGTCGCGGATTCTTTATTTTCTCACCCGTGGACAAGGTGACATAAGTCGTCAAACCCAAGTCAACTCCAACTGACGCCTTATCTGTCGCTAGTGGTTTCGGTGGTGGAGATTTTCCGTCGTCGACCACAATTGATATGAAGAATTTACCAGTGATGGTCGAAACAATTGTACACATTCTTGGTTTACCAGTGAACTGGCGATGAAATACGATCTTAACTGCTCCAATCTTAGGAAGATGAACTCGTCGAGTAACAAAATCAACACTGAAGAATTGGGGCACATCAAATGACTGTCGATGTGCTTTGCGCCGTTTGAACCTCGGATAGCCTGGTTATTCTTTTCTTTGGACAACACGACGAAAGAAGTGTTGGAAGGACATGGGGAGTCGCTTAATTGCCTGTTGCAGGGATTGAGAGTATGCATCTTTGAGAAAAGGATGGTCTCGTTTCAGTTCGACAAGGCGTTTATTCAGGTCGTACCAGCTTAAGCTGGTTTTATCCTTCTCAAAGGCTGTTTTCTTGGATTCTAACGCCCAGTTATAGACAAATCGACAAGCATCGATATTTTCCCTTATGCGTTCACGTTGGGCTTGATTGGGATAAAGGCGATACCGGAAAGTTCTGAGCATACCGCTAGTTTTGACACAAAGAGATATTTGAAGACTCAATTCTTCCCCAATCTGAAAGACCGAATCCTTTTGCAGTCATAGATAAAGGCAACACCTATTCCGAATGGATAAGTTGTCCATTGACCATTCGAAACTGATGTTCAGACGCTGATAAAACCGCTGATTGATGGCTAACCACGATAATTTGTTGGAAGGTCTTAGATAATTCATCTTGGAGGAGACGAATGATGTTATCACGGCGTTGAATATCAGAGCCACCAAATGGTTCGTCAAGCAGAAGAAACTGAGGTGTTGCACCCCGACCTTGGGGAAGAAGAGCGATGGCAAAGCCTAGTCGAAGGGCAAGGAGAAACTGATCTTCGGTACCGCCACTATAGAGATTAGCATCTACATATTCTCCGGCTTCAGCAGAGTACACCTTGAGACTGTAATCTTCAGAAAGTTTGGGGAATCGATATTTTCCATCTGTAATTGCAGCCAATAACCGTTCCATGACGTACACTACTCTAGGACGAACCTGTTCACGACCACGTTCGGCCACTTCTCGGATTAATTCAATCGTAAGTTGTCCGACTTTGATATTGTCGTTTAGCTTTGTAACTTCACGTTCTTTTTTCGTAAACTCTTCCAAAATGCCTTCATTCTGTTTTAGAAGAGCAAATAACTCATCAAGACGTTCTTTGGTGTTTTTTCGATTTGCTTGCAATGTTGCTTTCTCTTCGCCAATTGTACGGATTTGCCTGTCCAAGTCTTCATACAGTTTCTCTGAATATTTTCCGATTTCTTCAGGAAGCTCTGGGAAAGTGAGGGCGGTAAGCCGTTCCTGTAGTGAACTGATATCTGTTTCAGTTTGAGTAAGATCGTCCTCAACAGCTGCGATTTCTGCTAATTGCCCTTCGATGCTTTGCAGTTGGTCATCTATTGTTTTTTGACTGGCTTTGAGCTCCATTAGCCTCTGCTCGGCTTCCTTTACGGTGTTTTGAAGAGCAGATGTATCAGATTTCTCAGGTATGTTAATTCCTTCCAGAACAGGTTCAGAGAGAGTATCAAGTTGATCGTGAACTTGTACAGATAATTTTGTAATTTGATCTGCTAACACTTTATTTCGATCGATGTTTTCTTGGAGTTGGTCTTCATAGGTCATTTTCGCGTGATATTGAACCACCTGTTCATTGAGTTCTTCTTCTCGCTTCCTTAGCTCATCGAGTTGGGGTCCAACTCGACTGAAAGAAATGTATGTCTTAGCTAAATAGCCCAAGAAGGGAAGAGCTGCAATCAGGAGGACAATGCCGATTATGAGATTGAAGAAAAATACACCAATTCCTGCAGATAAAAGGCCAATTGAAGGAATATAGAGCCACGGTGAAAAGAGGCGCCGTTGATTCGTCTCTGCATCTAAGCGTTTTGCCTTAACTTGCTCATACTCAGTGGCGACATCTTCGAGGGGAGCTAGCTCATCGACTTGGCTCTTCAAACGGTCAATGGTTTCTGTTGTCATTTGTTGTTCGTCAACTGTGGTTCTTAGTTTTTCTGTGATGGTTAGTAGCGTTTTGAAGTTCTTTTCGTCTTTTTTGAGATAGTCCGTTTGTTTCTGTTGAGTGAGAAGTTTCTTTTGTTGGGATTTGAGTTTTCCAAGGCTTCCTAATTGTTTCTTCAACCGCCTTTGTGTTTCTTTTCGGAATTGAATTTGTTGTTGTAAATTTTCTTGTTCATCTTTGACCGTTTTGAATGCCTTCACAGCGTTGTAACTCTTCTCGGTCTGAGCGAAAACCTGGCTTGTTTGCTTGAGTTGTTTTTCGATTTGGGCCAAGGCTTTCTGTTTTATTTCATATTCCTTGGTGTGCTCAAGGAAGTCTTCTTTGCTTCGGCGCAATTGATCAAGCAGTTGGTTTTCTGGATCTAACGCTTTCTTTAGGGGCCTTAATTCATTAGTGAGTTTATCGTCGACACGTGTAAAGCATTCGCGTCCCATCATGGCATTGATAACGTGACGTCGTTCCATCTTAGCCATTTGAGCTAGGCGATCTAAGTCCTTCTGGAGGACGATATTGCTGGCGAGTAAATCACTCAAGTCAATTCCGTTGAGAAGACTATTGACTTCTTGATCTACATTCTTGACGCCAGTGGCTAGTAAGGAGGTTTGACCTGATGGAGAGAGCTTATGAAGCTGAGCAGTGCTGGGTCGTTTTCGGTGAATTTGTCGGGTAATCCGGTAGTGGGTGTTTTCAATTTCGAAATTAAGGCGGACATAGAGCTGCTCGGCATCATAGTTGATCAGGCGATCCTTTTGTCCCAAGGGTGCTTTGTGGGTTTTTCCGAAGAAAGCGAAGAGTATTGCTTCAAAGATGGATGATTTACCAGATTCATTGGGTCCACTAATGGCGAGAATACCATGGGGGAAGGTCATGTCAACATCTAGATGTTTGAAATCCCGGGTTTCGAGTTGACGGAGGACGACCATTTCCCTACCAGCCTCCCAATTCTTCGAGGAGCCCGAGACCTCGTTCTAAAGCCCGTTGTAACTGTTTATTCTTTTCTGGGTCCTTCTCCTGTTTTATTCGGGCATTAAGATAGTCTTGGTATTCAGTGATTGGTGGTTTGAGTTCCGATTCAGGGGTTAGAAGATCGGGTTCGGGACTAACGTATTCTAATTCGTCAATGATTTCTGTAGAGAAACATTTGGCAAATCCATGGCGTACGACTTCAGCGCGACGGTATTTTTCTGCAGATTTAATGGTCATCATACCTTTCAAGCGAAATCGGAGAATGAGTTGTGGGTTTCGCAGGCGAGTAATTTCTTTGATGAGCATTTGGTTGATGTTTGCGTCTTTGGGAATTGTCACTTCAATAGTTTGCATTGGGCGTGTGTCAATAGGAATGAATTTCAGGTCTTGAACGCCATCGCTGTCTAATTCGAGCCAGACGAAGCCTTTCTTTTGTCCTTCTTCTGCGAAGGTGACATGTTCAGTGCTACCGGGTGTACAAATGGTTGTGTTGCCTACTTTTTGTTTTTGGAATTCGTGGTTATGTCCGGCGGCGAGATATGTAAGATTCCTGGGAATTGATTTGAGCATAATATCGGGTTCATGAGGGTATGTTCCACGAAGCCCTTCCACGTTATAGTGGGCGAGAAGGAGGTTTACATCACCTTTTCCTGGAATCGATAGCTGGCTTAGGGGATCTTCAGAGGGTAGCAGGGTGGGATTAAATGAGATGCCTGAGATCTCGACTTTCAGATTTTTGAGTTCGATAGTTTCGGATTGCATAGTTTCCCAGTCTTGAAAGAAGGTGACGAAGCCTGTTCTAGCGTATTCCAGTAGGGGGGCTACTCCATGGCGTCGGGCCCGAGGGACATCATGGTTTCCGCTAATGATGAAAATGGGGATATTCTTTTCGTGGAGTTTGCGGAAGGCGTCCATCACACGAGCCCGAACTGGATTTCGTGGGTTCAGACCATCAAAGAGATCACCGGAATGGAGAAAGAGGTCAGGTTTCTTTTCTAGCGCGTATTCAATTACGGTGTCGAACGAGTTCATGAAATCTTTTTTTCGTTCGTAGCGTCGGGCTTGAAATTTAACGGCCGGGATGTCTAAGTGGGAGTCGGATGTGTGGAGAATAGTGATTGGCACGTGTGATCAAACCTCAGAGAATGCTCCTTTGAGTTTCTTTTCTTGCCGTTTTTCTTCGACAAGTTGTTGGTCTATTCCCGCGGCTTTTCGGGCTTTTTTAAGTCGTGAAACTACATCAATGTCAGCTCCACCTTCCCGTGTTATTCGGGGTCGAACCTTAATCATCACGGGAGTACGCGTAATGTCACCCACGCATACGGCTTCACCGACGTTCAGCCCAGGTAGATCATTGATGAGATCCGCGCTTAACCGTTCTGACGATTGTTCGATTGCGGTTTGATCACGCGGATTTGTGATTTTTAGGACGATTTGGCTGTTACATTGACTTAGGCTATCGGGGTGAATCCGTCCTGGTCGTTGGCTAATTAAGAGTAAAAATACTCCAAACTTTCGACCCTCTTGGGCAATACGTCGGATAATGGTTTCAGAATAGGTTCGGCTTTCAGGGGGTACAAAAGTGTGGGCTTCTTCGACAACCGCAAAAACTGGATAGGGAAAATCTCCAGACGTAACAGCATCGAATGTATCTTTTAACAAGCGGCTAACGATGTAGTCAGTACTAAGATTTCCCAACCCTGAAAGATCAATGACGGACGCATGATATGGTTTGATGATGTTGGTGATGGGTACACCACTCCGGGAAAACACCCGGAGCCGCCGTAGGCGTCGAATATATTTTACAGCATTAAGAGCACCCAATTTAATGGATTTATCCAACCCTTCGATGTTAGCCACTGTGTGTAATTCATTTTCAATGTCCTCAGTAAGGTAGACAACATCCCGATCTTTTAGCTGTTGGAGAGCCGTGGTTAGACCTGCTCGAATGTTGGTGTACTGGCTACCGATTCCACAAATTGAGCACAATTCTTCAAAATCGAGATCAGCTAAGCGTACCGTGTATGGTTCGACGCGACCAATATCTTTCTTGCTATAACGCCCCGTGCTTTCTGGATTTTGAAACACTGTGACACGATTTGAGAAACTGTGTTTATCACCCTTCTCTTTTTGGCTAAGAAAGACATAGTCTGCGTGTGGATCGATAATGATGATGGTGGCTCCCCGCTCCATGAGTTCTTCAATTAGCACGCCGGTGAGATAGCTTTTTCCTGCTCCAGTTTGTGCAAGAATGGCGACATGTCGTCTAAAGCCATTTATGCGAAGATGAACTGGGATTTGCGGGCGGGAGATGAGATTCCCAACATAGACACTGGCATCTTGTGGGTATTCGTAGAATTTCGCCAGAAGATGGTTAGGGGCAATGTAGATGGGGTTCCCGGGAGTTACCGCTCGTCGAGGTAATAGTATCTGGGGAGGATGACCTTTCTTGGAGGGAACTAGATAACCTAGAACCCGGGCAATTCCCCATGTCTTAACGTCATCAATGCCAGCATCTTTGATGCGATAAATTGCCTCAATATCTAAATTACGTCGAAGAGCAAGGCTTTGCGAAGTTATTCTTTCTACTTGGGCGAGGACCTCAACCGGTTTTAGAATTCCATCCACGAGCTCTTCCGAGTTAACTGTGAGATATTCAAACTTTGGTGGATACCGTTTTCGATCACTAGCAAATAGAAATTCTGTGGCCCGGGCTTCTTCGACAATGAATCCGACGGGTTCTTCGTTTTGTCCTTTAGCCATGTCTTAACCTCCTTTCTCTACGCCTAGGAATTAACGATATTTTCAATTCCTTTTCTACTAGGGGTTCATAAAGTGTTGTTACATCTTTTAGAGGTAATCGTGCTTCTCGATCGGCGTGCACCAAGAACACATTATACAACTCTGGACCACCATACTCTCCAAGAAGTGTCTCTAAGATTGTTTGCACACGACTGGGTGGAGGATCAAGCATTCGTGATGCTGACACCTGTGAAAGGCGTGTTGGTATTCCAACGTTAAAGGCGGGCATATCTATGCGCATGGGTGTATCATTGTGTGCAAGTTTTGCACAAACAGTTACGAATGTCGGAAGTTGGAAAGTATCCTTCATCACGGGTACTGCCCATTTTTCAAAATCCTCATCACTTTGATAATCAACATAAACATTAGCAAAACGGCGTTGAACATAATCCGCGGGGTTCTTGGATTCATATTTGAATAAGGGAACGTCCGGGTAGGGTTCAATCGGTGTTGTGTAACCTGCTGTTTCTCCCCAGGCATGAATGAGAGCAAAATCTGGTCGCGGTCGGCGAAGTTCATAAAGTAGATCCCAAATCAGCTCATGTTGGCTTTTACTCAGGGGTAATTCTCGAAGAAACCGGATGGCGGCTATGGCTGGCTTTTTCTCAGCCTCTAATGATTGGGCAACCTGACTGAAATCTTCAGAAGACAGTACTTTTTCCAAATCCTGTAAAACTTTGTCTCTTACTGAATCAAGGAGGAGCCGAGTAAGATGACGGGCGACGGAATCTTTACTAATTCCTAATATCAAGATTTTCCGTTTTCGACACTCCTCGAGAAGTTGGATAAAGGTCTGCATATAGCGTAGGTAGAGCTCACGTTCACCAGCATAGTTGAATGCAATTGGAACATGAGTAATTCGTCCATACAAAGATCCATCCAAAAGTACTAAATCGACATCTGACGCGGATTGGACAGCCTCAAGAGCGACTTGATGTTCAATGTGTTCGGATCGCAAGCTCACAAGGTCAACGAGTTGTTCACGAGGAGAGGCAATCATATGTGCATTAGAAGTCACTTTGCGGTGTGATTCCCCCCAAGAGGTGTACGCGCTAGCCCGACAAATATACATGAAAGCCCCCGGAGCATACTCTCGTGTTGAACGACCACTATCCACAGCAATAACACGAAGGTCCTGCTTTTGGGGGGCAGGAAGCTTCCGCCATTCTTTTTGAAAAGCAGCCTTCAGGAGTCCATCTAGTTCAGTGGACTCTTCACCGGTTAGTCTCCGACGGAAAACGTCTCGTTTTTCCTGCAATTCATTGAGGAATAAATCAAGAAAATTTGGCATATGACCATCGCCCAACAATCTATGTCACAGACCAAGTCTAGCCCCTTTAAACCTAACTCACACAAATCGATAAGTAAAATCAAAAAAACCGTAAAGCCCTTAGAATGTAACTCGCTAGCGAACACATAGAAGAGAAGTTTTTTGGGCAACCACTATCCTATGAGTTTACTATTAGATTGTGAGGAGATTAGGTAATGCAAATTGCACCAGTTCTATTCTTCGTGTCGGGAACCATCGTAGCTTTTCTTATCAGATTCTTTGCTCTGACATTCGCGATATTCTTTTCTGGCCGAATTATGGGGGGAGAAATTGTCACTTTAAGAGATGCCTTCATTGGTGCTTCAATTGTAGTAGTGGCTCAGGAAATTGTCTGGTGGATTATGTTTTTCATTTTCCCTATCGCTGCAGATCTTCTTGTTGTTGTAGTTGGTATTCTCGCGCTTATTATGACTATCATCAAATTCTATGACTTCGGATTTTTTGGTGCAACAGCCCTCGTAATGTTGGCACTGGTTATGTTTTCGGCTGTCGAGGTTATGAGCATTGCATTCTACTACATCTTCTTCGTCCCATTGCCCTAGCCTCAAGATTTCCTTAGAATTACTTAGAGCCAAGCAGAGTGAAGGCAGATTGTGTCATTGCGTGTTGGACACAACTAGTTCTAATCTAGACACTTGAATGACAGAATTATAAAGGTAGAAATTCAGAAGCAGGATACACCACACCAACGAGAGTGATATTTTCACAATGCAATTTGCTGAATTGATTATACTTGGACTCTCATTCCTAGTGATTTGGTTAGTAACCTCGTTCATTCTCTGGATAGTTGGTCGGATTGCCTGGGGTAAAGACGTCCAGTACACCGATGCACTACTAATCATCCTTATCGGAAATATCATCAACTTCATTCTACTCTACTTCTTTCAATACTTCATCGAACCATACCTGCTCCCCCTAGGACTAATCGGCGTGATCCTCATTATTTCAATTCCCTGGTTGATTGTGCTAGTTGGTTACATCTTTCTGATTATGAAATTCTTCGATACCGAAATTCTGGGCGCAATTGGGGTTGGATTGCTGGTCGTTATGATTTCAATCGCTATTGGCGTCATCTTTGTTGCCTATGGCCTCATTCTCCTCGCACTTCTTGGCTTAGCCCCTTAAAGAAGGGAACTCAGTAAAAGCAGGGATTTCTCCTCCTCTACATCCTTTTTCGAAATTCTAGACCCTTTCAGATGTGGCTATTATCCACCAGATAGGCGTATAGATGAACTTGGGTGCAACCCAGTGAATACCTAGTTCCTCCAGTAAATCAGCTTCATCAGTAATCTCAGCTTTCATCACATCCGCATCAAATTGCCATGAAAGAATTCCTGAACGGATGTTGTGAAATCCGAGTTTTTCCAGTTCTGAAGGCAATTGGGACCCAGTATACGGGTCGGCACCTAATTTCTGTAAGGCTTCAATTATGGGATAAGTCGCATCGGGTAGAGGTTCAGTTTGTCCTTCAGAAATTTCAATCCGTTCAGTATAATCGGGTTCTATGGAGGCGAATACTCCCTTTGGACGTAGAACATATCGAATTTCTTTGAGTGCCTGTATCCGGTCAATGATCCACATCATGGTGAAATGGCTTAGGCAGAAGCTGACGACTGACTGACGGAGTGGAAGGTATGTGGCATCCGCTAGTAAAAAATGGAGAGCGCTGTGTTGTGAATGCATTCGAACAGCCTTTGATAGTAAAATTGGATCAATGTCTAGACCGATTGCGGTTACGGCAGGGTCTTCGCTGGACAATTCTGGAGTGATAGCACCAGTTCCACAACCAATATCAATGCAAATTGGTGCCTCGCTCCATTTGATGTGTTGGTAGAAGAATTGTCGTGTTGGTGTGGTTCGTTGGGCTTGTTCTTTGAGAAATGTAGAGGTATAGGGTTGCACTTGGTGTGCCTCCCATCTTCTGTTAAGCTGAGAAGGGGGATTCGGATCTCAATTATCACCCTACGTTATGGTGGCAACAGACTTCTTTATATTCGGTGAAGAGTGGGCAGCCTCCACCGCACGCTTTGAGGAGCTCACATGAAAGGCATTCTTCAGCGAGTTTAGTATGTCCTCGTAGTGCCTTTGCTGTTGGATGGTTCCAAATTGCATCCCAAGAGTCTTTGAGAATGTTTCCCAAGGGTTCAAAGTAGCTTTGACAGGGGAGAACATTTGCATTAGGTTCAATTGCAAGGCTTGAGTAAGCTGCGCTGCAGCGTCGTGGACCCAGCCCATATTCAGTAGGATCGAAGTGACAGTACATGGTGGGTGAATACCAAATGAGTCGCATGTCGTGTTCACTGGCCTCGGCGAGGATATCGGTGATGATTTCATCAAGTTCTTCTTCCGGAATGGCTTGTTTATCTGCCACATCGCGTCCGCTACCTGAATAGATAAGGCCGTTCATGGCAAATGGCTTCTGACCCAATTTTGCCAAGAATGCAACAGTATCGGTGATTGTCGGTCGGTTTAGCTGTGTGAGGGTCGTGTTGGTGATGGTATAGATATCGGTGGCGATGAAACGCTTGAGCCCAGCAACAGTTTCTTCCCAGGCTCCTTGAACACCTACCATTTGGTCGTGAATTTCGGGTAGATGTGATTCCAAGGTGATTTGCACGTAATCTATCCCAGCTTTCACCAAATCATCAACCAGATCCTGTGTCAGGTGCCGCCCATTGGTGACAAGTCCTGCGATAATACCGATTTCCTCAGCATATTGCACAAGTTCGACAAGATCATCACGAAGTGTCGGTTCGCCACCTGTGAAAGTAACATGAGGAACAGCTACACCGAGGAGGGCATCAAGGACCTGCTTCCATTTACTGGTTTCAATTTCTTTGGTAGCATCCCAGCTGCGACGTTCTGGAGGTACATAACAATGTGAACACGCATTATTACAACGGTAGGTGAGTGCAAGGTCAACCCGGTATGGGGCAGAGGGCTCATGGGAGAAAGGCTCGACTTCACCAAAGTCAAAGGTTTCAATAGGCGAAACATCGGGCTCCGCAATGAAAGACAAGATCTTATCCTTTAATTCATTGTAATCCGCTCGAATCGCATCAGGTTTTGCACCCCTATATTTCTCACGGATGAAAGAAATGACCTCATCCTCCGATTTCCCTTCCACCGCAGCAATAGCATAATCATAACCAGTTTCATTTAAGAAAAGTAAACGTGAGGCATCGACAACGATTGTACCACCTTTAGGCTCCTTCCGGAGATGAAACCGGTGGCCCTCTAATTCGCCTTTACCAAAAATGATTTTTCCAGTTTGAGACTCCATTCATGACGCTCCTTACCAGAGATATGTCTTCCTTTTCGTATCATCAAGAAAAGTCTATCGAAGACTGAGTACTTATCGAAAAATTAAGGATATGTGAAGGAATTAAGTTGGTTCGTAATGCTTTTCGGGTTATATTATAATGATGAATATTGGAAGTTGTCCACCACAATGTCGCGAATTGAAGAAATGGAACAATTAGCCGCAATTTCGAACCTTGGACCTATTGCGCGACGATATTTTGCGATGAATGCCTTTGATGGAACCTTAACCATCATGGGAATTATTTTAGCATCGCATTTTGCCCTCCATCATGATGCGAGGGCAATTGTAACCGCAGGAATCGGTGCATGCCTAGCCATGATGTTTTCTGGATTAGCCGGCACTTATCTAGCAGAAAAAGCAGAAAGAGAACGCGAATTCAAAGAAATGGAACGAGCTATGCTACGAAAATTAGACCAAACCATCGTTAAAAAAGCGTCACGGTTTGCGATTATTGTCTCATCAATTGTAGACGGATTTGCACCATTTTTAGCGGGATTGATTCTTCTTACCCCGTTCATTCTAATTGTCGCTAGTATACCCTTAGCATGGGACGTCGCTGTCTGGATTTCTGGAGGCGTAGGATTTTTGATGCTTTTCTTATTGGGAATCTTTCTTGGGCGGGTCTCTGAACAAAATCCGTGGTTCTATGGTCTACAGACACTTGGAGCAGGAGTAGCTACGGCCGTAGCGATTATTATGTTAGAATTATTTCTCACTGTGTAGTATAGAACTCTGTATAGATTCAGGGAGCCGTAAGGCCTGCTTTTCTGCCAAGTATGCGTTCAATTGACAAAGTTGTGGCGCCGTGTTCTCGAAATCCTTGAGGCTATGGCTGTCTGACCCAACGAAAAACTTCGCACCAGACAGGATAAGTTCATCAATTATCTGAGGATCTGGATGCATTCGACCCCAAGGATGATTTAGCCCACGCAAATTTACTTCAATGAGGACACCTTGCTCTTGACAAAGTAATCCCAATTCCTTTGTCCGTTGTTTCCAAAGTGAATTTACTTCGGGACTTCCCGGAAAAAGCGGTAAAAAGCGCATCACTCCATCAATATGAGCAATTCCGGAGAAAAGTTGTGACCGAATAGCAGACTCCACTTCATCAAAGTAGCGTTCCAGAATTTCGCGAAGACCAATCGTCTTCACGAGTTCTTCCATTTCTTCGACGATTGTCAGTGCCAACCGATCAATAGTGTGGACTACACCTATGAAATAGTCAAAGTCTTTCTTATAATCGTCACAGAACTCAGCGAGCTGAGGTGCTAAGTCAGTGTAATAATCGACTTCTAACCCGAGCGATGTGTAAGGATACTGGGAATGAACTCGATCATACTCTTCAAGTAAACGCGGGAAACGGTTAGGATTCAAGTAGTCAATCCGGTCAAGAAAGGCGAGTTCGAAATGATCGAGAAACCCAATATGGATGGCAAGTTGGTTTGCACATCGAGCATAGGCTTCAAGTGGTGTCGAAGAATCCGGACTGAATTCGGTGTGTAAGTGCAAATCATAGCTTGATGGTGTATTTGTCATTCTATGGTCACGGAAGAAATGTAGTAGTTGTGACAAAGCGTTTTCGTCGTTGATATAGTATTCGAAACCGTTTGGTGCATAAGATGTGAGTTTTACTTCTTGTATGATGCCACAGTTTTTGATCATGCTCCAAAGAGGAATGCGCCAGGAACCGTAGCAATGTATTGTGCTGACATTATGAATCCAAGGTAAACTTCAGGTTGAGGATCAAGACTAAATTCAGCACCTATTGGACCAACTAAGAATTGATCAAAGTAAGCCCAATGGTGTCATATGCCCAGCCGAGAGCTCAGGCAAAGAAGACATTGATTTTTTCTTTTCGAGTGAAGGGGTTGATATCCAAAAAGTTGCCTCCAAATGCGATGGAGAAAGTGGAAAATCAAGTAACCAGGCCTATGACTTGTTTTTTCCATAAAGGGCTTTTGACAGGCTAGAATTATCGTGTTTAAGACAGATTGAGTCATCTAGAAATTGAAATGAATATCGAGATTTCGAAGATATTACAAAGCAGTAAATTGCAGTTACATGCTAGTAAATTGCCCGTCCGATATCTTCAATGAAAGCAGACCTGTATTCAAGGAGAACTTGTGGATCCTCAACGAAAATTGTGAATGCGTATGTAAAAGCTACATGAGAAATTGATGTAAGCGCATATACGGGTTCAAAACCGAATTTTTTCTTCCACCGTTTGCATACTTCGCTTAGGATTGGCTCATATTTTTCATGTGATTCCTTTACTGGAAACCTTAGTTCGAGAGTATACTGGATGAGATTGGTAGTATCCATTACCTCGCTAATGACCTCCCAAATTCGCCGTGGTAAAGAAGTCCCTTCAACTGATTCTTCCTGCGATTCGGCAGAGGACTTTGGTTTGCGTTTGTGTTTAAAACGGAAGTTGGTAACCGATGAGTTCATGACGTTATTATTGGGAATGAGCGTGATGGATCCATCAATCTGGCGTAGTTTCGTATAATTCAAACTGATTTCAAGGACAATTCCTTCGTTGGAACCGATTCGAACATAATCACCAATATCAAAGGGGTCAGATATCATGATATAAAGACCAGCAACGAAGTTCCGCATTGCTAGACTAATTGCAAGACCTCCCGCTAACCCGATGATTACAGATGCACTACCCACGATTTCTAGGGCATAGCCCCACAATAGAGGCACATTCGTTGCAAGTGCCACGATGCCAAGCCAGATAAAGAGCAACCGTATTGCAAGAACGAGTCCATTAATTGCATCTGGTGGGATTCCACCGCGTGATACCCTTCGGCGAAGAAAACTGGTTAAAAGACTAGCAATGATAGCCAGAACAATCCAGGTGAGTATTAATACAATGATAGGTACGATCCAAGGCCACCACGTATTCCAGAATTCAATTAATCCTTGGATTAAGGCTTGAATGGGGTCGGTTGGGATCTGCATATTCGTAACGCCTCAAACTGTGGGATAGAAAATGCCCTTCAGTATTATTTCAGCCTTTGGCTCATTGATTATTCGTCATTTTTGATAAGATACGGAGACCCTGTGAGGCGGAATAACAACCCGATACAAGAAGTATGGTCCCAATCCCAAAGAAGAGGTACGCGTATGGTGCATAAGCACCTGCATAGTTAAGCACAAACTCAGTCCTGTTTTGCCTAACTAGAATCCAACTGCGAAACTCGACATCGCCAGTTTCCCGTATGATTTCAATTATTGTATCATTAGTTGTGTAACACTCAAAGGTTTGATATCCTGGATACTGCGAGTTGACATAATTCCACGTCTGATTTACAGAACCATCTCGAGTGTAAGCCATGACGGTAACCGAGGAATGATTGACGAAGAACGTTCGAAGCTCAATTGTACTATCCTCAATATTCAATAGGGTTCTATTTACACGAGGAACAGATTGGCTAACTATGCCTGAAAATTCACCGAAATCGGTATATTCCTGAGGATGATAGCAAAGAAAATAGTGAGATCTTGTGAGTGAAGGATAACTCAGACTGAGAAAAAGGATGCCAAGACTACAAAATATCAAGGCTCGTCTCCATAGTCGATTCTGGATAAACAGTTTTTCGAAGCGGTATTTACTCAACCCAATGAGAATAAGTAGGATTCCAAAAACGAGCAAAATGATATCTAAAGGAAATCTCAAAGATATTAGAGGTGATGGAGGAAGTGGGAGTGAACCGTTCACTAAGACCCAAAAGGAAAAATTTGCTGGAGCCATATCGTATTGAATGATAAGAGAAAAATCAGAATGCCATACATAGAATTCACGATTGATTGGTTCATTTGTAAGATTATAGAAATTTGGAACGGT
>JAEOSK010000016.1 GCA_016840405.1 Candidatus Hermodarchaeum yapensis
GCACCAGCCCCCGCACCTGTTCCAGCTCCTGCCCCCGCAACTGCACCTGCCCCAACACCTGCCCCAGCCGCTGCCCCAGCACCGGAGCCACGGCGACCCTCTGACGTCCCCGACACACGAGTTGCCACTGTGATTGAGGCACAGGAGAACATTATCAATGATTTGAAAGGTCGACAACGCGTGCAACGCGAATACCTGAAGCCCTTAATCGAACAAGCTCGAGACACCGCGATGAATAATCTAAGCAGCCGTGCGAAAGCTGCCGGCGTGTTCAAGGAATTAATTGCTCTGTTGAAATCCAGTCCTTCAGATCTACCTCCCGATACCGTTGCGACAGTAATAGCGAAACTTGAAGATCTGGTTATGCATATCCGTACGATGTAGTGCAGCCTAATCATCTTTCACTTTGTGCAGAATTGTCACTCTTGTGAGCGGAGCTACCGTTTAATAGCAGAAACACCTTATCCGAGTAGAGGAATTAGAGAGTGATCTATGATGACTGAATCGAAGGCAAATTCAACTGTATCAGAGAAAGTTGAATCACGTGGTAAATCAATGGCAACGAATCAGTTGGTCGAATTGATTCGAATGCGCCGAAGCATTCGCCGAATGACCGGTGAACGACTGCCAGATGAGGATTTAGAATTGATACTGGATGCAGCTCGATATGCTCCATCACCTGAAAATATGCAGATGTGGCGGTATGTGGTCATTCGAGATGATCAGGAGATGAAACGGATTATCGCAGACATCAGTCAGGAAGCAGCCCGGTATGTCTTTGGGAATTTTCCGTACGAGGCGACTCAAGGACGTTTATGGTACTTACCAGACGCAAGTCGCCCATCAATATATGAAGATATACGAGACGGGTCCCTGTTCCGCTATCCTGAGAAAGCGGATGCAGTCATAGTTTGTTGCGCCTCGGAAACTTGGCACGACAGCACAGCGATGTATCCCAATGAATTGTGCGGTAGCGTCGTCGTAGCGATGGGGGTCCTGAATATGTGGTTGGTCGCACACTCAATGGGTTATGCGTGTGCTTACCAAGTAGTGCCTTTTGTAGATAAACGCCACGTAGAGTTCATCTGTGATAAGATAGGGATTCCTCGCACCTGGACTCCAATCGCCGCCTTTTGTATTGGTATTCCTGAAAAACCACGGATGCTCGGACCATCCCGGTGGCCGCTTGAAGGTAGTTTCTATGCAGAACGATGGGGTATTCCGTATCAACGGCTTGCATTTCGAAATCAAAAAGCCAAGAAATCTAAACAAAAACCGAAGACAAAACGAAAAAAGAGGAAGGTTCAGAGGTGAAAAGCGCTATGAAACTGGAATTACCAGAAGATGTTCGCAAGGGATTGGTACAGAAAGCCAAAGACGCAAATATCAGCGTTGAAGCTGCAGCACGCCTCATATTGGGAGAGTTCGTTCGGGTTTACGGTAGTTGCATCTATGCAGGTACTTGGCGGCGTGGAGACAAAGCAGGGAATAAAGGTATGCGGTATGTCGTGGATTGGCCATTTCAACCGGGTTTTGCTAAAATTCCAGGAGATCAATCCATCGACTTAGGAAAGGACAAAACTCCTCAAGGAGGATAGGTTATGCCACGATACAAAAAAGCTTCAGATGGTGAATGGCCAGGGTATCCACACTTACGGATTAACGATATTGAAACTCTAACGATTCATCAGAACAAGTACGTTGCCAAAGCCATGGTGAACAACCGGAAGGGTCGTGTTGTTCTATTAATGGACGAGGAACTCTACAACGAATTTCTGACCAAGGTTCAGGAACGAAAAGGTGACAAAAGTGCACGCCATGTCAATGCCGCAGTGCTTGATGCCGTACAAGATTGGATGAAACAGAAGAAATGACCTAAAAGGTGACCATGTTGCCAAATCAGATTGCTCAACTATTTGAGACAATGATTCAACAGGTGAATGATACACCTGAACACCGCGAGTTTGTCCGCAATTGGGTAGGACCCTATCAAGGGAAAGTACTTCAAGTAGAAACTGATGATGACACATTCCACATTTTATTGCACCGCAAGGGAACCATGGAGCTTCAAATTGGTTCCTACCCTTCTCCAGAAGTGATTTACAAAGCCTCGACTGAGACCTTGATGAGTCTGTTTACTGGTCAAACCACGTTTCGTGATTTAATTAAACGATGGGAGCTCATAATCATCGGAGCAGGACATGAATCCCTGCCCCTTGGTCAGCTCATGATGCGTGTCCTTCGAACTCGTTGAGGATTTGAAGACTCAAAGGCGAGAGGTCTAAAGCTAAAAGGATGCGATTACGAGCTATGGATGGTTATGGTTTTGTCTGAGCGAAAACGACCGCCTGCGAATCTGACGGCTGAAGACTGGTTTAATTTGGGTATTGCATTGGGTGAGCAGGGAAAATTAGAGGAAGCCTTAGAAGCGTTTTCGGTCACCACGGAACTCCGACCACGCGACGCAGCAGTGTGGTTTAATAGGGGACTAGTTCTCGACCAGCTTGGTCGGATTAATGAGGCACTCGAATGCTACCAGAAGGCCACAGAGTTGGATCCGAGTTATATTGAAGCGTGGAATAACCTTGGAGCAGCTTACAAAGAACTGAATCGCTTTGAGGATGCCCTTCACAGTTTCACTCAAGCCACGCGAGTCTTCACTGCCAACCCGCAGGATTATGCTGATGCCTGGTATAACCGTGGATTAGTGTTACATGAACTTGGCCTCCACCAAGAAGCTCTTGAATGTCTTATTGAAACAGTCACCGTCAATCCCCGAGATGCAAAAGGATGGTACTACCGAGGCAGTCTACACGAACAACTTGCCCAATGGGATGACGCAATCACTTGTTACAAGCGTGCAACTAAGCTTGCGCCCACCTATCTTGACGCTTGGATTGATATGGGTGAATTGTTGGGTAACATCAACCGAGTTGACGAGGCCATCAAAGCCTTTGATAAAGCTTTAAAATTAGATTCAAAGAATGCTCGGGTCTGGTACGATAAAGGTGTAGCACTCGGATTAATCGGAAAACATGCTAGTGCTGTAAACGCGTACCGCAAGGCAACAGTATTGAACCCTAACGATGAAAGATCATTATTTAACTTGGCGAACACTTTAGCTCGTGATTTGAAGGAATATGAGCCTGCCCTTGAAATCGTCAACACATTACTGCAAATCAATCCCGAACACACTAATGGATTATACCTTCGAGGTCGTATCCTTATCGAACTCAACCGAAATAAAGAAGCCAACGAGTGTTTTAAGAAAGTCCTAACACTTGACCCTGATTACCCATACCTTAAAGAAGAGAAGAACTCCGAATAGAAGAGTCAGACTAAAGGTGCACGGCCAATGCAAAATCCTAGTTTGACCGACGTGTTAGTAGCCCAACAACGAATCAAACCGTATCTGAAACCCACACCATTGCACAGTTACCCTGCCATCAATGATCTGATTGGAGCTCATGTATTCATCAAGCACGAAAATGTCCAACCAGTGGGAGCCTTCAAAGTCAGAGGAGGCATCAACCTCATATCTCAACTATCGGAGGACGAAAAACGACGAGGGGTGATTACCGCTTCAACTGGGAACCATGGACAGTCTGTGGCTTACGCCTCACGCATCTTTGGAGTAGAAGCCAGGGTTGTGGTGCCTGAAGGGGCAAATCCAGGAAAAGTAGCCGCGATGAAGGCGATGGGCGCAGAAATCATCGTTCACGGTAAGAATTTCGATGAATCACGCGTCCATTGTGAACAATTGGCAGAGAAACACAACTATCGGTATATCCACTCAGGGAATGAACCCCACCTAATTGCAGGCGTGGGTACGATAACATTAGAAATATTGCAGGAACAACCTGAAATCCAGACAATAATCGTCCCCCTTGGGGGCGGGAGTGGAGCATCAGGAGCTAGCATTGTAGCAAAGGCTTTGTCTCCACCCACTCAGGTCCTAGCCGTTCAATCTAGTGCGTCCCAAGCAGCTTACCAATCCTGGAAACAAAAGAAACTTGTTGAATCTCCTAATCAAACATTTGCTGAAGGGTTAGCCACCGGAACCGCGTTTAAACTTCCGCAATCAATTTTAGGGAAGCTGTTAGATGATTTTATTCTCGTGAGTGATGACGAAATTTTACAGGCGATGGTGTGGATGCTTGAGAAGGCTCATACGCTAGTAGAAGGAGCCGGAGCTGCCCCATTGGCTGCAGCATACAAACTTCGACGAAAACTCCAAAACCAGAGAGTGGCCTTGATTTGTTCTGGTGGAAACGCCTCCCTCAAAAATCTAAAAATGGCCCTTAATTCGATCAAAGATTGATCGTTATTCTAGGCTTAAGTATAAAGGTTTGAATTCACCCTACAAAATAATAGAGGGATATAGAAACCTGGTGTGGGTCAGTTACCGTAATTACAGTCGAACCAACGACATTTATCTGAACTAATGACACTTAGTCACACTTAGGGTCCTATGTCTCCCAATGTACACCCTCGGAAAATACAAGTGGTGAAACAATATGAGTGAAACTTCATTAAATGACAAGCAACAGAAGAAAATGTACGAGTATTCGGGTTCTCCAGCCCCGTTAGTGACATTCCTCGCTTTAGGAATAATCTGCATATTCCTGGCAGTATTTGGAGGGTCACTCCTTACACCGTTCTTCGGATTCTTTGGAATATTTATTGCACCAATATTGTTTGGATTTCTTGCAATCTTGTTCTTCGGTTTAGTTCCGTTCACTGTGGCCGTCAATAAGCAATGGCAGGAGGCGATTATTCTCCGCTTTGGGCGATTCATCCGATTAGTTGGTCCTGGCATCTTCTATAAATGGCCGTGGATTGAGCGGTTCCTTCGACAGGACATTCGTATTCAAACACTCGATGTGATGAAGCAAGAGGTTATGACTCGAGATAACATCAGCCTCATGGTCGACGCTGTTGTCTTCTTGAAAATCATCAACACCCCGAAGAGCCTTATTAACATCCTCAATGTGAAATTAAGCACAGTCCAGTACTCACAAACAACAATGCGTGATGTCATCGGAAACGTCGAGCTCGATGAGCTACTTGCCCAACGCGATCAAATCGCTGACCGCATCAAAACCATCGTGGACAAAGAAACAGAAGAATGGGGCGTTGACATCCTAAGTGTCAACCTCC
This sequence comes from Candidatus Hermodarchaeum yapensis, assembly GCA_016840405.1. GTDB lineage: Archaea > Asgardarchaeota > Hermodarchaeia > Hermodarchaeales > Hermodarchaeaceae > Hermodarchaeum > Hermodarchaeum yapensis. The sequence continues at coordinate 5,161 of JAEOSK010000016.1, forward strand.
AAAACATTGAACTTCCTGACGACATGAAGCGCGTCATTGCCCGTCAAGCTGAAGCCGAACGAGAACGCCGAGCAGTCATCATCAAAAGCGAAGGGGAACTCGTTGCGGCTAAAAACCTTGAAGAAGCCGTCCGACAAATGAGTACCCAAGCCCTTTACCTACGAACCCTTTCGAGTCTAGAAGACATAAGTTTCGATCAAAGTAATACCATTGTCTTCGCAATTCCCCTGGACATGGTGGGCGGTCAGATCATGGGGCTTGCAGGATTAGTAGGTGCGAATCAACCGCCTGTTGTGCGTGAAGTTCGTAAAAAGAAGTAAACCGAGTGACCTTGAGATATCCTGAATACATCAAGAATCGACAGGGATTTTGTCCCATGTCGATTCCACACCTTTTTTATCACCTTCAAAGAAGTGCTTGCAATGCTTCTTTGATTTGAGGACGGTTATTTTTTCGATTTAGATTTACTCCAAAAATCAGGCACTTTTCCTTCCCTAGGACCCCAAGGATCGGGATAATCTTTTCCGGAATAGCTTAGACGGAAGCCTGTGTCCAGTTCTGTTACTTGGGTTTCTTTGAGAATGGCTTGTCCAGCGACCAACCGTTGGATTTGGTTTGTGCCTTCATAGATTTGGGTGAGTTTGGCGCCGCGCATCATTTGTTCGGCGGGGTATTCTTTGGCATAACCGTAGCCGCCCATGATTTGGATGCAGTCAAGAGTGTTTTGCATGGCAGCATCGGTGGCGAAAAACTTGGCGCAGCTGGATTCTTTGGTGTTACGTTGCCCCTGATCGACAAGCCAAGCAGAGTAACGCGTAGCCCAACGAGCGTGCATGGCTCTGGATTCCATATCTGCGAGCATGAAACTGATACCTTGGTAGGCTCCAATGGGCTTACCAAACTGTCTGCGGTGATTAGCGAAAATGGCGGCTTCATGGACAGCGCGTTGAGCGATACCTACGCCAAGAGCTGCGATGCCTGCTCGAGTGCGGTCGAGGGTTTGCATGGCGTACTTGAACCCTTTGCCAACTTCGCCGAAAAGGCAATCATCCGGGATGCGGACATCTTTGAATTCGATTTCAGCTTGAAAGGATGCGCGTTGGCCTAATTTGTCCTCAAGCATGGTCACTTCAATTCCAGGTAATTCTTTGTCCACTAGGTGAAGGGCCATTCCCTTGTAACCTTTGGTTGGATCGACAGTGGTGAAGACTGTGAGAAATTTCGCGATATGGCCGTTAGTGCTGAAGCATTTTCGACCATTTATGACCCATTCATCACCATCTTTGGTAGCAAGTGTTTTTACTGCTGCAGCATCTGATCCGGCTTCACGTTCAGTTAGACAGAAAGCGGCGAATTGAGGTTCTTTGCCCGTGGCAAAAGGTTTGATGTATTTTTCCATTTGTTCTGGCGTCGCAGTAATCAAAAGAGGTGTTAGTGCTAAGTTATTTGCCATGAATGTAGTGGCAACACCACCATCACCATAACCAAAAGCTTCGCCAATGAGGGTTTCGTCAACCATTGAATGCCCAGGTCCACTGTATTTTGTTGGAACGTGGCTGTTCATAAGTCCAGCATCAAAAGCTAATTGTGCGAGTTTCCATGGAAATTCGTCAGCTTCTTCAAGCTCCCGAGCATAAGGAACAATATACTTCTTGGAAAACTCCATGGCTGTGTCAAAGATTTTTTGTTCTTGTTTGGAAAGAGCAAAATCCACCATTAAATTCAACCTCGCTTCGAGTGGGGCGACTAGTTATTAATCCCGCTTAAAAGTGTGCGGTTCGCTCGACACAAAACTTTGCTATACAGTAGTCAGACCGGATTGCCACGGAGTATATCTTTATATATCGCTGGCTATCAAGTTTACAATGGACCGGGCTTAGGGTCATTCAACTTGACTGAGTGGTCACTGTAGCGGCGAGAAGTATTGGCACCTCTCTCCCCCCTAGAAAACCATTCCCTCTCCGATGTTTTCATTTTACCAGAGGTGTCTAATCCGCCAATGCTCCAGTGGCAATACACTAGTATTCTCCACATATCTTCTGGATGAAATTTTTTTTCTTGCATAGTGAGTAACTTTAAGTAACGGGGCTTTGAGCATAATTCAAACTAAATTCCTGAAGGAGTTTGGATTAATGGAAACTCATGAAGATAAAAGCGGACAAGCATTTCGAAAGTTTCTACGAAGAAATACAAGAATGGCATTAGCCATTACTATAGTACTCGCAGTAGCTGCTATTGTCGCAGTTTACGTATTTTTCAAAGTTGTAGCTGATGCACAAGTGCTAGGAATCGTGCCAACTACCCTTGGACTATGGTCCGTCGGCACAGTTTTCGTATTTTGCATCACAGTGGTTATCTGGGAACTTATCTTTGTCGCAATTTGGCTTATTCCAGTAGTAATAGTCATATTCATTCTATGGTACAGAAAACTACCAGAAGAAGAACGAAAAGAGTACGGTATGTCCCCCAAACGTGGAACCGACCCCCGACGTACCGAAGGCAGTGGGTTCTTTTCATTTTTGGTTAGTGTGGTATGGCTGATAATTGTGTGGATCACCGGAAGGTGGACCCTCCCCTTTAATGCATGGACATTCAATGACTTCGTATATACGTGGTTTATCGCATTTCTCTGGATTCTAGTGCCTGCTTTCATTGCCGGGACAATATTCCTAATCTGGTGGTTGCGAAAAGAGCCAAAAGAAGAATCCTAAAATTCTCCCCCTTTAGGATTCCTTTTTTCTTTTTTTGAAATCTAGCCTTAATTTTGGATTTGGCATAAGGGAAGTTGAAGTATAACTGCGAATATTTTCACTAGTACTAATCTCGACTTTCCCATGCAGCCAGGGGAGGGATGGATCGACGACTTCGTCTGAATGCCCAGATCAGTAGTGCTACGAGGATTAGGACAACTACCGCGATCATGGCGGTCAATAGCCACCAATCAAGAGTGGGTGGCCACATGGATGGAAGATTGAATCGGTATATTAGTAGAATTGGTGCTACAATCAGGGCAATCAGGTTTACAACTTTAATCATTGGGTTCAAGGCGGGACCAGCTGTATCTTTCAGTGGGTCGCCAATTGTGTCCCCGCATACTGCTGCCTTGTGTCGTTCTGAACCTTTTCCTGTACCAGCGGAGATATCACAGAATTCATCTTCAATGGTTTTCTTCGCATTATCCCATGCCCCGCCTGCCACTGACATGTAGACAGCGAGGAGTAAGCCGGAGGCAATGAGTCCTGCTAAGAATCCACCCAATGCCTCAATCTGTAAGAGAAAGCCGATTACAATTGGTGTGATTACAGCTAGGACGGTCAAGCTGATGAGTTCTTTTTGTGCGGCTGCGGTTGTAATTGAAACCACACGATCATAATGTGGTTTCACTGTGCCTTCCATTACGCCAGGAATCTTGAACTGTTCTCGGACTTCTTCTATAATCTGTGACGAAGCACGACTGACCGCCCGAATCGCTAATGCAGAGAACAACCAAGGCAAAGCAGCTCCGATTAATAATCCTGCTAAGACAACGGGATTGTTGATTTGAATTCCAAATTCCAATGGGTTTGGAATCACCCAGTAAGTTGCCATTCGACTCACATCTACGACGAAACTATAGAACAGGGCACTTGCCGCAATCACCGCAGAAGCAATGGCGATATTCTTCGTAATCGCTTTCATTGTATTCCCAACCGCATCAAGGTCAGCTAATACTTTCCGAGAAGTCTCAGGCATATCTGCTAACTCAGCAATCCCCTGTGCGTTATCGGCAATCGGACCATAACTATCCATTGCCACATTATTTCCTGTGTGCGAAAGCATGCCAATGCCGATAAGGGCAATTCCGTAAAGGACAAAATTGGGTGCAATGAGGAATGCAAGGATGAAACTGGCGACAATGACGACGGTAATCCAAACAGCAGCCTCATAACCGGTGCTGATACCACTGAGAACTATGGTTGCAGGTCCCCCATGAGATTGTTCAACGATTTCTTCGACAGGTCGGTGGCGGTGACTAGTAAAGTAATTTGTGAGGGGATTAAAGCTCACTGCAAGGAGAACACCAACGCCCACTAGGATGCCAAGGCGAATGTCATGTGTATACACCCAAGCGAAGATGGTGGAAACAATAATCGTGAAGGCGCTACTGACTTCATAGCTGTAGAACATTGCTTTTTCCGCTTTTTCGGTGCGCCAGACAGCAACCATAAAGGTTCCGATGATGCTGCTGATAACACCAATAGCACGCACGACAAGGGGGAAGATGACCCAGAAGATATGGCCAGTAATAGCGTAGAGAGCAACACCCAGGATAAGTGTAGAAACAATCGTGACCTCATAGGATTCAAAGATGTCTGCAGCCATTCCTGCACAGTCACCGACGTTGTCACCTACAAGATCCGCAATGACGGCTGCATTGCGGGGATCGTCTTCGGGAAGACCGGCTTCCACTTTTCCAACGAGGTCAGCGCCGACATCAGCAGCTTTAGTGTAAATACCACCACCAATACGCATGAAGAGAGCGAGAAGCGTCCCACCCAACCCAAAGCCAAGAAGGGCGTCAGGGGCGCTGATACCGAAAGCGATGAAAATCATAGTGCCTCCGAGGAGGCCAAGACCATCAGTGAGCATACCCGTGAAGGTTCCGCCATGGTAGGCAATTTTTAGGGCTTCACGATAGCTGCGTCCAGAGGCAGATGCCACGCGGACGTTGGATTCAATGGCAATTCGCATTCCCAGTTGTCCCACAGCGAGAGAGGAGAGGGCACCCATGACAAATGCGACAGCTCGCCCAGATGCGATAATGAGAGCAGTGTTATAGAATGCTTGAGGAAAGACTTCAACGGCTTCCTCCGTTGGAGGGATAATGTATACGGAGAAGAAGAGGATAAAGGTCAGAAGAAGGATGATAGGAATGATTGTGCGAAGTTGCTTACGGAGATAGGCATTAGAACCTTCTTTAACTGCATTCCAGACTTCTTGCATTTTTTTGGTGCCCTTATCATGTTTGAGGACATCACGCCGGAGCCACAAAGCGTAAATGAAGCTTATAATGGCAGCGGTGATAACGAAATAAATCATGGCCTGCTCGATGGGGGAGAGGCTGAGGAAAGTGGAGAAGAATCCAGTCATGTAATCACCGTTGAAGTTCACGTTTTTTGGGGACTCTTCTTAACGAGTTCTTTTGCCTTATATACTGATTCCGTGTTCAAGAAAGAGGTCTCTGGTATCAATCCTTCGATTATACAAACGACTGTAACGCTTATGTACTGGCGCTCATACCTTTGACGGCAACAATTCATGTCTTGTTGTCGGAGGCGTCCAATTTGCCTGGTAACATTGAGAAATTTGTTGAAGAAGCCACGAAAGTAGTCGGTTCTGACCACATCACGACCAATCTTGCGATTCGACACAGCTACATGGCCAGGTCCGTGATGGGCATTCGAGCCGGTGTCGCAGAAGCAATTGTTAAACCTGCTAACCGCGATGAAACCCAAGCCATTGTTAATTTATGTAACAAATACAAGATTCCCATTAGCCCGTATTCTGGGGGATTAAGTGGTGGATACGCCCAGCCCCTCAAACCGGAGGGCATCATCCTTGACATGGTACGGATGGACAACATCATCGAAGTTGATGAAGATGCCCGCTATGTCGTCGTAGAACCAGGCGTAACAGCAGGACAAGTATGGACGTATTTCCGAAAACACCACCCCGAATGGGCACCCCCCGTACCAGACGGCGCACCACCCCGTGCTACGCTAATCGGAGATGCATTAGAACGCGGTTTCAGCTTAGTCACGAGCAAGTATGGGCCGCAAGGCCGGATGATCAATGGACTCGAAGTTATCCTGCCACGAGGAGACATCATCTATACAGGAAGCTGGGCTTTGAAAGGCTTCAAACCCTACTATCCCTGGGGCCCCGGACCGGATTTCACCGGACTCTTCCTCGGTGCGCAAGGCACCATGGGCATCATCACGAAAGCCGCCATTCGTATCATCCCTCATCCACCGTACATTGATCTGGTCGCCTATGACTATGATACCCCAGAAGACATGCAAAATCACTCCATGGCCGTGCTCAAAAAAGAAGTCGGAGTAATGGTGCAAGGCGGCAACTGGTGGCTCGTCCCCAGCCGCAAAGATGAACGCGAAGTGCCTAAAACCATCGAAGAATGGCGTGAAAAGAAATACTACATTCCCGAATGGTTGATGAACTACGAACTCTGGGCCCACACCGAAAAGGAAATGCAAAGCCAGATAGACATCATCGAAGAAGAAGCCAAGAAAATCGTGGACGCCGGGGGGAAAGCGGAACCCATGGAGCTCCACCCCCGTGCAAAAGCCGTACGGCTCACCAAACCCAACCTCATCGCTGTGCCATACGCTATGCACCGCGCTGGTTTTGTCTTCATCACCTGGTACTGCCCCTGGAAGGATTGTGCAGAAATTTCCCGTGTCTCGGTCGAAACCATGGAGAAATTCGACATTCCACCCGTCCAATGGGTAGCCAGTATTGAACAAGGTCGCCAGTGCATCTCGATGCCCATTATCACCTTCGATAGCCGAACCGAGAAGGGCTATGAGCAGGCCGAAGCCTGGGACAAACACTTCACAAAAATCGCCCATAAGAAAGGTTGGATGAATTACCGTCCAAACGCATTCATTCACTGGCCAGCCATGCGTCCATTGATGCCAGAGTATGTGAAGATGCTTAAAGAACTCAAAGAAATCTGGGACCCGAACGGCATCATGCATCCCGGGCGCCTAGAAGTTTAAGGCGAACGGAACCATTCAGCTTGACCTGCTTTTACATATGTTAGTCGTATTTCCGTTTTCGGTAAAGGAGTATTGCCCCGATGGTTGTAACTAGTCCAATGAAAATCGCTTCGACCGGGAAACCAGGAATGGAAGGTGTTATTATCGGAATTGGAGGAAAATCGTCAGGTATGCGTACAACCCACATGTCACCAGCTTGAGCCCCAAAGCTATTTGCCATGCCGATAGTAACGAAATCCCCGTCACTCGTAATTATTCCTGCCCAGAATTGATCAAAGTAGTTACCACCATAGGTTGAATTCCACAGGGCAGTGCCATTCGCAGCTGTCCGGATAATCCAGCCATCTGAAATGAAAGAAGTACGGTAGTTCAGAGAGAAAATGGCAAAGCCCCCGTCGCTACACTCGGCGAACTCAAATGCGGCTTCAATATCAGTGTCCCCATAAGTCTGATTCCAAAGGTGTTGACCGTTTGCATCAATTCGAACTAAAAGCACATCTAAAGTGCGTTCTGTATTATTTCCTTTTGCTCCAATAAGTGCGAAATCACCATTCTGGCACTCCACAGCATAGGTCGCTGTATGTTCAGTCCCATAGGTTTGATTCCAGAGGTGGTTGCCATCAGCATCCACCCGAACCACCCAGCAGCCAACATCATTCTTGAAAGCGTCAGAATCAGCGGCGTAACTAAAATTACCAGTCCATCCCGTCATGAGGAAGCCACCAGTGCTCACTTCGATGACATTGTAACACAGTTCCCCCCATGTGGGATTTCCATAGGTGTAGTTCCACAGATGATTTCCATCCGCATCAGTACGAATCAACCAACTCTCGATGTATCTGAGGGTCGTATTCTCAGTAAAGCCCCCGGAGATGAACCCTCCATCGCTACATGCAACTGATTCGACAAAAAAGTCATCATCAGGTCCGCCATAGGTGTAGTTCCACAGATGATTTCCATCCGCATCAGTACGAATCAACCAACCATCGGCATCTCCACCACTATAGTGGGCAGTATGACTCGAGATGAGAAAGCCGCCATCCGACAAATCTTCCAATCTCACGGATTTATGAAAGGGATCCATATGTCCACCAGCAATCATACCTCCACCATAGGTGTGATTCCAGAGATGGGTGCCATTTTCATCACAGCGAACTAGCCAAACCTCATCTATGCCTACCACTGCGCCATAGCTTGCTGTGCGTCCCGCGACGGCAAACCCGCCATCCGCGGTTTCGACAATCGCTGTCCCTTCTTCGTAAGCAATTCCACCGAAAATCTGGTTCCAAACATAATTTGTGGATACCATCGGTGCTAGTCGAGCCTGTGCACTTACAGTACCACTTTTACAAACAACTGGTATGAAAAGCCAGGCACACAATAAGACAATTAATACAACTTGTGACCACTTGAATCGTGTCAAAGTGAAACCCTCCACTCGCGCATACTGTGAAGCATATACCATTTAAATAGCGCAGGTTACAGGGCAGTCCTTCCTTGATAGGAATGGAAGACAACCTGAAACTCATATAAACTCTCAGGGCTAATGCTAACGTACTGGATACCTAGGGGACTGTGGGAGATGGCGATAAAACAGTCGATATAGTGGATGCTCTTGCTTGGGATTATTCTAAGTTATGTAGTGACAGGCTATATCGCGATTCTCTATTTCTTTAGAACCTTCCAAACCCTTCCAATGGAGCTTTTTGTTCCCGTCCTTGGCCCTTCATAATAGCATTGACAGCAAATATGTTCACAGTACACCTAGAAGATAAACTCGATGAAGACCCGTCAATGATACAGGAACCGATCGCTATTGGAATGATATTCTAGATGGGTAAGTATCGGACAACGGCAAAGAGTAAAAGGCATTAATGCATGTGAAAACAGGTTATTCACCGACTATTCGGAGGATCTCGTACATGACCGAATCTGAAAAAGGAAAAACCGAACTAAAAGACTTTGAACTTGAAATTGCTCGTTGTATTCACTGCAAAGCTTGTACGATTGCAGATGCTGCGAATCCAAATGGTGGCTTTGAAGTAGGTTGCCCTGCTTGGAGTGCTATGGAATGGGAAGCCTATAGTGGCGGTGCAAAATTATGGCTTGCTCGTGCTATCCTCAATGGTAACTATAAGCTTAACACAGACGCAGGTGATCTCCTTTTCCGCTGTTCGACTTGTGGACAGTGTGAAGAACAATGTGAAAACGAATTACCAACCGTTGATATCATCGAGGCAATACGTGCAGAAGCTGTCAAAGCAGGGGTGGGTCCGTTAGATAAGCAGATAGGTTATTCTAAAGCGGCTGAAGTGAAGCGGAACCCATATAATGAGGAACACGAGAATCGGACCGACTGGGTTCCTAAGGAATTGAAACTGAAGGAAAAAGCAGATGTTATTTATTTTGTGGGTTGCACTGCATCTTATCGTCTTCAAGAGCTAGCGGTTTCTACGATGCGTGTAATGGAGAAGCTTGGAGCCGATGTAACAGTGAAAGAAGATGAATGGTGCTGTTGTTCACCATTAATCCGAGTTGGAAAGTTAGATTTGGTCGAAGAGTATGTGAAGCATAACGTGGAGCTCTTCCAGAACTCGGGTGCCAAGATCGTTGTCTCATCATGCGCAGGGTGTTTCCGAACAATGAAGCGAGACTGGCCAAAATATTATGGTCCATTGCCATTTGAAGTCAAACACAGTGTAAACTATATTGCAGAACTGCTTGAAGCAGGTCAAAAGGAACTTAAACCCCTCAAGGGTATCAAAGCCACATATCATGATCCTTGCCATTATGGGCGACATGTGGCACATCTGATTAAAAATCGAAAGGAGAAAGCTGAGTGGTTTGAAGTTCCTCGAAAGATTCTTCGAAGACTACTTGGTGACAATTTTGTCGAGATGCCCCGTAACAAAGAAAATGCTTGGTGCTGTGGAGCAGGTGGCGGAGCTCGAGCTCAATTCCCTGATTGGACCCTTGATACTTCAATAGAACGAATTAAGGAAGCTGAAGCAACAGGTGCAACACACTTAGTGAGTGCTTGTCCATTCTGCGAAACTTCACTGGCGCTAGCCATCGAGAAGAGTGGCTCGAAGCTGAAGATGGTCGATTTGATTCAGTTTGTCGAGGAAGCCCTCGTATAACCCAGGTAGACTCTATCTTAGGACTAGCACATTTGCATTGTTCAGTTAGTGCACATGATGGTAGCAGTAATAGGGGGGAAGCAATGTTTAGCTAGTATACAGACAGATCTGAGAGTCGATTCCTGTGGCACGTACATACAAGATTCAAGTGTTGCCTGGTGACGGTATAGGTCCTGAAGTCATTCAGGAAGCTGTCAAGGTTCTCGAAATTGTTTCGGGAGCAATTCAAAGGTTAGATCTTGCCTTTCACGAGTTTCCTTGTGGAGGGAAATACTATCTTGAAACAGGAGTTGAATGGCCCGGAGAAGCGGAGGTCTTTGCCCAACAGGAAGCGGACGCGATTCTGTTAGGGGCTGTGGGTTGGGAGATAGCTCCGGGGCAACCGGTTCGCCGTAAGGATGGGCAACTAGCGGGAGCTGAAGTCGTTCTTGGGCAGCGTCGGGATCTGGAATTGTATGCGAATGTTAGACCAGTGAAACTTTATCCGGGGGTTCCAACCCCATTGGCGGATAAGCAGCCTGCTGATATTGATTTTGTCATTATCCGTGAAAATACTGAAGGGCTCTATTCGGGAATTGGGAAGCGTTATGGTGAAAACGAGCCTGGAGAATTAGCAATCGATGTTCGTCCTATTTCACGGATGGGTGCGGAACGTGTAATTCGGTACGCAGGTCGACTTGCCCAGAAACGGGGGAAGGGTGCTCCAAAAGATGGGAAACAGCGGTTGACTTGTGTAGACAAAAGCAATGTGCTTCTTGGCGACCAACTGTTCCGCCAAGTCTTTGAAGAAAGTATGCATGACTTTCCGGAGATAGAACCTGATTTTGCTTACGTTGATGCGTGGGTGATGTGGTGCGTTCGTCAACCAGAGTACTACAATGTCGTAGTCGCTCCGAATTTGTATGGGGATATAATCTCAGATTTAGGAGCAGCAATTCAGGGTGGCATGGGAGTGGCAGCAGGAGGAAACATTGGTGATAATCATGCCATGTTTGAGCCCATTCATGGTTCGGCTCCCCGTCATGCCGGAAAACGACGAGCGAATCCTACTGCAGCAATTCTTGCAGGAAAAATGCTGTTGGAATGGCTTGGAGAACGACACAATGATCATCAAGCAATGAACGCAGCCACGATTATTGAAGAGGCAGTTACAACAGTTCTCAAGGAGGGAAAGGTCCGCACCTACGATTTATGTAAAGGATCCTATTCCAGCCAAAAGCCCTCAACGACAAAACAGATGGGAACTGCAATTCGAAAGATAATTCAAAAAACGCTGAAAGAGAGGAGTTAACATGACTCAGCAGACAATGGCAGAAAAAATCCTGACAACTCATTCTGATCAGAAAGCAGTTGCGCCAGGTGAAATTGTCGAAGCCTTCGTGGATGTGGCCATGAGCCACGAAATGATGGGTACTCGAGTCATTCCTCACCTTGAGGAAGCAGGGGTTACTAAGGTTTGGGATCCAAGTCGGGTAGTAATGATTTTAGATCATTGGGTTCCAGCGCCTACAGTAGAGGCTGCGACCATTCACCAACGAGTACGTAACTTTGTACGAGATTTTCAGATTCAACACTTCTACGATGTGGGAAGTGGCGTTTGTCACCAGATACTTGTGGAAGAAGGTCATGTACGTCCAGGAGAGCTGTTGGTGGGGACTGATTCCCATACGACAACTGGAGGGGCATTCGGTGCACTTACAACAGGTATTGGGGCCACTGATATGGCCATTGTCTTAGGTACAGGTCGGTTGTGGTTCCGAGTCCCTGATACAATCAAAATTACGATTACCGGGAAATTACCTGCCAAAGTGATGGGAAAGGACATCATTCTCAACATTCTTTACCGGCTTGGTGTGGAAGGAGCATCTTTCCAAGCCATCGAATACCATGGGGATACCCTTAAGCAATTGAGTTTGGATGCTTGGATGACCCTTACCAATATGGCTGTTGAAGTTGGGGCGATGGCAGCTCTCATTCCACCAGATAAACGGGTTCTCGATTATGTTAAACAACAGACACCACAATCCTTCACCCCAGTTTACCCAGACGAAAAAGCAACTTATCATCAAACCCATGAACTTGATGTATCGAAACTTGTACCACAGGTGGCAAAACCGTCTCTCCCAAGTAATGCCGTCCCTGTGACTGAAGTTGAGGGGATTCACATTGATCAAGCACTATTAGGTTCATGCACAAATGGTCGATTAGAAGATCTGCGTGTGGCGGCTCAAATTGTAAAAGACAAACAGATTGCAAAGGATGTTCGGTTTATCGTCAATCCTGCTAGTCGACGAATTTACTTAACGGCTCTCGAGGAAGGGACAATTGGTACCCTTGTAAAAGCAGGAGCCACTATTGGTCCAGCAACTTGTGGCGCATGTTTTGGAGGCCATTGTGGACTTCTTGCTTCTGGAGAAATCTGTATTAGCACATCAAACCGCAATTTCCCAGGTAGAATGGGAAGTGCGGATTCACACATCTATCTTGCTTCACCAGCAACGGTTGCTGCCAGCGCAATTGCAGGAAAGATTACTGATCCTCGATGAGGTTGAGAACCCTATGCCAGAACAACGGACGACAGTTGAAGGAAAAGCTTGGCGATTTGGTTCCAACATCAGTACTGATGATATCATTTCAGCCGCCCATCTAACTAGCCTCTCCATTGAAGAAATTGCACCGTTTGCATTCGAAAATCTACGCCCCGAATTTGCCAAAAACGTACAGCCTAATGATATCATTGTAGCTGAGGAGAATCTTGGCATCGGATCAAGCCGTGAGTCAGCTGCAGCCATTCTACGGAGCCTAGGCGTGGGAGCGATTATTGCGGCATCTTTTGCCCGAATCTTCTTTCGGAACGCATACAATTTGGGTGTTCCCGCAATCGAATTTCCAGCAATTGCTAAAGATCCCAACTTAGTCAGAGATGGAGATAGAATACGAATCGATTTGAAAGAGGGGACACTGTTTAACCATCGTACAGATCAAAGCCATCAAATAACCAAAGTTCCGCCTTTTCTCATTCAATACATTGAAGCAGGTGGCGCAATTCCACTCCTAAAACAGAAACTAAAAACAATCTAAAGGAATATGGACGGGGTAGAATAGACTTTATTCCCAAAGAAAAGAAGGTTTTCAAAATGGAGAAAAAAGAGAAGCGGGAACTGCCTGAGTTTGGTCACTATAGTGATGTTAACGGATTGCACATGTATTATGAGGATCGAGGAAAAGGAACCCCCCTAATTTTACTTCATGGAGGACTAGGAACAGTAGAGCTTGGATGGGCTGAGTTAAGGGAGATCTTTTCTCAAAAATTCCGCGTAATAGCCCCAGACTGCAGAGGTTCAGGTCGAACGAATAATCCTCAGAAAGTTCTAAATTATGCCTTAATGGCAGATGATATTGTTGCATTAGTCAGAGCCTTGGATGTCGAAAAGCCTATCATTTGTGGGTGGAGTGATGGCGGTCAGATTGCAATGGAAATTGGGATTCGATATCGAGAGCTCCCTAAAGCGCTTGTTCTAGGTGGAGCGACGCATAGACTTTCAAAACATACAAGTGACGCCCTTTCTGCTGTTCGAGACTGGCTTCAATCAGACCCAGAACTTGAGGAATCACTAAGAAATGCACATGGTCAGGTTTACGGTCCCATGTATTTGGAAACACTCCTCGAACTACTATTGCAAATGTGGGGGGATCCAACGGGGTATCCGAATGAAGCCATTAAATCGATAGAAGCGCCATCTCTGCTAATAATAGGGGATAAAGACGAAGCGATGCCCCTTGAAATCCAGTTAGAGATGTATAACTTAATCCCCAATGCTGAATTAGCGATTATACCAAATATGACGCACATGAATTATGTCACCGAACGGAGTACAATATTTTCTACCATTGTTTTGGATTTTCTCAAGAGGATTTCCTAAAAAAAATGAATTACTTCTTCTTGGTAATCACTCACCTCAGATAATTCAAATTAAACAGACTCATAAGCACGATGCTAACTATGCAAGGAGCATGTTGCACCTCATCATCTATGGTCTTCTATTCTGGCTCTTTGCTACTATCTCAGCCTTTCTCAAAGCTGTTCGAGAAGACGAACTTGCTTATCAAACCGAACGAATCAAAAACTTACCCAAGGGTCTCTTTATTGCCATTAAGGTCCTTCCCGCACTGATTTCAGTCATCATCATAGTTGTCTTTCGACCCTCCGGAGCTCTGTTTTACATCCTGTTAGCCGTAGCCTTAGTCTTCTGTGCTCTGGGTGATGTTGGAATGGAAACCAAATTCCTAGCAGGTGTGTTGTTCTTCCTTATTGCCCACCTCTTTTTAACAGCAAACTTTCTTTGGCACAGCTACATACTTGGAGTCTCCTTGATTCCACTTCTATCCTTTGTCATCTCATATGTTATCATGATTTTTGTCATCATCTATGCTGTTCGATTTCTTGATTCGTCCGAACCTCGATTAGGACCCCTGAAGATCCCCCTGCTCATTTATGTCCTCATCCTTTCCCTAACCCTGAGCAGCTCACTAATATTGTGGATTACAATAGGAAACCCATTGGGAGTCGTCCCCTTCATTGGAGCCATTATCTTCGTCATATCTGATCTCCTTATCGGCATCAGGCTCTTTCATCACCACTTCAACAAGGCGGAGTTTACTATCTTCTCAACTTATTACCTTGCTATCTTTCTCCTCACCCTCAGTTTTACCATTTACCTATTCTGAACAGCAAAAAAAGAAACAGACTAGTACAACGAGACCTCAATAGTCTTGGGTGGAGAGGTAATCTAGTATCTGTTTCGCGAGTGCTGGTGAAATTCCTGGCACAGCTGCTACTTCGTCGACGCTTGCTTTGGCAAGCTTCTTCAAACTTTCAAAGCGTTGGTGGAGTACTGTTGCCCGTTTCTTTCCCACGCCTGGAATTTCAGTTAGAACCAATTTTAGTCCTTGACTTTTTCGGAGTTTTCGATGATAGCTGATGGCAAAGCGATGAGCCTCATCTCGGACCCGTTTTAAGAGCCGTAGTCCTTCACTATCTGCGGGAATGTCAACGGGTGTTGATTGCCATGGTACATAGATGGCATCGGGATCTGGTGGATCTCCTTTAGCAATTCCAATTGCAGGGAGATTCTCCACACATAATGACTCCAGGGCTTTTTGGGCCATACTGAGTTGACCACGTCCTCCATCAATAACAATGAGATTTGGCAAGGGGGTTTTTTCCGCCAGTTTGCGTCGATAACGGCGTTCCACGACTTCTCGCATCATCGCGAAGTCGTCTTGTCCTTGAACCTCTCGAATTTTGAACCGGCGATAGGCTTTCTTATACGGCATTCCATCTTGAAACGCGACACTTACCCCAACTGATGCTGCGCCCTGTAATGTAGAAATGTCAAACCCTTCAATGTAGGCAGGCTCCTCAGGGAGTTTCAGGTATTCTATCAAATCCTGGTAAGCGCGATGACGTCGTCCTTCATCGGCAGCTAGGCGTTCGATTAACTGGTGGAGGTGAAATTGAGCATTTTCATTCGCCATTTCAACTAGACTAAGGAGAGGAGCCTTGGTTGGATGAATGATGTGAACTTCATCTGATTCGCTTCGTCGTGAACTGAGCCATTCTTCTAGGAACTGTGAATCGGAAACAGGAACAGAAATGACTACTTCTTGCGGGATTTCGGTAGCCCGGATATAGTACTGTTTGAGAAAGGCTTCGAGAACGGTATCATCGGGGAGAGTCGCAGGAGCGCTGAGAGGAAATGGTTGTTGTCCAACCACGCGACCTTCGCGAACCACAAGCAACTGAACCAAAGCATCTGGTCCTGCACGAGCTAGTCCGAAAACATCACGGTGTCCAGGAAGTTGATTCCAAAACGTTGCCCGTTGAGCTTGCCGTCCACGCTGGACGGCTCGGAGACGATCGCGGAATCGTGCAGCCTTTTCATACTCTTTAGCCTGAGAGGTGGCTTCCATCCGCTCCATTAGGTGTGCCTCTAGCTCGTCATGGCGTCCTGTGAGCAAGAGCGTGTATTCATTAACTAACTCAGCATAGTCTTCTTTGCTGATTTTGCCCATGCAGGGTGCCGGACAACGTCCGATATCGTACTTGAGACAGGGACGTTTGCGTTTTCCAATTACAATTGTGGGCTTACAGGTGGCGATGGGAACGACGCGATTAATGGATTTGAGAAAGCCGTCCAAGGCTTTGACGTTAGAGTACGGACCAATATATCGGCTGCCATCCTGGACGAGGGTTCGTGTCTTCTCGACGCGTGGAAATTCATCGGCGAGGGTGATGCGAACGTAGGGGAAGCTTTTGTCATCTTTTAATCGAATGTTGTATCGGGGTTTGTAGCGTTTGATCATGTTATCTTCGAGGACAAGAGCTTCGGATTCATTGGCAGTTACCATGTATTCGAGTTCAGCGACTTCCTGACTAATGGGTGAAAAGACATTTCCTTTGCCTAGACCTCGAAAATGAGCCGGGACCCGTTTCTTCAATGACCGGGCTTTTCCGACATAGATGACGGTGTCACTCTCATCATAGAGTAAGTAGACACCCGGTTCGTCGGGTAAATCTTTCAGTTCCTGTTCAAGATTCATAACCTAGTCACACATTCGCAATAGACGTGTCTATTATTGGGGTAATTCGCATTGAAGAACGGTTCGCTCTTACCGTGAGAGAATTTTTACACGTCCTGAGGACTCTTCATCGCGTTCAGATTTTGGTGCTAGTGCTTCACGGAGGACGACTCCTGTGAATGACTTCTGCTCTTGAGCGACCTGTTCGGGTGTTCCGTGAGCTACTACGTACCCACCTTGATCTCCACCCTCTGGACCTAGATCGATGATGTAATCTGCCCCCTTGATTACATCAGGTTGATGTTCGATCACAATTACCGTGTTGCCAGCGTCAACCAGATGGTTAAGCACGTCTAATAGCTTCTGCACGTCAGCAAGATGTAATCCTGTTGTAGGTTCGTCAAGGATGTAGAGGGTCTGAGTGGTGCTCCGTTTACCTAGCTCACGACTCAGTTTGATACGCTGAGCTTCACCTCCACTCAGGGTGGGTGAGGGTTGCCCCAATTCCATGTAACCTAACCCTACAGCTTGCAATGTTCCGAGGATTCGGGCAATTTTGGGAATGTTTTCAAAGAATTCCGCAGCTTCGTCCACAGTCATGCGGAGGATTTCATAGATTGTTTTGCCTTTGTACCGGACTTGGAGTGTTTCTTTATTGAAACGTTTTCCGTTACATTCATCACAGACTACATAGACATCGGGGAGAAATTGCATTTCGATGCGAATAACTCCAGCACCGCGACAGGCTTCGCATCGTCCACCTTTCACGTTGAAACTAAACCGCCCTGGTTTATACCCACGTTTTCGAGCTTCCTGTGTCAACGAAAAGAGTTGACGAATTGGATCGAAGACTTTCGTGTAAGTTGCTGGATTGGATCGAGGTGTCCGACCAATCGGGGATTGGTCCACTAGAATGACTTTATCAATCAACTCCACACCTGAGAGTGACTTGAAAGGACCTGGTTTGTGAAGCTGACTGGTGAGAATCGCGTCAGATTGACGTCGACGACGTCGTCTGAACTGCCAAATTATCCCTGGATAGAGAGTATCGGTGATGAGCGTACTTTTCCCGGAACCTGAGACCCCTGTAATGCAAATGAATGTACCTAATGGAAATGTGACGTTGATGTTCTTCAGATTACGATGGCGTGCACCTTTTATCTGGAGACTAGCTCCATTCCCAAGTCGTCTGGTGGGTGGAACGGAAATGACTTTATCTCCACGAAGATACTGGCCCGTGATTGATTTTTGATTACCTTCAATGTCTGGAACCGTGCCCTCAGCTACCACTTGACCACCATGAATCCCTGCCCCTGGACCAAGGTCAATGACCCAATCAGCTGCCCGAATAAAACCTTCATCATGTTCTACAACGATAACCGTGTTTCCCAGATCCCTTAGTTGGAGAAGCATTGAGAGCAGCCGTTCATTATCCCGCATATGTAGTCCAATACTGGGTTCGTCGAGGATGTAGGTCACTCCAACCAGCCGTGACCCAATTTGTGTGGCCAATCGAACTCGCTGGGCTTCTCCACCGGCAAGAGTGGCAGAGAGACGATTGAGTGTAAGGTAGTCCAGACCTACTGAAGAGAGAAATTGGAGACGCTGATTGATTTCACGAAGGGTTTGACGAGCGATAGTGGCTTCTTTTTTCGTGAGATTCAAATTCGTAAAAAATGCTAGGGTCTCATTGATGGAAAGGTCTGTAACATAATCGATGCTTCGATTCTGAATAGTAACTGCTAGGGCTTCAGGGCGGAGCCTACGTCCTTCACAGACGGGACACGGAAGTTGGGCCATGAAGTGTGTGGTCTGTTCACGGATGAACTCTGAGCTGGTAAACTTGTAACGATGTTTCAGACCAGGAATAGCTCCCATCGTTGGTTTCTCACTTATCCATTCCCACTTCCGACCAGAGGAAGTGACGCCCCGATGTTCGAAGCGAATCTCTTCACTACCAGAACCATAGAGTAAGATATTTTGATGCTCAGGAGACAAGTCTTGGAAAGGAGTATCAAGGCTAAACCCGTAATGATTTGCGATGCTGGTAAGGCTTCGCAGACGCCAACCTTTTACTGGCAGAGCATAGGATGCGATGGCTCCTTCGAGAACTGATTTTGTGGGATCAGGGACAACGAGGTCAGGATCAACTTCGAGGGTGTATCCTAACCCCTTACAGGTTGGACACGCACCGTACGGAGAGTTGAAGCTGAAGAGTCGTGGTGCAAGGTCGGGAAAGCTGATACCACATACCGGACACCCAGCTGATTCGCTGAAGAGGTATTCTTGATCACCTTGCACATCGACGGTAACCAAGCCTTTACCGAATTCTAGAGCGGTTTCCACAGATTGCGTGAGCCGGTGCTCCACTGACGGTTTTAACACCAATCGGTCTACAATAATTTCAATGGTGTGTTGCTTGTAGCGGTCGAGTTCAATTTCATCTTTATCGAGTCGGTGTTCTTCTCCATCTACTCGGACACGGACAAATCCCTCACCGTGTAGTTTCTTGAAAAGTGCCTTATAGGTCCCCTTACGCCCTCGTACAACGGGAGAAAGAATGCGAACGCGTTTACCTTCATCAAACTCCATAATCTGCTTGACGATGGATTGAGCTGATTGAGGTGTGATGCGTCGCCCACACTTATGACAGTGGGGGATGCCAATGCGAGCCCAAAGCAATCGCATGTAATCATAAATTTCAGTGGTGGTGCCCACTGTGGAGCGAGGATTACCTCCCGCTGACCGTTGATCAATTGAGATAGCTGGGCTTAAACCTTCAATGGAATCAACATCGGGTTTATCCATTCGCCCCAAGAACTGTCTAGCATAAGCCGAGAGGGATTCAACATAGCGACGTTGACCTTCAGCAAAGAGGGTGTCGAAGGCTAAGGAGGATTTGCCAGACCCGGAGAGTCCAGTAATGACTACGTATTTGTCCCGCGGTATTTGTACGGTGATGTTCTTCAGGTTGTGGACGCGGGCACCTTTGACTGTGATGTACTTGTCGTCGCTCACCCGTTTGTCACCTATCTTCCGCCGCTCCGATGACACAGAATGTCATAAGAGTTGCGGTTTTGCACCCACCCCAGGTTCAATGAACTGGTAGCTCCGCTGTTGAGATGATGGGTGTTTTCTGTGTTGTGGTAGTGTGCTGTTCGGTTAATCATATAAACAAAAGGGGGAGTAGAGTGAAAGTAATCTGAGCTAGGATCGCCTACGATCTGGTTTGGTTTGTAATCCCATATAGGCTTCAATTTCGTTTATGAGATCCCGTAACTCAGCGGCCCGTTCAAAGTCCAACTCTTCGGCAGATTGTAGCATCTCTTCCCGTAATTCAACGATTAGAAGAGCTAAATCGCTTTCATTCGCCGTTCGCCAGTTCTTGGGCACTCGGACTGCAGTCCGTGACTCAGCAGCCACCCGTTCGACACCTTCTGCAATATCTGTGATGGATTTCACGATAGTGGTCGGTGTAATCCCATGTTCTTTGTTGTGCGCAATTTGCATGTCACGACGTCGGTTGTTCTCGGTAATCGCCCGTTTCATAGAGTCAGTCATACGATCTGCATAGAGAATAACGGTGCCATTGACATTCCGACTAGCTCGCCCCATGATTTGAATTAGACTGGTATCGGAGCGGAGAAAACCTTCCTTGTCAGCGTCTAGAATGGCGACAAGGGATACTTCAGGTAGGTCTAGTCCTTCACGGAGCAGGTTGATGCCCACCACAACATCATGTTTTCCACGGCGAAGATTCCGTAATACTTCCACTCGTTCAAGTGTTCCGACTTCTGAGTGGAGATATTCTGCTTTGACTCCGGCATGCACCATGTAATCCGCGAGGTCTTCAGACATACGTTTTGTCAATGTGGTAACTAGGATGCGTTCTTCTTTTTTGGCCCGGTCACGGATTTCACTCAGCAGATCTTCCACTTGCCCTTCTGTTGGACGGACAATAATCTTAGGATCAACCAGACCGGTTGGACGAATGATTTGTTCAACTATCTGATCGGAATGTTCTCGTTCATAAGCAGAGGGTGTTGCAGATGTGTAGAGTACTGTCCGCATGTAGGGTTCGAATTCTTCAAAGGTTAGGGGGCGATTATCATAGGCGGAGGGGAGCCGAAAGCCGAAGTCAACAAGGTTTCGTTTCCGTGACAAATCCCCATGATACATTCCTCCAATTTGCGGAACTGTGATGTGCGATTCGTCAATGACGAGTAGAAAATCATCGGGGAAGTGATCAAGTAGACAGTAGGGCTTTTGCCCTGATTTCCGTCCATCAAAATATCTGGAGTAGTTTTCAATTCCCCCAGTCCAGCCGACTGACCGCATCATTTCAATATCGTATTTCACTCGTCGTTTAAGGCGATCAGCTTCGAGTATCTTTTCATTGGCCTCGAGTTCTTTGAGGTGTTCTTCCAGTTCGTCCTCAATGGCATCTAAGATATCGGGTAGCACGGCTTGGTCGGTTGTGAACTGTTTGGCAGGGAAGATTTTGACCTTATCGCGTTCATAAAGGACGGTCCCTTTGATGGGAGCGATGTCGGTGATGCGTTCAATAGTATCGCCAAAGGTTTCTAAGCGAATGGGATGGTTTGCATAGGCAGGAAACACTTCGATGACATCACCACGAACTCGGAAGGTTCCACGACGGAAATCGAAGTCATTGCGGTCATAGTTAATGTGGACTAATCTGGCGAAGAGTTCATCACGTGTGATTTCTTGACCTTGTTCTAGTTCAACGACAAGATTCCGGTAGGAACCCGGAGCGCCAATTCCGTAAATACATGAGACAGTTGCCACAATGAGGACATCTTTCCGTACTGCCAGGGATGCAACTGCTGATAGACGCATTCGTTCGACTTCTTCATTGATGGAGGCATCTTTTTCGATGTAGGTATCTGAAGTGGGCATATACGCTTCTGGCTGAAAGTAATCATAATATGATGTGTAATACTCAACGGCATTGTTGGGGAAATATTCCCGGAACATGCTGGTAAGTTGTGCCGCTAACGTCTTGTTGGGGGCGATGACGAGGGTTGGCATTTGGAGGGCAGCTACGATTGAGGCCACGGAGAAGGTTTTTCCAGATCCGGTGACACCAAGGAGGGTTTGCTGTTTTTTGTCTTGATTGTACCCGTCAATGAGGCGCTGAATAGCTTTGGGTTGGTCTCCTCGGGGTGTGTATTCTGGATTGAGTTCAAATCGGCGTGATGTTGTTGCCACGGATTAGTTGCGCCTCCCAAGACCCAGCAGGAATGGAGGTTTATCACTGTTACGGGGTTATTGATAATAGATTCAGTTTCATTTGTGTTGTTACTCTCTTCGGTAGGATTGGATAATGTCTTCGAGTTCTTGGAACACATCTGGATGAAGCGGCGTTTCGCCTCGGGATTCCTTCGGTCCGTCATCAATTTTCTTTTTACGTATCTGTTCGAGTTGAACTGTGATGGTTTGGATTCTGTCTATGTCTTTGGAATATTTCGAGTACGACCATGTATAGATTCCCCCAAGTAATGCAGCGCTACAAACGAGGAATATTATGAGACTTGTTAGTGCCATGGACCATGGGCTAATCCCCAGGAGATAGAGATACCCTGGAAATTGACTGGGAAAACTCAGACCAGAAAATGTAACTATTTCGAGGAGGAGACAGACCAAATATCCGAACAATAAGGTGACAGCAAACATGAGGGTGAATAAACCAAAGAGGAATCCATCATGGGTAGTCTGCAATCCCCTGTACAACCTGTGACCCATTATTGGCGAAGCTCCATCGCGTCCTCCACCACTAATTAGGAATCCTTCTATCGAAAAAACTCCTGATCGAGTGGGATAGTTAACAGTTTGCAACCAATTGATTCCCTTGGTTGACAGACTCGTATGCCAAAAGGTATGAAAGGCACAATAGACACTAACCACCATTAATATGTAAAACAAGAAATTCATCAGAGTCCAGTACCCAATGAGCCATCCGATTGTCAAGTCTGTTTGGAGAAGACTGAGTTGGGGTGAAAGGACAATACCTATGGAAATTGCTAACACTGCATATATTCCAATAATGGTTGCCAGATACAAGATGGCAAACATCCGAGATTTGCTTCCATGATGGCTAGACCATGTAAGTAATGATCGAACAAGGACTTCATCTTCGACAGAAACCACTCTTTCGGCTTCCAGTTCCTCTAATCCTGGAAACTCCAAATCACCATCCCTCCTATCGGTGAATATGGACTGGTTAAAGATGAATGTCCTTACTTAAAAGCGTGTACTGTAACCGAGGCATTGGAGAGTCAAGTGGGTGGAGGACGAATGTCTCATCTTAAGTTGCTGAGAACGCGTTGAGAATCAAATGAGGAGGAAAGAAAGAATTCCTTCAGGATATTGTAAGAAGAGGAGTACTGCTTGAATAATCCCGATGATGGATAGGATAAAGGTGATCGGTCGTGAGGCAAGGATCATGGCAAAGGCCTTGATGAGCGATTCGAACCATTTCAGAGAGATGAAGACAAGAATTCCAGTAATTAGGAATACAGCGATGAGGATATAGGTGAAGTTGAATGGAAGAATCGGAATGATAAGTGGAGAGAGCAGGACGAGGATAAATGAGGCGATAATAGCGACAAAGAGGGCTATGAGCGCAGCCCATGGAACCTTTGCGATTGGGGCTATGAGGAGCACAAAGCCAAGGAGCCCTAAGAGAACTAACGTGAGGATGTCACGGTAGAGTGGCGAAAGCAGGGGAACCGTCACGAGTGAGAAGAGCGTGACAAAACAGACAACACCGATTGCCATGCCAAAAAATTGGAGAATTTTAATTCCACCGCGAAGACAGCTTTCAACATCTACTCCAGGCTCATCGGTTCTTCGAAGGAACGCATCCAACAACCAAATGCCAACAACGAAAGATGCGAGACCTAGAATGCTGGGGGTAAGCTGGACGAGAGTATCTTGAATTATAGTCATTTGAATCACTGTATAGGAACTCAGTGTAACTTTGAAAAAAAGGTTTTGTCAACTTAGTACGTATAGGGACTATAGAGGGGGAGCTGTGGGAACCAGTTTTGTAGGAGTTCACGGGTTTGCTTATCAGCGCCCTTGAGCCACTGTGCATATTCGATTTCTTCTAGAGAATGAGTTCCATAGACAAGGGCACTTAGACCATGAATGGTTAGTGCAGTTTTCGTTGCCTGTGTTGTAGGCTGAATTTGCAGTTGTTTTCCATTGGATTTGAGAAGATAGGTGCCAGTATTCCATTCACATTGGGAATCACTTAGTGTAAATACCAGTTCACCCTTTTCAGTGGCA
The DNA here is from genome assembly GCA_016840405.1 of Candidatus Hermodarchaeum yapensis. Classification (GTDB taxonomy): domain Archaea; phylum Asgardarchaeota; class Hermodarchaeia; order Hermodarchaeales; family Hermodarchaeaceae; genus Hermodarchaeum; species Hermodarchaeum yapensis. Next base: position 28,976 of record JAEOSK010000016.1, read on the forward strand.
GGAAGACCTGAGAGGGCTTCTTTGACGTCAATAACACGGATCATCCAAGGATGCCAGACTTTGATTTGAATCCAGTCTCTCAAGTCCTCAAACCAGTGCTGAAAGTTGGTTCCGTAGGGAAGGATCATTATGAGTTTTTGAAACTGGTCTCGGTGTTTGCTGAAGAAGTTGAAGAGGGCGGCTTGGGCTGGGAGATTACGCCAGTACATTTCCTCAATTTGAAGTTGCCCAGGTTCTTCGAAGTGCATGTAACCTTTAAACTTGAAGCGAGCAAGCGCTTCAATCTTCCCTCCTTTTTTCACCAACACATAATGCCGGTCTTTGTTACGACGTTTCCATTCTTCATCAGAAATGACCGGGTTGAAAGCATAACCGTGAAAGGCACTTGGAGCGAAATCTTGGATGAAAGCCATGTAAGCATCTTTTACTTCTTGTCCTGAAACGCGTTCAATCTCCAAGTCATCATTGATTTCATGATTTGCCTTTACGCGTAGCCCGTCAAGCGGAGCTTGTAGGCGATATTTTTCATATGCGGGGACATAGCCAAATTTGTCGTAGAAGGTTTCTCGGAAGGGTTCGAGCATGCTGACGGAAAATCCTTCATCTTTCATTTTTTGAAACGCCTTTTGCATTAACGAGCGAGTATAACCTTTCATCCGGGCTTCAGGGTAGGTACCGACCATTGATATTCCGCCCATCATTTTCAGGACGCCACGAATGGACTGTTTCGTTTTCATTATCGTTAGAACTGAGAGAAGGTCTTTTTTGTCAAACACGCCGATTGTGTTTTCAGGAATTATGAAGTCATGGTCTTCTTCGCGAACCTCTTGGTCGGACCAGAAGCCATAGGCATATTGGTGGAGCTTGAGGACTTTGGGCATTTCCTTTTTTGTGAGTTTTCGGATTTCCATCGTTGGCATCTTCCAGAATTATCTGTCTACTTTAGATGTCTTATATTGAATAGGTTGTTAGAACATCCTTTAATGACCTAGCATCTAACTGAATGTAGCAGTACTGATTAATTCGCTATTTTTGCGTGATAAAATAAACCCGCCGACTTTCTTTCGTTAATGGGCTTTGATCTTCGAGATCTCCCCAACAAGCAAGTTCTTGAAAACCAGCATCCTTCAGGCATTCTTGAATTTCTCCGATGGTATAACCTCGTTCTTTGTGAATTTCATCGACGCGCCGGAGCCAACGATCTTTTTCTTTGACAAAGGCCGTAATGTAGAAAGTAGCAATATTTTTGTCAAAATCATAGGAGTGGCGGTGTACTTGGAAGATTTCTTCGGTTTCCCGTTCAACTGTTACAGCGTAGCGTTGAGCGAGAGTGACGAGCCAGTAAATGGTGTTCATATCGAAAACGAATAGACCGTTCTCTCGTAACGCGTTGTGAACTCCTCTGAAGGTGGCACAAAGATCGTCGAGTTCAAGGAGGTAGTTCAGACTGTCAAACCAGCAGGTGACAATATCGAATGAGTTTTCATATTCAAGGTGTTGCATTTCGAGTTGGCGCCAGGTGACCGATACCTTTTCGGTTCTACTTTTCGTTTTGGCGAGTTTGAGCATGGCAGGAGACCGATCAATGCCTGTCACTTGATAACCAGCCTGTGCCATTGATATTGCAAAGGTGCCCTCTCCACACGCTAAATCTAGAATTGTTTCAGGAGTTTGGTTAAAGTGTCTCATAAGGGAGGGAAACGCTTCAGTCATTCGCTGGCTATATTGAGTAAAGCCTCCAGAGGCGTAGTATGGAGCGAATGCGTCGTAGATCCCCATTCCTAGTAGCTCCTTGGGGGTGTTGTAGTGACAGAGTTAGTTTGTACTGAAATATTGTTTGTAGAAGGCTTTAATTTCCTTCGCTGAGGGTAGGGTGATTTGTTCCCATACCTGAATTATGTCTTTTAGTTGGTTTTCTCCTTTTTGTCCAGCAAATAGGTCTTGTAGATAGGTAGTTCGTTCTGTTATGTCACGTTGGCAAAATTGTAGGAATTCTTCGGGTGTATAGAATCGGAGGGGATTGAATCGTTCGCGGTATTTGGGTAATCCATGGACTTCTTCGAGTTCGGTTGGATTTGGAATGAGGAAGGATTGTCCGAAAACAGGATGAGGTATCCATTGCTGGATTTTTCGGTTTTCGATAAGATCGACGAGGAGTTTGGTATCCTGCACCTTGATTTTCTCACCTAGTCCAAGATATACGGGTTTTCCTTGTCCGTTGAGGTAGGGTTTCCCAGTGGCTTGATCGATTTTCGGAACAGGTTGACCTTTTTCGTCTAGCAATGGTCGTTGTTTCCCGTCGAGATTGTATTCACCGACAAAACCAGAATTTACAATAGCGAAGACCAGTTTGTTTTGAGGTCCAATTCCCATGTCCTTATACATTTGGAGTTTCATGATTGCCTGTTGAGCTTGTTCTCGAGCCATGAAATCTGTAGCGGCGTAGGAGCGGACCCGTGTACCAGGTATTTTACCGCCTATAGCTGAAGTGATGACGGATTCACAGGCTGAATCAAGAGCGACTGCCATCACAGGATCTGTAATGCAGGCGACTACTGGGAAGATGTCAAAGCGTCGAAAAGAGAGCATCACGGTTTGAAGGATTTTCTCAGAACCAGATTTCCAGTTAGGGTTAAGGTCATAAAAGCGGAACACAAAGCGTCCATTGGTGGTTCCGGATTGCTCATATCGTGTGGGTTGGAGGTGTCCTGCCTGTTTTCCTGGAAGGGGTTGGGGGACTTTTACTGTATGTCCTGCAATTGTTTCTATTCGATATTCGATGTTCTCACAATCGATGTTCTGAGCTAACACGATAGGGCGTGTACCATCAGCTTGGACTTCTTGTGATTTCATGAGACCTGCCCATTCCGGGCTCGTGTCGGTTAGACCCTCGCTTTTTGCATAGGAGGCAGCTTCCAATCCAATAAGCCGTATTTGGTGAATATGTCGATTCGATTCTGAATATTCGAGTAAACCGAGTATGGCGTCATCCTGTTCCAGTTGAGGACCAACGGTGAGTGTGGTTTTTCCAGTTCCAGAGAGTCCCTTGAGAACACGATTTTTAGTGCAACCTGCATGATAGGAGATTAGCCCTTTAGCTTCACCGCGATTCCAGACCATCGTCAGATTGGGTTTCTTGAATGCACCACCAAAATAGTCGACACGAAGACTCATGACACGGCGGTGGTCCTCATCCATCCGGGTAAGATCATAAAGTGTCAGGGGCTCATCAGGATCAAACTCGGGCCAAAAGGACTGGATTTCTTTAATAACATCATCGGGAAGCCGTTCTTGAACAATATAGTTCCAACAATTGATGTCCATACCTTCTTCAGGTGGGTAGACCATCAGACGTCCAAACCAGGTGATATAAGCAGTATGTGGGTTCTCAACGCTAAGGACGATACGTAGCCCAGTCTTAAAATCAGCTTCACCTTGAATGCCATCCTGAACAATCACTTTAGCAGTTTTAAGATATCTGAGAACGACATCAAAGAGTTGCAATCCGATTTCACGATCAAAACTGGGTTGGCCCTTCCCTAGTCTATAACCATCAGGGATAAGGTAAAAAGCTCGATCAGGACGGCGTCCGGCTTGTGTATTGCCAAACAGGTATTGTCCATCGATGGTGTGGAGATAGTAGGGTTTGAGGTATTCAATAAACCAAGAATCATCGGGATTTCTTGTAACATTTTCATCTTTGAAAAAGAGATCATCTTCGATGTTAACAGGCACTGGATATCCATCCTTTGCTATCGTTTGACTCCTCAGCTTGTTCCCTTTTATATCTAGATGCTCGTTTGGAGTTTCAGATTGTGGGATTCGAAGGACATGCTCTTCCCTTTTTTAGCCTGTTGGTTGCTCTGCAAAGCAGTTATAAGGAGAGGAAGCTTGGCGATGTCTGAGCGGGTGGGATACTCGCACCGTGCTCCGCTCATTCAAATAAATCCCGGGCTGCGAGGTTGCATGTTATGTTATATCAAGCCAGATTAAATCGCACACAAAGTATCGCCGTGATGGCAATCATGTCGGCGGTGTATGCTGCAGTAACTATTGTGTTACAACCCATCAGCTATTATGGATTACAGTTCCGAGTAGCTGATATTCTATTACCATCGCCCTTTATCCTAGGCTGGCCCATGGTCGTTGCACTATTCATTGGTGGATTTGTAGCCAACATTTTCGGTGGACTAGGAGTCATTGACATCGTTCTTGGTAGCCTCCTTAACCTCTTAGCAGGAATTCTGGTAATGAACCGGAAAACTTGTCCCCACTGGCTCCTTGCCTGGTTGTATCCAACATTAATCATCGGATTGGGCGTTCCAGCCTATCTTCAGTTCCTATTCTTTACACCCTATATTCTCCTGATGCCTGAAATCTTGGCGAGCACAGCCATCCTGTGTGCCATTGGTGTCGTAGTGATGTTTGGTGTTGAAAGGGCCCTTCCCCAAGTCTTTGTTAAATCAAAGGAATCCTGACTTTAGCGAAGGATAAAATAGTAGTACCGCATTGCCCTTCGTCTACCAAGAGAGTATACTCCAGGGATGCCTATGGATGATAAGACCTTCCAGCAATTCGAAGAATTCATCCACTCCAAATCCGTTGCAATCATCGGAACAAGCTCTTCTGCAGGCTACTACTGGCTACGGTCTTTCCTCGACTTCGGTTTTCCGGGCAAAATCTATCCCGTGAACCCAAAAATCGACGAAGACTTAGGACTCAAATTCTATAAATCACTCAGCGAAGTCCCAGGTGATGTGGATTATGCAGTTCTTCGTGTCCCCGCCCGGATCGTTCCAAGTGTACTTGATGAATGTGTTGCAAAGAACTGCAAAGCAATTACCATCTTTACCAGCGGATACAGTGAATTAGGCACTGAAGAGGGACGACAACGCGAACAACTCATCACTGAAAAAATCAAATCCAGTCCTTTTCGAGCGTTTGGTCCAAACTGCATTGGCTTAGCATGTCCGGAAACCGGTTTTGCATTTCGCCCAGACTTAAAACCCAATCCTGGACCCATCGGTTTCGTTTCTCAATCAGGAGGCAAAGCCATTGACTGCTATCTAGCCGTTGTAGAAACACAACTTGGTATAAGCAAAATCTTCAGCTACGGCAATGAAGCAGATATCAGCAGCTGGGAACTTGTAGAATACCTCCACCGTGATCCCAAAACCCAAGTCATTGGCATTTACATTGAAGGCGTTCGGGATGGCCCTCGCCTTCGGAAAGCCATTGCCGATTGTGCAACCGACAAACCTGTCGTTGTGTGGAAATCTGGCATCACTGAAGCAGGAAAGCGAGCAGTATCTAGCCACAGCGCCGCCCTTGCAGGATCAAATGATATCTGGCAAGCACTCCTCCGACAAACGGGTGCTGTGTCTGTTGATAGTTTTGAACAACTCATCAACACGACTGTGACATTTTTGCGATGTCCGCCACCACCTGGGAAACGAGTTGCTCTTATTGCCATTAGTGGAGGAGCAGGTGTTGCTGGAACTGACTCACTCGCTAGGCATGGTTTCGAAATCCCCCGATTATCTCCTAATACCATTCAATCCCTGTCCAAATATATCAAGGATGTCGGCACCAACATCAAGAATCCTGTAGATATGGCCTCTAGTTATTTCTACCCGGACAATACTGTTCAAACCATTCGGCATGTTGCGGAAGATAAGAACATCGACGCCATCATCGTTGAAGCGGCCCCCCATTATGTGAATTTCATGGCCAACCATATGGGAATGGACAATTTTGCCACAACATACTGGAACATGATGATTGAAGCAGGAACATATTGCGTCAAAGTCGTTCACAAACCCTTCTTCGTTGCAGTCCCAGCCATCGGATATCCACTTGAAAACCTAGCTACCCGGAATCAATTTCGTGAAGGGAACCTCCCTGTCTTTGCAACGATTGCTGAAGCCGCAGAGATACTTCGGTTCATTTACGAATATTACCAACGCCATCCCAAGACTCCCGTTCCGCCTGCCCTTGAATTGGAGTAAACGAATTGTGTTTGCCGGCTTACGTAACCTTTTATGGCTGTAAGGTAATTTATAACCTGGCGGGAAAAGGAAGTCTTTAAATAAAAAAAAGAAACCTTATAGTTGGGAATACTGGGTTTGGCGAAAGATATTGGCACTTCCCTCCCCCCTAGAAAACCATTCCCTCTCCCCTCCAATTGTGTCCTTTTTAAGGAGGTGCCTAATCCGCCATAAAACCCAGTATCTCATTTCTTCTTACATATTTTACTCTCTGATGTTATTTTGATGATGACTCTGAAGAAGAAAAATAGCTTAATTCAGGAATGTTTAAGCATCAGTTTCTTTTAGATAATGTGAGGGATTCATTTTCTGTGAATGAGTTTAAGGTTTCTAGTCCGCCTTCATTGTTCACCCGTTTTCGAGAACGATTTTCGTCTTGGGGTCCTTGGCGACGAGTTTTTTTCATAATTGGAATTTATGCCCTACTGTCTTGTATTCTAATGTTGCTGTTCTGGATTTTTCCGCCTCCTATTATTATCAGGAGCCCTGGGTGGGAACCATATGTTGAACTGGCTAGCAATTGGACAATTATCATTCCAGTGGGGATGATAGTTGTCAGTGTTTTTGTAACTAATATTGTGTTTAGGATTCCAGAGGATACACGATTTATTCTTCGATTCGTTACTCTCTTGGTTTGTGTTGAAATTGCTGTTCTAGCATCATGGAATGCTTTGGAGGCGTATATCAATTGGTACGTGATATTGGCTCCATTACTAGGACTTGAAATTCCAATCGACCCGTTTCAAAATGTATGGTTCTTATCTACTTTTCTACGGTTTATTGGTTTACATCGTCTGTTTGGTTTCTTGTTCCTTATTGGGTTAGGTGTCATGGTGATAGCACTACTTCTTGAAAATATAATCTAATTTCTGTGGTTTCAAAAAGTAATGCTAGTAAGTAGCTTAGATTTGAGCATACTGAGTGTTTTAAAAGTGTAGGATAACCGTGATATCACGGACATTGGTATGGGTGGGTCCGGTTTTGATATGATCATTCAATGCCTGAAAAAGAGTGAAAGTGTCGTTCTGGTTTAACAATTCATCAGGTTTTATATTCAAGGATTGAGCTCTTGCATAGGAGTCGCTGTCAGCTATAGCCCCTGCGTATAGTGTGGGTCCGTCAATGCCGTCGGTGGCAAGGCTAGCGATGACGAGACCCTCATGGTTTTGGAGGAATGGGAGTGTGGCGGCGATGAGTTCAGTGTTTCGTCCTCCTTTTCCGGGATGTCGTAATGTCACGGTTGTTTCAGAACCAACAATTACTACCTGTGGATCTTTTTTGGAAGTCAGCTTTTGAGCGAGTGTTCCCAGTTGTTCGCCTACTTGTCGGGCTTCACCTTGGCATTCGGTCGTGAGAATTTGGGCTTTGAATCCTTCTTGTCGTGCTGCAAAGAGAGCAGCTTTACAGGCATCAATATTACTTCCGATAAGTTTGTTAACTGTATGTTCAAAGGCGGGATGGTCTGGTTTGGGTGTCTCTGGTACGGTTCCGTCCAGACCCGCTTGAATGTGGTCTCGAACCCGTTGTGGTATCTTATCCCATAATTGGTATTCGTCAAGAATTCGGCCAGCGGTCAAAAAAGTGGTGGAATCAGGAACCGTTGGTCCACTAGCAATCATGTCAAGTTGGTCTCCGGGAACGTCTGAAATTAACATGACCCAATGTTTTCGTGGGTGGACCTGAAGTGCAAATTGACCTCCCTTGACTTGGGAGAGGTGTTTTCGAAGGGTGTTAATGCCGCTGATTGGAACACCTGACTGTAATAGAAGGGTCGTTGTGTGTTGGAGATTCTTTAGAGTGATATGAGTTGAAGGGAGAGTGAAGAGTGCGGAACCGCCTCCCGAGAAAAGGCTTAGGATTAGGGCATCATCGGGGCTAGTTTCGATTAGTGTGATAATTTGTTTGGTGATGGACATACTTGAATGCGTTGGGAGGGGGTGTCCTCCTTCTCGGATTTGCACGCGATCTAGAGTATAATCTTCACTTGTGTTGGGTGGAACGATGATGATACCATCAGTGAGGTGGTCTCCCAAGATTTCTTCAACCGCTTCTGCCATGCGACCCGTAGCTTTCCCAGCACCGACAAGATAGACACCGTTTGTCCTATCAAGGTTGATTCGATGATTGAATAAGCTGAGTTGTGACCCTCTGACTTTTAATGTGTTGTACACCATTTGAGATGGATTAGCGGTAGCTAAGGCAGCTTCCAGCAATTCTAAGGCGAAGCGTCGAGCTTTTTGATTGACCAGCGAACCTTTGATCAATTCTGAAGAATTTTTAATTTTAGGAAATTCGGAATTGCTCACCATCTCTTTTCAACCCTTAGCGTTCAAAACCTGTAAAAAGGATTTCCCGTTTCTTTGCACGGGGCAGGAGGTCGCTAGGTGGTATTGTCAAATTCGGAGCGATCGTCAAATGCTGCGAACATGGATTTCATGATTTTTTCCAACAGGTCTTTGAGTAAGTCGCCATAGACGATGCCGTTGATGAAATCACGCATTTTTTTGAAATCTTCATCGGTTTCAAAGTGTAACAGTACGCCTTTTCCATCTGGGAGCGGTTCAGATGTGTAATTGATTTCTTCGTCCAGGAGGTTTTTAGACATGCGTTTCAATCCCTCTTCGTCTTCCAGCATGTCTTGAAAGGGGATTTCTTCGTAGATACTGCCCTTGAATTCGAGTTTGATGGTGCGTGCGGTTTCATCTACTTCAATGTCAAGGTTCTCTTGAATTGCGGCTTGAATTTTATCAAAGGGAAGTTCGAAACTCATGGAATTCACCGAACAGATAGGCTCATGAGCTTGGGGAGTCTACTCAGAGGAAGTTCTCCCTAAAAAGCCTCGCATCTGAACCCGAATCTAAAAGTACACAACGTTGTAGAGGGGAAGGAGTGGGAACCAGCGTTGAAGCGTATGTCGAGCCCAATCTTCAGTGATGGTAATTTCCCCTTGAAACTCTAATTCCTCAACAGAAAGAGTACCGAAGACCAGGGAAGAAAGCGCCTTGATAGAAAGCTTCACAACTGGTTTGCCGGAACTCTTGTTCATGTGAAGACAGTTTTTCTCTGATTGAATTGTGAATATACCATTGTTCCAAGCACAATCGGGATCAGAAATTTCTAGTGTCACCATATCCTCGCCTGAGGCTGGAATGTTTTCAACGGCTTTTTGAGCATCGATAACTCGAACCATCCATGGAGCCTTTCGCTCGATACTCAACCTAGCATCTTCAAACCAATGTTCTACTCTCGTTTCAAACGGAGCATGGATGATGATATCATCGATTTGATCTTGATGAGTGGCAAAGAAGTCAAAAAGCTTCATTCTTGCTTCCCGGGTTCGCCATAAGATGTCTATGACCGTTAGTTCTGATACCCAACGACCTTCTCTTCGTTCGCCTTTGATTCGATAGCGGCTTGCGGCTTGAATCACTCCTTTGTTTTTCACAAAGACAACAATACTGTCTTTGGTCCTGCGTTTCCACATTCCGTCGGGGATTGATTTGAAAATAATGAATCCATGATACTGGGCTGGTCCAATTTCTCGGATAAATTCCAAGAGAGTATCTTTAGCGTCAACCGCACGTAACCTTTCATAGCTCCATTCCGAATTCGCATCTTCTCTCCCAGTGTGCTTGAGATGTTTTATGGGAGCTTTGACGAGATATGGAGCGTTGGCGGTTGCATACCCAAATTTTGCGTAAAAACTTGGTTTAAAGGGGTCCAGCATACTCACGGATTGGTCTTGCTTATACATTTCTTTAAATCCAGCGAGCATGAGTTGTCGTACATAGCCTTTATGGCGTACTTCAGGGTAACTGGCTACACCTGCGATGCCACCACAATCTTTGAGAACCCCTCGCACTGATTGTTGAAATTCATGGAGTCTCGTGGATGAGACAAGCTGCCCATTTTCAAATAAGCCAAGGGTTTCATGAGTGAGGATTTCTTCAAGCTCTTCATCCTTGATTTCTTGATCTGACCATTCGGTGTAGGCGTATCGGTATAGGTCCATCAAGGCTTTGCGATCCTTGGCAGTGATTTTTCGGATTTCCATAGTCATCCCTTCGTGGCAGAATCAGTACAATTATTCCACTTGTTATATTCTTTTCTTGTTGATTGGAGTGGAATACGACTCAAGGATTATATGCTTGTATTACCGATAGAAAAGCAGGGTTGAGGAAATTGAAAAAACAATTAGAAGTTAGTTATGTCTTAATTAGTGGTCAAATATTGGTTCGGCTTGATTCCCAACAATTTCAAGAAGTTGTAGCTGAAGAAGAGTTACCTGTCATTTCAGGCTATATTAAGAGATCCATCTTCAGGTTTGAGCCCCCAGGTTATTACTATATTGCCTCCAATGGATCACTCACCTACTATCTGCGAGTAAGAGAACCTATTGATGAAATTATTCCCGATATTATTGCAAGCAAAATACAAATTCAGCTTCATCCATCGCAACCGAATGTAGCAGTAGAGAGAAAATATTTATGAGCAATTTTTTGACAGCTGACCAATGATGAACAAGAAACAGACTCTCATTCTTTACCATCCACTCATGGCAATGGAAGGGTACCCAGTTCTCGCTGGGCGTGTAGAACCTGCTTTTGAGTATCTTCGGGAAAGCGGAACTTTAGACGCCCCAGAGGTTTTTGTAGAAGAAGCCCAAGATGTACCTGAAGATTTGCTCTTATCGGTTCATACGGCGAATCATATCCAGCGTGTTAAGGATTCGGGGTACGATCCAGCTTCGCTTGTATCTGGTGGGGCGGCTGTCAGAGCGGGTGAAGCCGTTTGGCTCGGTGAAGCTGCTAATGCGTTTGCATTCACTGGTTGTGCAGGACATCATGCCAGTCGTGATTCGTTCTGGGGATTTTGTTATTATAATAATTCAGCCCTGCTGGTGCGGCATCTTCAGCAAGTACATGATGTGAAGCAATTTTTCATTGTGGATACTGACCCTCATCCTGGTGATGGCACCCGTGACACGTTGGGTGATGATGAGGGTGTTTTTCATTTGAATTTCGAGGCGAGTTTCCGAGAACGAGTTGATATCACATCTGATCGACATGTGGATGTGCCTTTTCCGAGTAGTAGTGGAGATGAATCCTTTGTTGAAGCGGTTCGTCGATTGGTCCCTCCATTGGCTCGTCGAAGTCGAGCACAAATGATTCTGTGGAATATGGGTCACGATGCCCATGCGCAGGATTATGGGGGATTCAATCTGTCGCTTCGGGCATTCCCTGCTATGACAGATATTTTGATTCAGGCAGCAGCTCAAGTGTGCTCAGGACGGCTTGTAGTACTGTTATCAGGGGGTTCCGAGGTGTTCGTGGCGCAGCACGCGATTTCGAGCATAGTCCGGAAACTGGCAGGTTTACCATCACTACCTGAGGATATCCAAGATCAACCCAGCACTGAATCGAATGCTACGAAAGAAACAGCCCGTAAACTGACAGATACAGTCCTTCAGGAATGGGACCTTTAAGAGGAACATTAGGTGGTTCCTACTTTTTCCCAAGCCACCCATTTACCTTGCGCTCGTCGGACTAAGACGAGCCCAAATCGTTGCCAGATTTCTTCACGGGTAAGAGGTTCTTCCGAGGACATGTGAAGTTGTGAATCGTGCTGGGGGCGTATAAGAGGAGACGGTTTCGTATAGAATAAGTTATCAATTAAAGCGCCCACGCGTCCTTTTTGGTATTGATCTTTAACGAAGATGAGGATCTGCTCAGAGGGAATATCGGCGGGTTGCAGAGTATGGCGAGGAACTCCTTGGCTAAATGAGGGACAGACACCACCCATAGTAGAGTGGACAATTTCAAGACATTGAGGGTCAACGAAAAACTGACACCGGACACATTGATGCCACCCGTCGTGAATGGCTTGCTCTAACGTGGTCCGGGACCCGCAGGCCATGCAAGTGATGCCCACGGTGGAGAGATCTAACTTCATAGTTTATCACCCTCCTGAGTTGCTGTGGCACCTGCGAGATAGATGGTCGAAGCATTAGCTATAGCTTCGCGTCGTTCAGCGTCAAATTCCAGTTCAAGGCGGGGTCCATATGTGATTCGTCGAGCTGTGCGGGTGATGTATCCCAATTCACCAAGTCGACGAAGAATCCGATCTAATTGATAGCGAGAGAGTCGTCCTCGGGCAACAAGCACAGTTTCGATGTCTTTGGTGGCAATTCGTCGAGGTCGCTTAGTTTTACTAGCTCGTTCAATCGTGGCAATGATGACGCCTAAGACAGCATACTCGGGATCTGAGAGTTCTCCCGGTACCCCATAGAGGGTTCGAATACAGTACAGAGTATCGCGACCGAGTCGATATTCGACAAGTTCCAGACCTAACGGTGCGATTTCTTGGCGAAGCAAATCAAGGAGCCTTGTTAGCCCAGTCTTGTTGATATGGAGAGCTTCCTGCAAGTCTTGACGTTTGACCCCGATATTTAACTGGCCTTCTTCGTTTCGATACCGGGCGGTGAGAGCAGCAAAGAGTTGACCGAGAAGATGCCGTTCTTCAAATTCCTCTTCTTCCTTGACATCTGAAGGGTCAGGCACGTCATTAGGAGCATTAGGATCGGTGGTCATCGACGACGCACCTCCGCGTATTTTTTCGCTTCAATGGCAACTGCGGCAAAAGTTGCATTGGCTGAAGGTTCTTTGTGTTTCGATAGAAATTTTACTGAATTTTTGTCGAAGAGTGCAGGAATTATATTATCACGAATCATCTGGCTAAGAAGGTCCAATTCCCAATTTGTCAAGTGATCGGATAATTCGGAGTATTTGAAACGTTTTCCTTGAAGCCGTTTATGAAGTGTGTTTCTTAACGTATCAAGTGAGTCGATTGATACCTCAGAAAAGGGAACCTGATGTTGCTTCATCGCTTGTTGATCATCACGAGTGGGTGCTTCTGACATTGTTACAGGATTATCAGTATCGGGAAGGGAGAAGTGTGGAACGGAACGTTCACGATTCACCAAAAACATTAGAGGTGTGGCTCGCCGCTTGACTTCCTCTGCGAAGTGGATAATCCATTCTTCTGGAGCTAGTTCAGGTGCTGCTAGATGAGAATCACGGTGGTGTTGCATGGTGGCAAGGGTATGGTAAAACCGACCGTCAAGATTCCGTTCCCATGGAGTTTCTAGGACCCGATAAGCATCAGCTACTTCTTCCCGATCGATCTCAGCTTCTTTCACAGGAATGATATCCTTTTGCTTCAAAGCCCCTTCGTATTTCTTGGTAAGATTCCACAACGTGATTGTAATTCGTTTCGTTCCAAAGGGTGTCAATCGGTTGCGTTTGTAGTTATGTTGGAATGTTTCATACCAGGCTTTCCGTCGGGGGAATGCACGAAGATAGGTGGAGGTTTCATTTGATAGCATTAGGATTTCACCTCCCCTTTCAGAAGCACTATGTGATGCATGGTCTCGGGGATTTGGAGTCCCACGGTCGAAGGCGCCATCAGGAGAAACTGTGGTGGAATGAGTGTGTCTTCACTGCTAAGGGCTAGAGTTCGTTGCACAACGCTCAGAACAGCCGCCCGACTAGCCTCATCCAGACGTTGTGTGAATTCATCAATGACATGGAGGGGGCTCTTTGCGAGTGTATGTAATGCAAGGATAAAGGTCTGAGTGGCAAGAACTCGCTCACCACCCGACATTTCTTGATAAGTACGCCAATCGCCCTTTCGATTGATCGCAAGTTGAAGGTGCAATTCCGCTCGACTTGGTTCATCAGGAAAACGAACTATGAGTTTGACTTGTTTCAAGAAGTGGCTGAGAAGTTGATTCATTCGAAGATTGAGAGTTTCGACTGTTTGTTCTAGCTGGTGTCTCCATTCTGTTAACCGACGCTCAACATCTGTCATGAGGTTTTCAAGATGAAGCTGACGTTCTTTGAGATAATCATGAAGTTCCGACACAACTTTTTCTTGCTCTTCAAAGGCTGTGCGATCTTTCGCTGTTGCGGTGATTGTTGTTATCATTGCTTGAATTTGTAGTTGTTCGTCTCGAACAACGGAAGGCGTGCGGACCTCCTGAGGTCGTTCTCCCAACGATTTTGCTGTTTTTCGGAACTCTTTTGCTTGATCTAATATGTGTTTGTATTCATCTTCGCGTTGACGGAGTTCTTCGGTGATTTGGTCTATTATCGCCGAACGACGAGCCCGACGAGTATCTAGATTTTGGAGTTGCCCCTCGATCTTTTGTAATCGGGAATTGAGTGGAGAAAGCTCAGCTGATTGGTTTTGATAATCTTGACCCCATGCATCTCTTTGATTATCTAGTTCCAAAATTTGTTGATGTAAGTCAGTGGCACGGAGTTCCAAATCCGATACCAGCGTGGTTTTTTCCATGTCAGTGAGTGTAGCAGTTTGTCCGTGCCGTAGATCTTGGAGCTGCACTCGGAGTTGACTGATTTCCGAGTTGGCCCGCATCCGATCTCGCATTAATCGTGCTTCTTCTTCGCGGAGTTCCCGAAGGAGTTGTCGGATTTTTGCGGTGTCCTGGGTTATTCCCAACTCGCGTAGTGGGGTACCTAAGTTGATGGTTACGGGGCGGGGTGGACGGGCAAAGGCTCCGATGCGGAGGTAAAAACTGGATCCTTCACTAGTGATGATGTTACCATTGAGTTGTTGTGTGGCATCCACTAGAGAGTTAGGATCTGCAGACTCTTCTGCGACAGCAGTGTTGACGACGCGACTGAGAAAACTCACTGCATAGGTGTCGCCTTCAATGAGATCAGCTGCCCATCCGAACACTGGGGGAGACACCACGGGTCTATCGCGGGTGATCGAAGTTGTTGGATTGGTTCGAGCAACCACTAGGTTTGGTTTTTCTTGAGGCCAAAGTTGATCAAAAAGGGTTTTTGCCTCGCTGAAAGCTTCACGGTTCAGAGCAATGAAGGCATAATTGTATCGACCCATTGCGAGTTTTACTGCGGTTTCGTGCTGAGCATGTTCTGGTTTCATACCAATTAGTGTGAAAATGGGACCAATCACAGAATCGGAGAGTACGCGTTGATCAAGCCCTTCTCGGAACCGCTGGCAAGCACGTAAGATGGTTTCTTCATAGCGGGGATAACGTTGTGGTTGGGTAAACAGTTCTTCCTCGGTTGCTGTAATATCTTGTCGAAGGCTAGCCAGTTGTTCATCTAGCAGGTCACGTTCATTGGCAAATGTAGTTAGTTCTTGTTGTAACACGGATTCTTTGGTTTTCTTAGTCCGTGGTCGCTTAGATTTTGAATAGCGTTGAATCTGCGAATTGACTGTGTTTAATTCATTTTCAAGTCCTTGGTGATGTCCTCTTGCCTGCATTTGCTGATCCCGAATTGACTCCAGCTTTCCTTGCAGCTTTTCCTTCTTTTCTCGTGCACGTTCATATTTGGAGATAAGTTCAGCTCGTCGGTCATCGAGTTTGGTCAGATTCGCATTTTCAGTGGCTAAAAGCGCTTCCTGATTTGATATTTGTGTTTGAAGCTGTTCGGCTAATTCTTCTCGATAGGCAACTTCTGCCCAAGCAGCCTCGTTATCGAGAACCTGCAATCGCTCTTGCAGTTGTTGTTTTTGAAGAAACGCTTCATAGGCAGTTTTCAAAACTTGTAATCGTTGTTCCTCGTGTCGTATTCGATACTCCAAGGGCTTTACATTTGCCTTGGCTTGAAGAACTAGGAGGCGTGCTTCCTCAAGTTTTTCCATCCAATTCCGCAAACCTGTTTCATTTAGGAGCGTCTCAAATTTTCGTTTTGGTGATTGGGAGGCAAAATGGTCGAGGGTTTCGGCTTCGGTGATTGCTAGTGGTGAATCCCCAAATAGTCCTGCAGCTTGAAAGAGTTTCCGAATATCGGTTCGCGTGATTTGAGAACCATTAAGTGATCGTTGTCCATTAATCCAGTAAGAAATTCGGTTACTAGGATGAATTCGGAGACGAATCGATACTATGTCCCGGTCAAGGAGTTTCGCCAATGCATGATCAGGACTAGTAAGTATTCGTCGTCCATTCAATTGATAATTATTCAGTTCCAAAACAACTTCAGCGTATTTTTCAAAACGCCCAATGAAGGCTGCGTTCCGTTGTCGCTGTACCCGTCGAGATTCTACACCGATGGCATAGAGTAGAGCATCGAGAATTAGGGTTTTTCCACTTCCATTAGAACCCGTTATCAAAACAATGGGAGAGGCATCTAATCGAACGGTGGTGTCGCGGTGAATGACAAAGTTCACTAGGCGGATGCTACGAAATGCCAATGGTGGAATTGAAGGCGATAGCTCTTGCCCAGTGGTCATACGTCTACCTATCTCCCACGCGTTTTTCATTCGGTGACGTTATTCACTAACTCAAACTAGACCATGACTCTTAAACTTTCACTTAATCGAAGGACAGGGCGCCACTTCTAACCTTTTTTGTCCCGACATATTTCCAGCCTTGATTAAACAAGGACGAGAAGGCGAGTTAGCATCGAGAAAAGTTAAAGTGTGTGCTACGCTCCTCCCCAGATAGGTGATTTGTCATGAGCAATGAAGAAGGTTTTTGGCGCTCAATCATTGTGGACGTTGAGCCACGCCAGAAGGAATTTCGAATTGGTATTGATGATGAAACCCGAGTTGAAGAAGTAATTCGCACCCTTGTAACACAAGCTCGGGATGAAGGCGTGAGTGTTGATGATTGGGCGAAAGCAAAGATTGGAGATCAACGCCCAGAATTCGTTCTAATTCGAAAAGCCCCAGAACCCACCAGATTAAGCCCCGGTGCCACCTTTGGGGAATTGGAACCAAAAATCACTGATGATGAGTTCTTCCTCTTAGATGTCGTACCAGAAGTAGGGTTCTCGTCCTAATGAGAGAAGTCTTACTCCTTGCTAATCAGAGGATTAGGGGAAACTTGCCATGTCGCGTCCAGTATTCTCAACGGAGTTATTCAACGCTCGAGTCGAAACTCAGATTCACACGTTCTTCGATACAATGAGCAATCTGTACGGTCGAAGGGGTTGGCAACCGGACCCACCAATTCGGGAGGACACCACATGGTCAAATGCAGATTTCACTGTAGCCATTATCAGCCGATATCGTGATGGAACATATAAACGAATACGGTTTATTATGCGAAACCTCCCTGGATATGTGCGGGAGCCTGACTCGTTAACAAGCACAAGGTCCTTACGGTATGAGCATCGATTTGTGTTCGATCTTCCCCGGGAGTATCCCCAAAACATTGGTACGATTCGACCCGCAGCAGAATTACCACTCTTTCATCCCCGGCTATCAGCGAGTGGAACTGGACATGCTTGCTATTCAGTTCGCGGGGAATTGGACCGCATTTTAGAGGACCTGCCATTCTTTGTGTTGTTGAAACCAGACCGTGTGGAACCGCCATCTCAATTCCAATCGGACCGAGGTCTGAATGCTGCAGCTATGGCCTGGTATGAAAAAGATACAGAGAATATCGTGAATACTCTGGACCGTCTTTGGGAAGACCGTCATCAGACTAGCGTTATTATGACTCCATTGAAAGGGCGTGTCCGAATTCTTGATGGTGAACCTGAACCAGCTAGAACAAGTCGACGACCACCACGTATTTTGGATGTGAAAGAACAGCGGTCTGGGACAGTACGAATTCTAGATGATTCATCTTCAAATGACGATTCTTAGGTGATTTTGCGCAATGTCGGACCGTCCACCTGATAAGGAAGAAGAGAAGGAAGAATCGGAAAAAGATGAGGAACCGACATCAAATCGCATTGTTGTATTAAATGAACGGGATATACCCTTTGAAGAAGAACGCCCACCGAATTTTTCACCACACTTTGCAGTTAAAGTGCACCGTGTGCAGAAAGACACTAGTTCGGAGGAGAATGAGAAGTGAGTGTGCATGGCGCATCGCATATGAAGTGCGTAGCCTGTGCAAACCAAGTTTCACTGGATGAAGCACGACGTGAATGGTGGATTTGTACAACATGTGGTAGCTACATGTGTCCCAACTGTCGATCATTGTTTCTTGAAACTGGACAGGGAACCTGTCCTGGCACAATCGTTCGGGGGGTTGAATCTCACCCACCCCATTTCACACGGTTCCTCGGTCCACGAGATGAACCAGAAGTTGTGTTACCTGAAATTCGTTCAACGGTGGAAATCTTAGAAGATGTGCGACGGAATCAGCCCCGTTCACCCGGTGGTCGAGTGATTATCCTTGATGACGATGAAGCCCTAGGCGAAGCTGACGAAGAAACGCAAGGTCAGGAGCAATGAAAACTTCCTCCACAATTCTTTCTCACAGAGTCACCTATTCAACCAAGATTCAAAATACTTCGGATAATCCACTCTCTGGGATCCGTGTGTTTGTTGCCTTTCCACCACCCCTCCCTCCTCGCCAAGAACTCATTAATCTGTCATCAATTCCTGTTTCGGGTCGTCAGGCCACAGATTTGAAGGGAAATCATTGGTTGGATTTGACCTGCGACCGATTAGCTGGAAAGGAAACATTCACCTGTGGTTACACTGCGTTGGTCCGGAATCGTTCCATCCATTACAGACTGCCCCAGTCTACTAGAAACTCCTCAGTACCCTCCAGCCTCGTTGGATACACCAAACCAGAAAACTTCATAGAATCTCACCATCACCTAATCAAAGACCTAGCCCGTGACCTTTCCAGCAAAAACCCCAATCCCATTCCATTCGTGAAAGCTGCAATGCGTGCTGTAACAAAAACAATTCGATATTCTCCTCAGAAGTATGAGCGCGGGGCTGCTTTTGCGATTGAAAAACACGTCGGAGATTGCACCGAATTTGCTGCACTATTTACTGCCCTCTGTCGGGCGAAAGGAATTCCTGCAAGATTAGAAGCGGGATTTGCATATAATAGGAAAAAGTGGGAGCGGCATGCATGGAGTGTAGTGTGGATTCAGGACAATTGGATTCCCGTTGATCCGACGTGGTATGGCAACAGTGGCTGGTTGGGCGTGACCAACCGTCACATTCCCCTCATTATTGGTAACTGGATGGATATTCGTATCCACCAAGAGTTCAAAATGACATGGTCGCACAAACCACAAACAACTCCACCACAATTGGGTTCAAAATGGAAAGTCACGAAAGTTGTGAGTATCTTAAATTCAAGCTAGTTATTTGTGTTTTCGTTTGTCCCGACAAAATGTCTCACTACATCGTGGGTTCACCATTATTTGACCCGACGCAGCCTGATGTCGATTTAGGTCGTACTTGATAAACCGACCCAAAGCAGGTTCCAAACCGTCTTGCCACTGTCCCGTTTCTCGCCACTGTTTCAACCCCACAAGAACGCGAACCGCCTCCCAGGCCATTACAGCACCCACCACTGAGGTCACAAAACTAATCATAGGAAATCGCGGAACTGTGTCCACAAAGAAAGGGTCACATCGTGTCCGTACCTCATTGGCGACAACGTGGTCGACGAAGTCTTTACTCCACGAGCACACAAGACATGCTGTGTGAGGAGGCGCAAGCACCTCAACTGAGACAAAATCCTTGCCCATCGCCCCATTAATGAGAGGATGTGGTGGATTAAAGCTGAAATTTTTCGCATTTAGGAGATAGCGTGCATAGTGATTATCTACACCAACCAAGACCAGTTGAGTATCCCAGACAGAATCGGGCGCTTGTTGAATAGTCGCTGCGTGAGGTTCGACTACAGTGTTCGTGGCGAGTTCTGGTAACCGTTCAGCTACCGCCTCCACTTTGAATTTGGCTTCATGGTCTCCTGGGCGGAAAAAGATACAACGATTAAGATTCGATGCAGCAACTTTGTCCGGATCCACCAAGATAATTTTGCCTACGCCAAGTAATCCAAGGTTTTTACATACCTCATTTCCAACAGCACCAGCGCCTACCATGAGTACTGTAGATTGTTGGATGGTTTCGAGATTATTAGCTCCCAGCCAGCGACGAGTCCGATCGTGTTGATCTCGCTCGAAAAAACTAAGTTCAATTGGCGTGGGTGATTCCTTAGTCATGAGGTTCAGCCTCCTCATCCTGTTGGGTCTCTTCAGAAGTTGGTGTGCTTTCGTCAATTGGTACAGAGGGTTGGTAAGTACACCAGTCTACCTGTTCGAGTTGAAGACCTGGTTCATCGGGTCGAGGACGAAGCATATAGACTTTGAAAATGCGACTCAACGGGTCAATGAGGAAGAAGATATTACCCTCAGCACAGAATGGTGTATTGAAGAAAGTGCGTAAATCAGTGGATGAGAACTGCGGGTCGCCACCGAATGGGTGCGAATGCCAGAGCCCTACAACGCGAGGCGTATGTGGATTAGTCCCATATCGATCATGTAATGCTAAGCGGTATTCTAGAATGCCTTCTGGTGTGAACCGAGCATACGCCATACTTGCTTCAACGCGTCCAGTGGCCCAATCAGTTACTCGGATGTAATTTTCATCTAGCCATGTACGGCGGAAGCCGAGAATCACCCCGAGCGCTTCACGCGGTGGCTGCCGTATTGCTTCCTGATGACAAAAATTGAATATCTCATGGCAGGTCCGTTTATAGACATAAACTGGGTACACTGGTTCATCGATTAATGTATCACTGTTTACCATGGGAATATCTTGATTTGACATGAGCCGTTCACACCATTTCACTTGATTATGAATAGTTAAATCCTAGTGATACACCCATATATTTCCAAGCAGTCTATCACAAATGGAAAGGGAGTTGGATAGCAATGAAACAACCTACAGAAAGCAATCCTAGGGCTCAACAAGGTTGGCGTATAGGATTTGTTCTTCTTTCAGCAGCCATAACCTGTCTGTTCATAATTGCAATTGTTATCTTAGGAATTTCCCGGCTT
The DNA here is from genome assembly GCA_016840405.1 of Candidatus Hermodarchaeum yapensis. GTDB lineage: Archaea > Asgardarchaeota > Hermodarchaeia > Hermodarchaeales > Hermodarchaeaceae > Hermodarchaeum > Hermodarchaeum yapensis. Next base: position 49,842 of record JAEOSK010000016.1, read on the forward strand.
ACTTATATCCGAGGTGTTTGGGGGTTAGCGATTGGCATTCTCCAATTCTTCAGTCTCTTTTTCATCTTGATCGTTACGGGGCTGGTGGGAATATGGTACACTATGATCGTGATTTTCAATACTACTCACCCTAAATATCCCCCTGATTATTCTCGATGGGTAGTTATTGGATTTTTGATGTTCTTCTTAATACTAGGCTGCTGCTGGGCTGAATTGTTTTATTTAGTAGGCATAACAATCCCAAGTGCGACAATACCTGATTCCTTTGTAGTAATGGAATGGCTCTTTGTCATGGTGTTTTTTGGAGTCGCTGGATTCTTTTTTGCTGCGATGAGTGCTATCACATGGTGCAAGTGGTTGAGTCTATCTGTTAAAGAATGAATTTCTGCTTCTGATTGAATCTTAGTTGAAAAAATGGCTAAAACTGGCTAAGATGAGAGGTATCACCAAGTTTGCTAGACCAGGGATAGCGCTCCATGATATTATCTAGTAGGCGACGTAGCTTCGTAACTTCAGATGTATTTGAATAAACTAGAAAGACAACTCGTCCACCACGACTGCGTTTCATTTTCTGATAAATTGTCTTTGTTGTGTTCACTGTATCACAGATAATGAGTAAATCTGTATCTGGTAAATCCAAGTCACGTTCCCCTACAGGTGAGAGGATGACCGCAGCGGGGGGTTTGGCTTGCCTGAACTCTGAGAGTAAAGCTTGTTTGTCCATCGTCCGCCCAGTAAGCTGAAAGGTTTGGACTCCTTTTTCTGTGAGGAGCCTATCGATTTCACTGACAACAGTAAGGTATGAGGAGAGGATTACGGTTTTTTCTGCATTAAGAGCAAGATCTCGGGCTTCGATGGATTTCGGTGTAGTTTTGGGCCAATCTTGCATCATTCGGTTGACATCGATTTGGGGTTTAATGGTGGGATGATGAAGATACCGTCGAAAACTCTTTGCAGACATGCCGTAGAGATATTTCCGAATCATCAGAAGTCCATTATATTTTTGTCCGAGTTCTTCAGAGATGGGTAGTTCGTGAAGCATCAAGTGGAGTAACCGCGTGTTCTCGGGAAGTGTTCCGACGGGTTCTTTTGTAGCTTCTCGAACGGTTTCATAGATTTCTTCTCGAGTCGACTGAATTAGGTCATCGAGGACCAATGCCATTGTCCGGATGACTGGATTCTGGACCGGAGCTGCGTCAAGGATGGTGGGTTTGATGTATTGCTCCAAGTCAGTGCCTACGAGTTCATCCATGCTGATCAATTCAACATTGGTCAGAAAAGTGGCGAGGGTTTGGAGTTCATCTCGAATTTGAATTTGCGCGTCGTTGAAGATGACGTGGTCGTCACGAAGTGTTCCACTAAGCCCAATAATCCAGCGATCTTTAAAGAAGTCCAGGAGGAAGCTCCAGGGTTGGATGAGAACTTGATTATGTCCAACACGACGGAGAATGGTATCTACCTCGTTGATGAGGAGTCCTTCGAAATGCTCAGGGCCGAGTTCACCTTTTCGGAGAATATTCGCAAGGACGCGAGCGGTACTAAGAACGACGCGTGAGTCGCGTAGGAGTTTGACACGTTGGGGTCCACGAACAAATGGTGTGAGGACCCCCAACCCTTCGACACCACCGTATTCTTCCTCGAGATATTGGGCAGTTTCTTGGAGTGAGGATGAAGAATTGACAGTAATTACAAAACGTGTGGTGGGGAAGAGCTCGGTGACAAGTTTGTAAGTGAGAACGCGTTTTCCAAGCCCGCAATCTAATTCCACTAGGATGTTGTTGTTGCGATTTTCCTTGACGCGTTTGAGAATGTGCTCTTGATATTGTCGTGTGTCAAATCGGGGGGTGTCGGAATCGCAATCCAGTGGTTCTGCGGGGGGAGTAGGTGACATCTTCACTTTTCCTATGGCAACGAGCTAGATAAGTTGCTCAATTTCTGCAATTGATTTCAGGATGTGATTGGCGAAGGGTTTCAAGTCCTCGGTGGTGCCAAAGCCTGTCAGAACCCCTATCGTCACAAAACCAAGATTTTTCGCGGCTTCGAGTTCTCCTGCTGAATCGCCAACAACCCAGACATCACCTTCAGATTTAACGTCTTGAAGAGCTAGTTGAATGAGTCGGCGCCGGTGTGGAAGAAAGGGAAAAAGTGGGATGCGTTCTTTCCCTTCTACTTGGGCTAGATCACCTCTTGTGAATATTCGCTCAAAGCACTTATGGAGACCAAATCTATGGATTTCTTGACGGGTTTGATCAATGGCCTGTCGTGATGTGATTAATCGCATGTGGTTTGTGAGGGGTTGAACCTGTTTGAGGGCTTCAAAGGCGCCAGGGATGACCGTGGATAGCTGCCAGTTAGCAAAGAAGTAATCACGAAATCCGATGATGTATTGGATGAACTCGCTATCTGAGAGGTGGATGTTTAATCGGTTGAGCAGGTCTCTGGCATCAAATGAATACTTGTACAAGTCGCGGACTTGCTCGGGAGTCACTTCGTATCCAAGGACCTGGAGTCCGTTGGCGTGGGAGTGTATGGCTCTTTCTCGTGTGTCAAGGAGGGTTCCATCGAGATCGGATAAGAAAGCCTTCAGCATCATTGTCGATGGTGGAAAAGGAGGTTTAGTCTTGTTATAAGGTTGACTATGGCTTTGGTAAAAGTGATTAGAGAAGTGTGGAAAAATCAGCGATGGAATCGAGGATATGTGAACAGAAAGGTTCCAAGTCTTGTTTTGTGGAGAACCCGGTTAAGACACCTACAGTTGTGGCATTGAGCTTTTGAGCTGTTTGCATTTCAACGGTTGAGTCCCCGATAACCCAGATATCATCTTGATTGTCAAGATCAGCAATAGCTAGTTTGATGAGACGTTGTCGATGTTCAAAGAAGGGGTATAATGGAACCTCATTAACTCCATCTACCCGTGCAAGGTCACCCCGCGTAAATACATGGTGATCAAAGACTTGGTCAAGTCCAAAGAATTCGACTTCGCGTCGTGTTTCTTCTACCCAAGCTCGAGATGTAATTAGTCGTAGGGCATCTACTCGTGGACGGACCGCTTTCAGGACTTCGATGGTGCCGGGAAATACAAAGGAGTGTTGCCAGCCTTTGTAGAATTCTTCTTCAATTCGAGAGAAATATTGGACGAGTTTGTCTGGGGTCATGGAGATATCGAGACCGCCTAGGAAGTTCGCATAATCCATGGCAAAGGCCAATTGCATGAGGGGGGAAACTTGGTCAACGGTCACTGTATAGCCACAGCTTGCTAGGGCATTGACTTGTGCGTGAGCAAATCGATTGCGAACATCTAGAATTGTTCCATCAAGATCAGAAACGATGATTGGCACGCCGATAGCCGCTCCTCGATTAGACGGGCGCTTTGGGTATGAATCCGTTATCCATTAATGATTGGGTTACATCGATGGAGCGTTTAATAATCTTGGTTGCGTGTTTGAGTAGTTCGGCTTCTTCCCATTCTTTCCGGGCTACCCCTTGTTCAATGGCTTTCATGCCGACAGCAGTTGCTTCCCGTGGGTAGAGTTCCCATTCTTCCATACCGGGAATCACATAGTCATCGCGAAGCCCACGTTCTTCCGCAATGTCAGCAAGAGCCTGAGCGGCAGCAATGCACATTTCATCTGTGATTGTTGTTGCTTGGACATCCAATGCACCACGGAAAATCGCTGGGAACCCTAAGCTGTTATTGATTTGGTTGTCAAAATCAGATCGGCCAGTTCCAACAACTTTTGCTCCGGCTTCTTTTGCTTCCCATGGCCAAATTTCAGGGAGGGGATTTGCACAGGCAAAGACAATGGAATCTGAAGCCATGGTTTTAACCCATTCTTTCTTTATCAAACCCGGTTTAGGAGCAGACGCGGAAATGCACACATCCGCGCCACGGAGGGCTTCACCAAAATCTCCGGACCGCTGTTCCTTATTAGTTAAAATTGCCAAGTCATACTTTTCGTGTTCATCATCTTTCATTTGCTTCAGATCTTCACGGCTCTTGTAGAGTAACCCTTTACGATCGCAGAGTATGAGATTTCCTGGCGGTACACCAGCTTCCATGAGAATTTCCGCCGTGGTGGTATTTGCAGCTCCAACACCATGCATTGCAATCTGCACTTGATCTAATTCTTTTCCTACATGCCGTAGGGCTCCAAGAAGTCCAGCTAGTATGATGGCAGCTGTACCCTGCGCATCATCATGCCAAACTGGGATGTTCATATCCGTTCGTAACCGATGAAGAATGTTGAAGCACTTTGGTTTCGAAATGTCCTCAAGATTGATTCCCCCAAAACTCGGTTGGAGAAGTTTGGTCGCTCGGATGAAATTCTCAGGATCTTGTGTGTTTAGGCAGATGGGAACAGCATCGACACCACCAAGGTATTTGAAAATGAGGGCTTTTCCTTCCATAACTGGACCAGCTGCTTCAGGTCCAATATTCCCTAATCCTAGAACCCGGCTTCCGTCTGTAACAACGGCAATCATGTTGGCTTTGTTGGTGTGCTCCCAGACTTTTTCGGGATGTTTTTGAATGTCACGACAGGCAGCAGCAACACCTGGCGTATACCATATAGCGAAGTCATCAAATCCGCGAATTATACATTTAGGGATGGTCTGGATTTTTCCTTTGTAATAAGGATGGAGTTTTAGGGCGTCTTTGGCGGGTTGTTTAGCCTTTTCGAGGAGTTCTTCTTTTGTGGGTGGTCGTTCAGCTTGGGTCATTTCTTTGCATCTCGAAATTGAATTCTTCCCCCTCAGTTGGGGTTTGAATGGTTAGGAGAGAGTATTAAGTGTGTTTCTCATCTTCGAGGTTTGAAAACGGTGAATTCGTGGAAAGTTACACCTGTAGTAACTATTTCAAGGAGAAAGCACCATAATTGGATTCAAGTTCTTTTGCATGAGGGTCTTAGATGGTATCAGTGAGAAAGAAGGCCATGGACGTTTTTGGCATTCCCGACTTAATGTTGTTAGACGTATCACATGATGGAAAATTTCTGTTAGCTGTGAGTAATAAGGAAAATGTCCATCAGGTTTACCAAATTCCTGTGAATAACCCGGATAAGTGGAAAGCAATAACCTCGGGTGAAGACCGCGTTTTATCTGGGTCGTTATTCAAAGATGATTCACGATTTCTGTTTCCGAAAGCAACCGGAGGCAGTGAAAAACACGACCTATATGTATATGATTTTTCGACAAGAAAAACGTCGATTCTACAAGAATTAGATTCGATCCGTATCTACGAAACAAAATGGACACCAGATAACTTCATTCTTTATGACGGGTCCTCTCCAACAGCTATTGGTCTCTGGAAATATGACTTTTCAGACAAGTCCATTTCGTCATTGTACCAAACAAAACAGTTGGCAGGGATGGGACCTCTAAACCCAAAAAAGCCCCTCGTCACTTGGATGGAATACCGCGAAGGATCCCGAACATCTACAGTCATGAAAACGATTAATTACAAGACAGGTAAAGTCATTGATACGATATTTGCGTCGGGCACGAGCTTTGATAGTCCCTGGGTGTGGGATGAAACGGGGGAAAACCTAATTTTTTCGACCAATGCACAAGGTGAACCAACACTGGCGGTTTGGAACTGGAAAAACAAGAACATTCACTATCTCAGAGCAACGGAAATGGGACTCGCCCTCGATTATGCGGATGTCAAATGGATTCCTAAAACTAAAGAGATTCTCTATGCAGCGAAAAAAGATGGGCAAACAAAATTATTCCGTGAGACTATAGATGCGTCAACACCACCAGTCGAACTGCCTATAATGACAGGGTGGGTCAGCGCAATCAGGATAAATAAGAAAACTAAACGGATTTTCCTTGCTTGGTCGACTTTTGATACACCAACGCAGATAGGGGAATACTTACCTGAAACCGGGAAGTTCAAAGTTCTGGTAAAATCCAAACCTAAGGCTATCAGGAAATTATCGAAAGGTGAATTTGTACATTATCCAACCTTCGATAGATTGTCTATTCCCGCGTTTGATATACCACCGAATGAAGATGCACCGGAATTACCGGGAAATCCTATCATTGTGCTAGTTCATGGAGGACCCTCTTGGGAGTTCTCTCATGATTGGATGGCTATGGGTTCGGTTATTCAAGCCTATGCCGCTTCTGGATTTCGCGTCTTTTGCCCCAATATCCGAGGTAGCACGGGATATGGACGGGAATTCTATGAAGCCAACATTCTGGATTTGGGTGGGGCAGATCTTAAAGACGTGATAGCAGCTCGAGACCATCTAATGAAGAAGTATCCACGTACCAAGAAGATACTCTTAACAGGGGCTAGTTATGGGGGTTTTACGACTTTTCTGGGTATGACGAAATATCCCGGACGCTTTGATGCCGGAGCAGCGATTGTCGGGATAACTGATTGGTTTGAGATGCACAGACAGGGTGATGCAGTGTTCAAGGCATTCACTGAACACTTCTTTGGAAAACCCGAAGAAAATGAAGCACTTTACAAAGACCGGTCGGCGATTAATTTCATAGATCAGCTCCAAGAACCGCTAATGATAATTCATCGAGCGAACGATTCAAGATGCCCAGTGGAACCCATCTACACTTTTATGGGGAAGGGCATTGCCTTGGGCAAGCAGGTTGAGATTTTCGTTGAAAAGGAAGCAGGGCATGGACATCAAAAACTAGAGCATCTGCAACAACAATATGGAAAAGCTATTGAATTCTTCTTAAGGCAAGTCAAGCAGAAGGAGTAAGGAGCTCTAAACGGCTAGCGAGCTCACCTGTTGTGCATCTGCTGTAATTAGGCGATTCCACATCAAAGAGCTGATTGTGTCAAATACTTCAATTACGTTATAGCCTTCTTTGGAGCTAGTCTCTATAAAACCCGCAAGAGAGTTGGTTTGGGCATAACGCAGCCCTTCGTCAGATGGGTATTTGGCTGCATCACGTTTGGTGGCAACCAAGAGAATAGGAATGTCGGCGGTATTTTCTCGAACAAGCGTTAACCAGTCATCGAGATGATAGAAGGTTGGCGGTCGAGTTAAGTCAAAAGCAAGAATACACCCAAGAGCGCCTCGACAATAGCTTGGCATCAGAAACCGAAATCGCTCTTCACCAGCAAAATCCCAGATTGCGAGTGTAATTACCACGCCTTCCATTTCGATATCGCGTGTTGCAAAACCTGAACCAACAGTCATTCGTTGGTCAAGATAGTTTCCTGTCAAATAGCGATGGATAAGAGTAGTTTTACCAACGCCTCCATCCCCTACTACAATTAGCTTTAATACTGCTTTACGAGTTGGGCTTCCATCTCCTGAAGAGACCCATCCTATCAGGTTTGGCTGCAATACGTCTCACTACCCTTCCCTGTTGTTTTCCATTGAGACTGGGGAGTAGAGTGTTATGTGTTACCCGCTGGATTGTTTTCAGTCCCCATCGTTCCTCAACGGAACAGGTAAAAGCTATTCGAGGAATACAAGTAATTGCTGGCTAGGTCCTTCTTAAAGCTACTCTCAAAATATCTCCAAGAGCGTCTTCTGTTGCGGTTTTCTCTACTCAAAGAAGTCATTTTTCACTTTTGAGCAATACGATTTGCGATATGAGCTGCGATCGCACCAGCACCAATTCCATTATCGATGTTTACAACTGCGAGACCGAGAGAACAGGATTGTAGCATGGAAATCAATGCACCTAATCCTTCACCACCAAGACCATAACCAGTGGAAACAGGAAGTCCAATCACGGGAATATCAACTAGCCCCGTTACAAGCGAAGGGAGAGCACCTTCCATTCCCGCGGCAACGATGAGGACATCTATCCCCTGTTTAATCATATCCTCAAGTTCAGGAAACAAGCGGTGTACACCAGCTACACCAACATCATGAGCTGTAAAAACTTGGCACCCCATTTGTTCCGCCATTACTTGGGCGGCTTCAGCGGCTCGACGATCAGAAGTTCCTGCGGCAACAATCCCAATTTTACCACCCTTAAAGTCTGGTTTGAACTTGGGCTCATGAATAACCGCAATGGCTCCTTCACCTTTTACGTCAATGATGTAATCTTTGCTCAACTGCTTTTTGAGGGCTTGTTCTTGCTCTTCTGAAAGTTGACTCAATAAAATAACGGGTTTCGCTTCCAAACCAGCTTTTACAATTTCAACTAAATCTGTGGCTGTTTTGTGTTTGGCGAACACTACTTCTGGAATTCCCTTTCGCGTTTCTCGGGATACATCGAGTTTAGCCATCCGTGCAACTTCGATGATATTAAAGAGTCGTAGCTTTGTTTCAGCTTCTTCCACGGAGCATTCACCCTTAGCCAGTTTTTCTAGGGTATCTCGAAGGTCAGTCATTGCATTCACCACTAGTTTCTCATAGATGAAGCAAGCATATTAAAGCTTGAAGAATTGTCAAATCTAGTGGGAATCCTTGATGTCAAGTGAAAAAGTTCTCGTTATCGACGCCCAGATGGCAGGGGTTGCTGGTGATATGTTCGTAGCAGCGCTTCTCGACCTGGGAGCGGACTTTGAAGCCGTTATTTCTGCGATGGAGGCTGCCGTAAGCTATGTACCAGACTGTAAAAGCATCAAAGTAACACCCAAAAACGTTACACGGAGCCATATTGGTGGTCTATACTTGGATATCCAAATCGAGGAGTCCTATGAAACACGGGCGGGAAAAATTCTACTTGATGCCGTCGACACAATGGGAAAGGACCTCAAATTATCATCTCAGGCAAGAGCCTATGCCAATCGAGCCATTCATTGCCTCGTTGAGTGTGAAGCTGCCGTCCATCGACATACTCCCGAGAAAGTTCATCTTCATGGTGCGGGTTCCGTAGATACCGTTATTGACATCATCGGAGCAGCTACAGCGCTAGAACAGCTTGAGATTATCAACCCAAAATCTACACAGTATTTCGTGTTACCCATTGCAGTGGGTGGCGGAACGTTTCCTAGCGGACATGGACAACTAGCCGCCCCAGGACCTGCAGTGACCCAAATCCTTACACAATCAAAATTACTCTTCAAAGGTGGCCCCCTGAAGCGTGAGCTGGCAACGCCAACAGGAGCAGCACTTATTGCCGCATTGAACCCCACTTCTACAGAAGCCTACCCACTTTTCCAACCACTAACTGTAGGCTATGGTGCAGGAACAGCTGAGTTGCCAGATATTCCCAATCTTCTGCGATTTGTAATGGGAGAATCGATTCCCCAACCACGGCTCTATCAAGATCAAGTCATTATTTTGGAAACGAATGTAGACGATGTCTCCGGTGAAACCTTGGGTTATGCCATTGAACGGTTAATGCAAGCAGGAGCTAAGGACGTGTCAATAGTTGCGACAACGACGAAGAAGAACCGACCCGGCCATTTAGTGTCCGTGATTGCAGCACCGGAACATGAAGAACTGCTCACACATCTTCTATTAGTTGAAACTGGAAGCCTTGGAGTGCGGGTAATTCGAAGTGATCGGCATCTCTTAGCCAGGGAAATTCATTCGGTTCGAGTCAAGAGTGGAAAACAGGAAGTGACCATTCGTGTAAAAATCGCTACTGATCGAACTGGTGCAATCATTCAAACAAAGGCTGAATTTGATGATGTCAAAGCAGCGACAAAGAAAACCGGTGAACCATTAGTTGAAATCGCTCGAAAGGCGGAAGCGCTTGCTCGTCTTGAGTACTCCAAAAAAGGAGGGAACTGCTAACGACTGCAAACAACCTTTTGACTCTTCATGAAAAACGGAAGAGGATTATTGAGCGTTTTCATAAGCTAGGAAGTGTGTTGGTTGCCCTCTCTGGTGGAGTCGACAGCTCGGTTGTAGCGGCTCTAGCCTTTGAGGCTCTTAACGATAAGGCTATTGCAGTGACTTTTGACTCACCGTTAACTCCTGCGGATGAGGTTGAGGATGCCCAGATGGTAGCTAAAGTCATTGGTATCCATCACCAGGTTCACACATTTGACGATTTAAAGAACGCGTCCATGATTGCAAATCCACCTGATCGCTGTTATCATTGTAAGCTTGCTCGATTCCGTCAAGCTAGAGTGCTGGCTGTTAAACTTGGCATTGAAGCCATCGTTGATGGTTCAACATTAAGCGATGAGGGAGAATACCGACCGGGTCTGCAGGCCATTGATGAGTTAGGTATTATTAGCCCCTTACGTGAAGTGAAAATCACGAAATCTGAAGCACGTCAACTTGCCCGAGAGCTACAGCTTCCCGTGGCCGACAAACCGGCTAACAGTTGTCTTGCGACTCGTATTCCGTATAATGAACCTCTCACCAGAGACCGCCTTTCTCGCATTGCCGCTGCAGAAAAAGCAATTCGCGAAATCATCGATGTGGATGTTTTGCGAGTCCGCGAGCATGGTAATCTTGCCCGCATCGAAATAGCCTTCGATAAACTTGACCTTATTCAACAAGAAAAAGTCGCTCAAAGAATCGTAGAAGAATTAACCGCACTCGGGTATGAATTTGTGACCATTGATCTTCGTGGATATCGGTTTGGTAGCTTTGATAAAGAGTCTTCACAAAAAGAGTAGGAAGTCAAATAAACACAACAACAACGACCTTTGTAAAGGCTTTTAACACTCCCCGCTAACGAATATCAAGTCTTACTCTTACAACCAATTGTATTCCATGGAGGTTCAATATGTTGAAACCAAAAGTTGGTCTGATCACGCTCTCCTTAGAGCGCGAAAGAACTGATATCGCGGAGCAAGCCCATAAGGAACTGCTCAAGGCTTTGAAAACTCAACCATTGGATGTTGTACCCCAGAAGAAACTCGT
>JAEOSK010000003.1 GCA_016840405.1 Candidatus Hermodarchaeum yapensis
CGGGCGGATGTCGTCTACGCTTGGCCCAGCACGGAAATGGCTGTGATGGGTCCAGAGGGCGCTGCTAACATTATTTTCCGTCGAGAAATTGAGAAAGCCAAGGACCCTGAAGCAGCCAGAGCGAAGCGCATCGCTGAGTACCGAGAACGATTCGCCAATCCCTACTCGGGTGCGGTTCGGGGATTCATTGACGAAGTGATTGAACCTGCTGTGACTCGTTCACGCATCATTGCTGCCCTTGAAATGCTCCGCACGAAACGGCAATCCCTCCCGCGTAAAAAGCACGGTAACTGTCCACTCTAGAACGCATTGAAACAGACTTCAATTATTCATTCCGAGTTGAACAAACTGCATAACCTTATAATGATGTTCTATGAAAACTCCGTAACTGATTGCCCTAGCTGTTTCTAGTGGTAATCAAGGGAGTAATCAAGGATGCATTGTTCAAGTTGTGGTGCAAAGCTCACCGAGTCAGATCAATTCTGCTATCGTTGTGGTGCACCAGTTACACCAACCGATGCTGCAGCTCCTAAACGTGTCCCTGCAGCGACTCAGATTCCGCCTCCAACCACTCCTGTTTACCTTGGTGACATCTTCAGTTATGCAGGATTTTGGAAGCGTTTTGCTGCTTGGCTTCTCGATGGTCTTATCCTCTTTGCTATCGGTTTAGCTGTTAGTTTCGCATTTGATCTTGTGTACTTTCTAACTCCAATCCCATTCCTTTGGTATGTGATTATTTCCGATTTTCTAATAGGAATTTTTGCTAGCCTTCTATACTATTCAATCTTTGAAAGTTCATCACATCAAGCGACACCCGGAAAAATGGCGTTGGGCATCATCGTCACTGACATTGCTGGTCAACGAATTTCCTTCGGGCGTGCAGTCGCTCGTGACTTATCCAAGATCGTCTCTGTACTAACATTAGGCATTGGATATCTCATCATCGGATTCACCGATGAAAAACGGGGACTTCACGACTATATTGCAGGAACCTTAGTCATCAACAAGTAAGGTCACCCACTGGCCTTTCCCTCCTTTCTTTCCTAGGATATCTGCGAAAGCTGGCATTCCCAGTCAAAGGTACAACATTATTCGAAGAGAGAACGGCTAAAATGGGGTTGCCATAATGGAGAGGCAGAAGACTAAAAACCCCCAGCCTTCAATAGCACCTATCCCAAACGAGAATATGAACTGAGAGGTGTAATCACGGTGCCAAAGACTCCATTTAAGCCGATTCGATTTACTGACACCACATTTCGTGATGCTCATCAATCTCTGCTTGCCACACGCATGCGAACCGAGGATATGCTTCCTATTGCGGAAAAAATGGATCAAGTGGGCTTTCATTCTATGGAAGTGTGGGGTGGAGCCACCTTTGATGCTCCGCTGCGATTTCTGAAAGAAAACCCTTGGGAGCGTCTTCGACAACTCCAAGCTGTTATCAAGAAAACGAAGCTTCAGATGTTACTCCGAGGGCAAAACATCGTGGGGTACCGCCATTATCCTGATGATACTGTTCGGAAATTCGTCGAGCTTGCGGCGAAAAATGGGATTGATATCTTTCGAGTTTTTGATGCACTAAATGATCCACGGAATATGAAAACGGCACTGAAGGCTGTTCATAAAGCGGGGGCACACGCTCAACTAAGTTTCAGCTACACGATTAGTCCAGTTCATAATGTCGAAACTTTCGTGGAACAAGCCAAGAATCTTGAAGCCATGGGAGCAGATTCAATTTGCATTAAAGACATGGCCGGACTCCTCAGCCCCTTCATTGCCCGTGAACTAGTTACTCGCCTGAAAGAAGAAATCAGTGTTCCAATCCAACTCCATTCTCATTACACCTCGGGAATGGCAAGTATGTCTTACTTGGAAGCCATTCAATCAGGCGTAGATGTCGTGGATACCGCGATATCCTCCCTTGCCCAGTCAACTTCACAGCCTCCTTGTGAAAGTCTGGTAGCAGTACTCGAGGGAACCCCATGGGATTCCAAACTTGACTTAGTACTTCTATCAGAAATTGCCACATACATTCAGAATGTCCGTGAGCGATATGAGGCTTATGAGTGTGGACTCGTCGGTGTTGACACAAACGTCTTACAATTCCAAGTTCCCGGAGGCATGATGTCCAACCTTGTTAATCAGCTTCGTGAACAAAACGCTCTAGACCGCTTACAAGATGTACTCGATGAAGTACCTCGTGTCCGTAAAGAACTGGGCTATCCACCATTGGTGACACCCTCCAGTCAGATAGTCGGGACTCAAGCTACCCTCAATGTTCTCCTTGGAAAACGGTACAAGACCATTCCAGAGGAAGTGAAACAATACGTCCGCGGATATTATGGACGGCCTCCTGCTCCAATTGACCCGAAGATTCAGAAGATAGTAATCGGTGACGAAGAACCCATTACGTGTCGTCCAGCAGACCTACTTGAATCTGCCATTCCCACAGCGCGGAAAGAGTTGAAAGGAATTACTTCAGAAATGGAAGACATCATCGCTTACATTTTGTTTCCTCAGCCAGCCCTTGAGTTTTTTGAGCACCGACAACAACAGGAAGCATTAGGACAATTAACACCCGACCTACTTGCAGTGATAACGGCAACCCTTCTCGAAGCCCAACCCGAGCCAGTAAAAATGCCCACAATACGTCGCCCCAATGCAAATGCTTCAAATCCATGGGTCCTTGCCGGACGCCGTGAAGCCATGGGATATGATTGAGATACACTCTGGGAGGAGAACACGTGCCACGAAAATACGAACTAACAATAAACAACACGACCATTACCGTAGAAGTCGATGGTCCCAACAAAGGCATCTTCAATGTGACTGTCGGCGAAGCCACATTTCCCGTAACAGTGACTGATGGAGATCGCAGCACTGGCACCTTCAAAGTTTCCGTAGGTGACACAACACACACAGTACATGTCACACCAAATCCAGACACATCCGATTTCACCCTCAAAATTAAACAACAGAAATACGCTGCTGAACTCAAATCCCTAACCCGACCATCAGCTTTTAGTTTTCAAGCATTCCCTTCCAAACCCATTACCACCACTCCGCAGAAGCCCACTACCGTTGTGCCTGAAGCAGCTGAACCAGGCACTGTGACAGCACCTCTACCAGGACGAGTACTCGATGTCCGAGTGAAAGAAAACCAGAAGGTTAAGACTGGTGAGGTTCTTCTTGTTCTTGAAGCCATGAAGATGGCAAATGAAATTCGTGCACCACAAGGAGGGATGGTTCGTACACTGCATGTTCAAGCAGGAGACACAGTCGAGAAGGGTCAGCCAATGGTTAGTCTTCAATAGACTGATTGCGAATTGTGCAAATACAACCAAGAAGCCACGAAATGTGGAGAAGACTTTTTTATCAAAATCGAATCATCTTCTTTTGGGGTTATGATCGACATGGCCTGTCCAATGTATGATTCTACGAATAATATGTGCCAACAATTGCAAAGGAATTTCCCGGAAGGTGCTCAAACTCCCTGTGAGTTTGTCAACGACCCTTCCAAATGTCCAATTTGCATGATGTCCTCCTAAACATCTCATGTGAAATTTCTTCTTTTCAACGAATAGGCAACGCCATTCTAGTTCATAGTAGATGTATGAGAACCAACTTTGTATACTGCCAAAACCATTAAAACAACCATAGACGTATCTGAACCAGACCCTCTCAAGCATTAACAAGCTCAAAACTGCTCCAACCTGAGCTAGCCTTTAGGATGGCGCATTCTATGGTCACGAAAGAAAAATCAGACGTTTCCCAGCAAAAGCGCGAGTGGGAAAAAAACACGCTAAAGAAGACCTTAGAAAAATCACCTGAAAGAAGAGAGCGATTCATAACTACCTCCAGTCGCCCTATCGCCCGGCTCTACAGCCCAACTGATATGGCGAACCTCGATTATGATCGGGATCTCGGATTTCCAGGAGAATACCCTTACACGCGTGGTGTTTACCCCACCATGTATCGTGGTCGTTTCTGGACAATGCGAATGTTCGCAGGATTTGGCACTGCCGAACAAACCAACGCACGATATAGGTATTTACTTGAGCAAGGGCAAACTGGGCTTAGTGTTGCTTTCCATTTACCAACCATCCAAGGTCTAGATTCGGATGATCCTATGTCAACCGGAGAAATTGGCGTGTGTGGCGTAGCAATCGATTCACTAGCTGATATGGAAATTTTGTTTTCTCAGATTCCACTCAATAAAGTCACAACCTCGATGACCATCAATGCACCAGCTGCTGTCCTCCTTTGTTTCTATATTGCAGCTGCAGAAAAACAAGGTGTATCATCGACACAGATAGGTGGAACTATCCAAAACGACATACTGAAAGAATACCAGGCTCAAAAAACCTGGATCTTCCCACCAGACCCATCCATGCGCATCATTACGAACACCCTTGAGTATTGCACAAAAAACGTACCACGATGGAACACCATAAGCATTAGTGGGTATCATATTCGTGAAGCAGGCAGTACAGCTGTGCAAGAACTTGCTTTTACCCTCGCTAATGGCCTCGCCTATGTGAAGGCGGGGGTTGATGCTGGATTAAAAGTTGACGATTTTGCCCCCCGACTGTCCTTCTTTTTTGACAGCCATCTTGATTTGTTTGAAGAAGTAGCCAAGTTCCGAGCTGCTCGTCGCATTTGGGCTCGTGAAATGCATGAACGATTTAACGCAAAAAGCCCACGCTCCTATTTACTTCGATTCCATACCCAAACTGCCGGTGTCAGTTTGACCGCCCAGCAACCAGAAAATAATATTATCAGAACAACCATTCAGGCGCTGGCAGCCGTGTTGGGTGGAACCCAATCCCTTCACACAAATTCAATGGATGAGGCCTGGGCACTACCTACAGAAAAAGCAGCTACCATCGCTCTTCGCACTCAACAAATCCTTGCTCATGAGAGTGGTGTAGCAAACACGATTGATCCATTAGGGGGCTCTTACTTTATCGAGTCGCTCACCAACGAAATGGAAGAAGAAACGTACAAATATTTCGACCGCATTGATAAATTGGGGGGCGTAGTTGAGGCAATTAAGAAGGGCTTCTTCCAACGGGAAATCGCGGATGCAGCATTTCGGTATCAACGCGAAATCGAAGAGAAAGAACGAACTATTGTCGGAGTAAACGACTACATCACAGATGATATGTTAGAAATTCCAGTTCTAAAAATCGATCCCGAAGTAGAGCGAACTCAACTCGCACGGTTACGCAAAACCCGAAAAACACGCAATAATAAGAAAGTCGATCAATTACTAAGCCGATTACAGAAAGCCGCTGAAGGAACAGAGAATATGCTTCCACATATTTTAGCAGCGGTTAGAGAGTATGCAACCGTTGGTGAGGTGTGCAACGCATTACGTGAGGTATTTGGCGAATATCAGGAACCCATAATATTCTGACACAAAAAACGATGAGTTGAACTGTATGACAGAAGCAGAACAAAAAATTCGGGTGTTGATTGCTAAACCCGGTCTTGATGGACATGATCGCGGGGCAAAGGTAGTTGCTCGTGCCCTAAGGGATGCTGGTTTCGAAGTTATTTACACTGGATTACGTCAAACACCTGAACAAATTGCAGAAGCAGCACTACAAGAGGATGTTACCGTTGTCGGTTTGAGTATCCTCTCTGGGGCCCATATGCGTCTCTTTCCAGAGATAATGAAGTTGTTGAAAGAAAGAGGTATGGATGACACCCTTGTGATAGCAGGTGGCATCATTCCCGAGGATGACATTAAACCATTGAAGAAGCTTGGAATTAAGGCAATTTTTGGTCCTGGAACCCCAACCACCGAAATTGTCGAATACATTCGGACAAACGCCAAATGAATAAACGGAGGACACTGTTGCACACTTTAGGAGTACCGTGGGTGAGGCTGTTTTCATGACCCAGGATACACGTAAACTGATTAAACAGCTCTTGAAGGGTAATCGTCGTGCAGCAGCTCGCCTAATGACCCTTGCTGAATCTATGTCCCCCGAAGCCCACGCCGCAATCAAACAATTGTATCCGCATACAGGAAAAGCGCATATTATCGGCGTGACCGGACCTCCAGGCTCCGGAAAAAGCACTCTCGTGGATAAACTCATCGAAGAATTTCGCGCTCAAGGTCGCACGGTCGGGGTCGTAGCCGTTGATCCCAGCAGTCCTTTCACTGGTGGTGCCCTACTCGGAGACCGAATCCGAATGAACCGATTCGCTTCGGACCACGACGTCTTTATTCGCAGCATGGGTTCTCGAGGAAGCTTAGGGGGACTTGCCTGGGCAACCCACGATGTCGTTCATATACTCGACGCTCTTGGAAAGGACATTATCATTGTCGAAACTGTAGGAGCAGGTCAGGCCGAGGTAGATATTATTCAAATTGCTGAAACAGTCGTCCTCTTATCTGTCCCCGGGCTAGGCGATGACATCCAGACTATCAAAGCAGGAATCATGGAGATTGGCAATGTTTTTGTCATCAATAAAGCCGATTTGGATGGCGCGGATCGTCGATATGCTGAACTTCAAATGGCTTTAGAGCTAGATAGGAAACCCGATGGATGGCAACCACCCATTCTCAAAGCCATAGCTACGACCGGTGAAGGGGTAAGTGAGGTGGTAAAGGCGATTCAGAGTCACCATGACTACCTCATCGAGAGTGGGGAAATCGCCCAAAACCGTGAGCGCCGGTATTGTGCACAGCTGGAAACCATAGTGGAACACAGCTTCATACGAAAACTATTCGTAGAGCCTGAAGAACAAGCCCTCTTTCAACAACTTGTCCAAGAAGTGAATGAACGAAAAACGGACCCGTACACTGCAGCTGAACGGCTGATTTTGCATCTAATCAAACAAAAGGGAAACTAAAAAGCAAACTAAGGTCGTTTTCCGCGAGGTCCGGATTTTCCATCTAAAGGAGTTCCCAAACCAACAGTAGGCGCTCCACCACGCATGTGGTAAGGAACTTTCAGATATGTTGTGAGTTCGTCTGGTGCAGTGGTTTTTAGGATTTGTACGAACTTGGATGGCTGTTTCAGTCCTGGTACATCTCCGTATCCCCAGCGTAGCACTTGATCAACTGATCGTTCAAACGCTGTATGCACTTCGGGATTGGTCCCTCTCCACCCCATTAAAAGCACGAGTGTGTGACCAAATTTTCGCATTTGATTGATTAGACGGCGGAGATAGTTCAGTGCGCGATTAGGGGTCACTTCGTCGATGAAGTCGTCTATGTAAGCCATATACATACGAATGCGACCCTTTCCATGGATAGAGGATGAAATATTACTGATCGCCGCGGGTAATCCATCGACCGATTGGATTTCGTCTGGTTTTCGAGGTGAAATCAGAATATCTGGATTTCCGCCCATTTGCGAAATTCGAACTGGGTAAGATACTTTCACCAAATCCCGTTCGTGATCGCCAAATCCGCGATACGTGAACATATCAATCCAGGAAAAATGCTTTGTTTTACTAGTGGCAAGGAAGGTTTCAAACGACTTAGGGAGTTTTCGCTCACACCACGAAGCGATAGCAACAGGATCAGCATAGGTGGTTACGAGAAGAATTGTTTCCTGATCTTGAACATCATTGGTGAGCCATTCAATCATGAGATTAGTTGGATCCGTGAAGGTTTGGTTCTGGACATACATAATCGTAGCAGTCCCAGACATAATGCCAAAATACTGATCAAAGCTCTTATTTCCAGTAAAAAGGCGCTGTCGCTTCTCAATGCCTTCTAAAACGATGCTTGAATCAGTTCTTTCACTCACGGAATGGTGCCTCCCACCAACGCCGTCAATTAATGACTAGCAGCAAAAACCATTTAATGAGTTTCCCTCCACCTCGTCGTTCTGCGATTTCCATTACGATTTCTGCGATTTCACTCATGTTGTCGCAGAGAAGACTTTTAAGCGGAGTAGTTTCGTGTAAGCGCCATCCAATTACCTGAATACCCTCAATGTCGGGGGACAAGTTGTATGAAAATCATCGTCCCTATTAAACAAGTGCCCGAAATCGCGGAGGTCAAAATCGACCCGGAAACGAAAACCCTGGTTCGTGCTGGGATTCCTTCAATTCTCAATCCCTTTGATGAATTCGCTGTTGAAGAAGCCGTTCGTATCAAAGAAAAGTTCGGTGAAGGAGAAGTTATCATTATTACCATGGGCCCACCCCAAGCCGAAGACGCACTGAAAAAATGTCTAGCCATGGGAGGAGACCGCGCAATTCACCTCTCAGACCGAGCATTTGCGGGTGCAGATACCTGGGCAACCGCATACACTATCGCACAAGCCATCAAAACAGAAGAGCCCTATGATCTCATCATCTGCGGGAAACAAGCCATTGATGGAGACACCGCCCAAGTGGGACCCGAAATCGCAGAAATTCTCGGCATCCCACAAATCACCTACGCCCTGGAAGTTGAAGTGGCAGAGAACAAGAAACGCATCAAAGTACGCCGCGAAACTGATGAGGGATTTGAGGTCGTCGATTGCCGACTACCTGCCCTGCTAACAGCGACCAAAGGTCTCAATGAACCCCGGTTACCAAGCCTGATGGCCATTATGAAAGCCGGGAAAAAGGAAATCAAACTCGTCACCGCCGAAACCTTAGGTGGTGACCCTGAACAATTCGGGCTTCCTGGTTCACCCACACAAGTCGTGGAAGTGTTCACTCCAGAACAGCGATCCGCTGGTATCAAAATCGATGGCACCGAAGACCCAGAAGGTGCTGCAAAACAACTGGTTGAGTGGCTGCTGAAAAAAGGAGTGATCTAATCGCGAGGTGACATATGATGCTTAAGATTAACAAAGATGAATGTACTGGTTGCGGTCTCTGCGTGAAAGTCTGCCCCTTTGACGCGATGCACCTTGTTGGCGAGAAGGCCCAAGACGACGAAAAATGTACCCTCTGCGGAGCCTGCGTGAAAGTCTGCCCTGTTGATGCAATCACCATTGAACGCAAACGGGTAGATCCCTCCAAGTTCAAAGACTTCAAAGGTGTGTGGGTCTGGGCTGAACAAATCGACGGGCAACTCCGCAACGTCGGTCTCGAATTACTCGGAAAGGGTCGAGAACTCGCAGACAAACTCGGTGAACCCCTTTGTGCCGTTCTACTCGGTCATAACGTGGACGAAATGCCGAACATTTTGGCCCAAAACGGTGCGGATATCGTCTACGTCAGTGATCAGGAGATTCTTGCCCATTACACCACCGATGCCTACACAGACGTGATTTCTGCCCTCATTCTCACTGAAAAACCGAACATCGTTCTGTTTGGTGCAACATCTAATGGACGAGATTTAGGACCACGAATTGCAGCACGCCTGCAATTAGGACTTACCGCCGATTGCACCGGCCTCGACATTGACGACAAGCGTCAACTGATCCAAACCCGCCCTGCATTTGGTGGGAATATCATGGCCTCCATCCTCAGCCCCTATACCCGCCCCCAAATGGCAACCGTTCGCCCCAACGTCTTCAAACCCCCCACCGATGCTGCCAAGAAAGCGGACATCCGTGAAGTAGATATCAAAGTAAACAAAGCTGCCGTCCGCACCAAAATCGTCGACACCATCATCGAAATGGAAGAAGGAGCTCTCAAAGTCGATGAAGCCGAAATGGTCGTCACCTGTGGTCGCGGCATCAAAACCCCTGAAAACATCGAAGTCGTCGGCGAACTCGCCACCGAACTCAACGCCGCTCTCGGCGGCTCCCGACCCATCGTCGACCAAGGCTGGATGAAACACCACCAACAAGTCGGCCAATCCGGACGCACAATCGCTCCCCAACTCTACATCGCCTGCGGCGTCAGCGGCGCCATCCAACACCTCGTCGGCATGCGCACCAGCGACGTCATCATCGCCATCAACAACGACCCCGATGCCCCCATCTTCACCGTCGCCGATTTTTCAATTGTAGGAGATCTTTTCAAGGTCGTCCCAGCAATTGTGAAGGAACTGCGCCGTGTGAAAGCTCAAAAATAGTTGCTATTTGGATTTTACAAAAGTTCTGGCGATCCAAGTTGCAAATGCTTGGCGTTTTCTTTCATGGTTAGGTGGTGCTAAAAGTCCCCATCTGATACTTGATTCATACCCAGAGGTCGAAACTGTCCAATTGGAACTGGAATCCGGAGGCGATCGTTTTCTTCATTATATTGAACATGACCTAATTGGTCTAGGAGGCTCTTAACGCGTTGGCGGCGTTCGAAGTCTCTTTCTACATAATATAGTACACGTTTTTCGTCAAGGTGACCGTCAGAGAGCATGGTAGCAAGGAGGCGGGCTTGGAGGATTTCGATGTTGGGGAATTTGGGGTCATTAACGAAGCCGCCATCTCGGAAGCCGATGTGGCTTATTTCGGGTTTAATTATGTCGAACGAGGTTCCGACGGCGTCTAGTATGATATGGAGTACTTCACCATGGAGGAATGGTTCACGGTTGCGCAGTTCGGGTAGTGGTTCGTAGCCTTCATGTTGGCGTTCGGTGTATTGCCCGATAAGGCGCGAGAATTTACTAATCCCGGCTGTATAGGAGTCAGTTTCGTTGTTGAAACCGAGGTGTCTGCAGGCGTTTTCGACAAGTTGATTTTTGAAATCAGGATTCTTGAAGTGAAAGATTTCGTCGTTCCATAGGTTAAGCCAGTGCTGTGGGTTGGTGTTTTCGTGCCAGAGGTAGAGGACATTACTGACGACGCCGAGGCGGATTTTCGTGTGGGGAGTTTCGTGGGTTTTGAGGAGGGTGTTAAGGCGGGTTTCGATAGGGTGGCGGTGTTGGTGGATGGTTTGTGCGAATTGACGGAGCCAGGTGGGTCCGCGTTCGTGGTAGGGTCGGAGTTCGGCGAATATCACTCTAAGTTTAGTATCTGACTGATAGTAGAGGGATGCAATGGTAGTGGCAGGGAGTGTGGGGTTATGGCGTTCTGGGTGACCACGGAGCGGTCGGAGAGTATGGTAAACAGTACCAGCGTCAATGCAATGATTGTGGGCTTCAGGGGCTAGTTTGGCTTTGTGTTCGACGCGAGCGTTTTCGTGGGAAATTAGAGTTCTGAAGAGTCGGGGTTGTTTCTTTCCATTTAACCAAAAGCTGATTTGTGATTGATGAACGCCATAATGGTTGGCAAGTTGGTTTTGAGAAAAACTGGAGAAGATTTTGTTGTTTTGTTTCTTTTGTAGAGAAAGGAATGCTTGTGCGGTGTGATAAAGGTTCGGAAAGTTAGAGCGATCACGGAGGTAAGGATGATTATCAACTAGTTGGTGCAATTGTTGGACGGTGGTAATGAGAGTCGAATGTATATCTTGATGATGGCGTTGAGAACCAAGTAGACTAGTACGCATCAAAGACATCTACTAGCATTACCATATCTCCTGAATGTTTTATATTGACAGAGACTAGCATCAAACTAATCGTTTGGACTTCGAAGTGCGTGTGGTTGGATTCACTTAGCGATTTACTAGCGGTGTGATGATTAGTTAATTAAAACTCTTCAAAATCGTTCCTGCACTAGTCAAAGAAATCAAGCGAGTTAAGACGCAGAAGTAGCCTTTTGCAGAGTCCTTTCCGTTAATTGATTGACGACAGAGTCATAGTATGTGATTCTTGCAGCGTTAGGCAACCATTGTTTCTTTGGCGATGAGACCTGCGACGAGGGCGAGGAGTCCGGGGATGGCTCCTAACAGGATGATGATGGTGTAAATGTCTGGTACGGGGGTTCCGGTCAAGAGGTAGGAGAAGTAACCGGGTAGGACGCCGCAAAGGATGATTGCGATGATTCCGGTGATGATGAGACCGATTTTTAGTTTGCTGGGTTTGATGAGGAAGATGATCCAGAGGATGAAGAATATCGTACCGGCGAGGATGCTGAGGGCGAGTGAGCCCATCAGGTTGCTGGCCATGACTAATTGTGGGTCGAGGGGGTCGAACACTGCGACCAATGCGATGCCGATGAGGTAGATGACGAACAAGAAGATGAAGAAGATGTTATAGATGAGTTGGATGACAATTCCAAAGATGACCAAAACGCGTGAAGCATTTCTTTCTGCCACCATTAATAACCTCCATAAGGTTGAATGTCAGGGAGTATTGACTTGTGAGCTATTAAATACAATAGTAGCATAGGCGTAGACCTCACAGGAAGAATGTTTTGACTACTCTGGAATCCCTAGGAAACCCAGAAGTTTCTTTGTTTTAGAATAACCAAAAAATGTCTCTAGGCGGGCGTTTCTGAACAGCGTTGAGCTGGTGAAAATGCGTGAGACACTTCAGGCGATGAAGAAGAAACCATATTTTTTAATAATTATCCTTATTTTCAGAAAGTTCTTTCATTTCCCTAGAATCAGATCTTCTTAGTTCCTACGGATATGAGATTACGACTTTGTTGTGGATTAAAGGGTTGTTCGTTGTAGTCTTGGTAAAAGACCAGATGCTTGAATCCGGCGTCTTGTAATGCTGATTTGAGGATCGGTTTATTGAGTTGAAGTACTTGTTGTGAGCTGAGTGTAGGTTGCCATCCTGCTTCGGTTCGAATGATGCCGAAAAAGACAAGATGTCGGGACTCATCAGTTTTCTCTGGTTCAAAGAATCGAGCAAATACTACTTCCTTTCCATCTTTTGTTTGTCCTGATTTCAAGGGGAAAAAGCGGAATCCTGTGTGACGGATTTCTTCAAAATTTAGTGTCTGAGAAACGAACGAGCCACCTTCTGTGAGTAGTTGAAAGATATTAGTGAGAGTTTGTTGCACGTCAGTTAAGGCGTGAAGAAGGGCTAATGAGTTTCCTAAGCAAGCGACGAGATCGAATGGACCTTCAAGGAGCTCTGTTACCTGACGCATGTCCGCAATGGAAAACTGAACGACGACTCCCTTTTCTTTTGCATGGTGCTTGGCGGCTTCAATCATTTGTGGGCTTAAATCAAGTCCTGTAACTCCATAGCCTTGAGAGGCGAGTGCAACTGCATGTCGACCGCTGCCACAGGCTAAATCAAGGATTCGAGCATTTGGTGTATCTTGAATAACCTTGATTAGAAAGGGGATTTCACGGGCAAGCCGTTGTTCCCAGTCGATGGCTTGATCGTAAATGAAGGCGAGGTCTTCAAAGACTGGCATTCTCATCGACTACATTCGTTCAATGGTTTTTCAAGGTTGATTACTTACTACTTGCCTTCTTTATTACTTCGGCGAACTGGTACACTTCGGTGAAGGTGTTGTAGAAGGGTGTGGGAGCGACTCGGATGACATCGGGTTCACGCCAATCACAATAGATACCTGCTTGAGTGAGATGGTCAAACAGCTCCTTCCCATTTTGGTGCGTGCGAATCGAAAGTTGACACCCCCGGTAATCAGGATTGCTGGGAGTGAGAATGGAGAACTGGTCACTGCCAATTTCATTGAGGAGAAATTCAAGGTATCCTGTCAGTTTCACCGATTTCTCCCGTAGTTGGGTCATGGTTGTGGTATCAAAAAGTTTCATTGAGGCATCCAAGGATGCCAAAGCTAGGGGGGAAATACAGCTGATTTGCCAGCCACTAGCGCCCACAATTGGGTCAATATCAGGACGCATGAGGAACCGATTCTCAAGTTTATTGCCCCACCAGCCTTCAAATCGTGGTAAATCAGAAGCCAGCTCATGTTGTTCATGAACGAAGCAGCCCCCGGGTCCAGCGGGTCCGCCATTCATGTACTTGTAGGTGCACCACACGGCGAAATCGACTTTCCAACCATGAAGCTTCAGGAGTATGTTTCCTGCCGCATGGGCCAGATCATAGCCAACAACACATCCATATTCATGACCTAGCTGGGCAATGTAGGCAAGGTCAAAAGCTTGCCCCGAATAGTAATTCACCCCACCAAGGAGAATTAGTGCAATGGAATCCCCCTCTTTTTCCAACACCTGACGGAAATCGTCGTTTTGTAGAGTGGCTTCACCCGGTTGCGCTTTAACCTCGATCAAAGCATCAGCGGGATTGATGCCATGGAACCGCATTTGGGATTTGATAGCGTAATGGTCACTTGGAAACACCTTCTGCTCAATTATCACCTTGTATCGCGAAGTAGTCGGACGATAAAAGGAAACCAGCATGAGATGAAGGTTGACCGTCAACGAATTCATGAGCACAACTTCTGTGGACTTAGCGCCCATAATGCGTGCAACACTATCACGAACAGCATCCTCATATGATACCCAGGGACGATCACCTTTAGTGTAGGCTTCTACTCCCCACTGTTCCCAGCTATTCATTACCGATTCAAGATGAGCCCGTACGGTTTTCGGTTGTAACCCCAGAGAGTTACCAAGAAAATAGATAGGTGGAGTTTTTCCTGTGTCTGCGGGAAGGTGAAACTCGTCACGATATTGGTGAAGGGGATCCTTAGCATCCATTTCCGAAGCATAGTCTTTGCTAACCATGGAATCTGTCACAATCGTCACATCCTGTGCCAAATTAGGACCTAACGTTCCCCTTAAGCACCTACTAACAGCCCAAAAAAAGAGCAAGTGGAATATTGCCAAAAACGTTATAATCAACCAGCAAAACACCCGTGTAGAAAAGGTTAATTAATCAAATTTTGTAAGTCCAATTGAAGCCAGCTCGTCTGCTGGAGGCTACAGAACTATGTCAAAACAATATCTTGAATGCCCACTTTGTGGTAACACCCAATTTCGAAAAGAACAAGGTCGTATGGACAGTAAATGGGGATTCACCTCCCACAAAATCACGCTCATGATTTGTGAGCAATGTCGCTTCATCATGCAATTCTCGAAAGGTCGCTCAATCTTCGACTTCGACTAGGTACAACCTCGAAGTAGTATCCACTAACATTTCTAGCAATCTATGGGCGTTTCCATTTCATTCGACTGCTGAAGCCCGCTTCGCCCTCTCAGAAGCGCTTACATGCGGTTTTATAAAGGTAATCAGGGGTGAGTTCGTGAAGGAGGCTTCAACTTGTCAGAACCAGAAAAAGAGTGCTTTGGTCTGCCCTATGGTAGCGCTATTTGTGGACTGATCATTGGTGTAATCATCATCCTATGGGCTCTGTCTTACTTTATCCCAGCTCTCCAAATTATCTGGACATTGTGGTGGCCCATCCTACTCCTGATTGTAGGAGTATTAATTATCGCAGGAGCACTCTATGGAATGTTTCGAGGCCGGAGAAGGTAACTCAACTACATGATTTTCAAAGGAATCAGCCATTAGTTGGTTCACTGATAATCCCGGGTGTAATGTTCGGGATCTTCGACGATGTTATAGCGGTTTCCATCAGGGTCTTCAAATCCAGCCATGATACCACCCCAGGGCATCTCTTCCGGAGGCAAAAAGAACCGGACTCCCCGTTCTTTCAATTTTTTATACAATTTATTCATGTCCCGTGTCTCAAAGGTGATCCCTGTACTCTGACCAATTTGACCCAACTGCCACTCATACAGGATAGGATCGGCATCCGGATTTGGCTCAACAAACGCGATTTTCGCTCGGTCACCGGCTGGACCTATTTCCACCCACCCGAACCGTGGAGCATACAATATCACAGGAATTTCGAGAATATCCTGGAAAAAGTTCATCGCCTCCTCCTGATTGGAAACAAACACGCGAATCGTCCAAATACGATGAATCAAACTATCTGAACTTTCATTTGACGTCATAATAGCCCACCACTAACGTCCTCACCCTTTACAGTCATAACTGTTACTTCTTTCTAACTCAAACTTACAAGACTTCCTCTCCCCTCCATAAACGGATTAATCGATGAGTTCGAGCCATTTGAGAACAGCCTGGACGAGAAGCACACATCCTACAATACTCATCACACCCGTAGTAAGATACCAAAAATCAGGCCACAAAAATCCAGGGAAAACAAAGATAGCTAGTAAGTCCAAATGCCCGAGAAAACTCAACTCTTGATTTACTCCGTCATGAAGGGTTAAATGAATACCAAACCCGAGAGAGTGATTCCCCAAAGATCCAATTGAAATTCTATAAGCAGCGTACATCCAAAATCCAGTAGTATTGAAGAGCTTCAAGAAATTGTGATTACTGTATACTCTATCATACCATTCATCGGGGTCTGGAACATTCATAATGGTAAGAAATAATTCACTTACACTAACATTCATTGGAACCCCACTGAGAATCCGAAACGATCCATTGATGGTTACATACTCGCTACGCTGCTGGTAAAAAATCGGTTTAACAGAAATCGTAAGCTCCCCACTAACAAGTGATGACGTAGAATCCTCCAAGGAAACAGTTCTCCTCTGACCCTGTCTTTCCCCAATCCGATATTGCTCGTGAAACAAAAACACTCCGAAAGTCGAAATCAGAAGTATCACGAAGAGAATGGCAACGGCCCCATAAACCATTCGGCGCATCACTCTCATCCCTAAGGTTATTCCTTGACTCCACCTTCTTATACCTTTAGAAACAAAAGATATATTCTTTTATGAATTTGAAACCATTGTAAAATTCGAGGAACCGTTTCCAAGGGGAAGCCCAAGCATGACAATGTCGTGGATGGAACAAGTGGTCAGACAGTGGCTCAAGCGACGTCGAGCAGAACTAATCCAACAGAATCAAGCCAACATCAGAGCACTCACTAAGGGCTAACGTATGATGTGAGACTGATACAGAATGATAAGCCATCTCCTCAAGTTGATGAGATTCAATGTCCCAAATGTAAGAGCAAACAAATCATGGAATGGAAACCCGCATGGGAACCACGCTCCTCATCCATCCGCCTCATGTTCATGGAAAAACCCGAACCCCTAGCCAAACCCCGAGGATTCCAATGCCCTAACTGCGTACACATCTGGAAAAACACATACCCAGAACACGTATGGCGCCCCTGGGTTAAAAAACAAGGACCGTCCCTCGAACAGGAACTCGATTCCCTCCGCAAAATCGCCAGAGGACGCAGAAGGAAATGAATACTTCACAAAGGCTTTAATAGACAAACAATCTGATTGCCGCCGTAAACATATGGAGGTCCACTTATGGATTTTGAATTTTCACCTGACGAAGAACTTTTTCGCCAAACGGTGCGTGAATTCGCTCAAAAAGAAATTCGTCCCTATACACGGGAAATGGACGAGACCGGTCAATTGCCGAAAGGTTTGGTCAAGAAGATGGCTGATCTCGGTCTTTTGGGCATAACGATCCCGGAGAAATATGGTGGAGCAGGCGGTAACTTCATGCAAACCTGTATCGCAGCTGAGGAACTTGCACGCGCAGATCTCAGCATTGCTATCCCCGTCTTCTACCTCGTTGAAGCTAGCTGGGCCTGGGTCTTCGCCCGTCATGGCACAGAAGAAGCCAAGCAGGAGATATTACCCAAAGTTGCTAGCGGGGAATATTTCTTTGGAATTGCGACAACAGAGCCTGGAGGAGGCAGTGACATTGTCGGCGCAACAACAACGACCATTGCCCCCAAAGGCGATAAGTACGTTGTAAACGGCGAGAAGGTCTACATCAGTGGTATTCGTGAATCAACCACTGAGATGAAAGGCCGCTACTTCACCACTGCCTACTTGGACAAGAAGGCGAAGCCAAAGCACCGTGGTATTGCTGCGTTCATTCTTCCGGTTGAAAAGGATACACCGGGTCTGACTCCTACACTCTTTGAGGATTGGGGTCGAATGGGTATTAGTACTGGAGGCTTTGCCATGGACAACGTGGAGATTCCGAAGCATTGGTTGATTGGTGAACCAAACCGTGGCTTCGTGTACTCTATGGAAGGTTTTTCTGCCGCACGTGTCATCATTGGTGCTACCTGTATCGGTTGTGCCCTTGAAGCCCTCGAGATTGGGAAGAACTATATCCGCCAACGCAAAGCCTTTGGCAAAGAACTTGGGAAATATGAAGGAATCAGCTTCCCGCTCGCTGAATGGCATAGCAAACTCATGGGCGATCGCCTAATTATGTACAATGCCGCGTGGATAATGGATAAAATGTATTCGGGTGACAGCAAGTACACGCATTTCGATGTTGCTCTCTGGACTGCTATGGCTAAACTTCGCGCACCCATTGATGCTTTCGCGATCCTCAACGAAGTTGCTGATTGGCACGGAGCGTTTGCTTATACCAAGGACAGTGAACTGGACTTGGGCATTCGTGGTGTCCGCAGCTACAGTATTGGAGCTGAGGGTGGTATGAATGTTATGCGGCTGATTATTGCCCGTGAACTATTGGGTAAGGATTTCGTTCCGTACGATCGACAGGAATAGCATTGGTTGGCCAGGTTTTCGTTCAAAGCTTAAGGCTCGTTCTTTCGCTTCCTGGCATACAGTGGTATGGTTATGCCTACTAGGAGACCCAAGAAGATAGCTGTAAGTGGAAATCCAGGGATTTGAGCACAAGAATCCATTTCGAGCCAGATTGTATACTCTCCTGTAACGTTGACAATATCTGGTCCAGGATTCACCCATTCGATGACCCAAGTGGCGTTTACGGGTATGATGAATTCGAAACTGCCTGAGGTTTGGTTTTCATAAGCCTGTTTAAGATACTGTTCTGAACTCGATGATGAGTTAAAGATATAGACATGGATTAGTTGATTGACACTTGACCAGTTGAAGAGTCGTCTGGCTCTCATGTCTGATGCATGCATGTTCCAATGTCTGTAGTCTCCGGCTGGAATGGATTCATCTAATTCTTCTGTCGTCAGTTGGCACCATTCAGCTGAGACTTGTGGTAAGAGTAGGAATATGAGAAGATATATGCCTGTGAGGACGGGAATTATCCTTCGTGTCGTAGAACCACCTCCGACTCACCTGTTCCCTTTGGTGATATAGAACACTGCTGACTTTGGAGGATAACAAGTGAACCGAACTAGCTTACACTTTGAGTGAGGGGATTCCCGCACCCCTTCTCTTTTCCTAATGTCTTTGTTTTTGTTGATTACATGTCCGGGTCATATTTGATGTAGAAGTAGGGATGACAATCCTGGGGTTTTAGCTCTTCGAGAAGTGTTGCTGGTTGCATCCAAATCGTGGTTTGTGTAGCGTAGGCGGTCATGGTGACTTCGTTGACGGGGATTTCGTGGAGTAAGTCTTTGTGGGATTTTTGTAGTGTGAGGGTTCCGGACCCGATTTCAATGGGTCCGTAGTCTACTTTGCTTTGATGTCGAATAAGGCTGGGATGGTCGTCAACGCCAATTGCATGTAGGCTTGGGAAGGCTTTTAGGACAAAATGGGGAGAACCTGTGAATTTCTCGGGGAATGGAGCTTGGATGTCAGCGTTAATTTCAATGATTGGTATGCCCCGTCGAATACAAGTTCCTTTGATGTGATTGCCTTGACGTATAAGTGTGATAGAGTCTGCAATTTTTTTCGGGTAGCCATACACTTCGCGACCTGCGGCCATTGCGATATCGTTGTCTACGGGCATGGAGAGACAATAGTTACCGATTTCATCTTTGTATTGGGCTTGGATGAAAAGTGCGGCTTCGTTGTATTTGATACCAAAATTCGTTTTTTGAAATTCTGCGACATAGGCGTATGCGAGTGGCTCTGGACTGGGTGTCAGAGGGGGTGGTAAAATCTGCTTGATAATCGCATGATCTGTTTTGAAGAAAGCTAAGACCATATTCACATCGCCAAGCATGAAGCCGTTGGCGTACTTTTTCTTCCGTGTTTGGAAGTCGTCTGGGGTTTGAACAAGTTTCATTGTAATCCCAACTAATGCCAGGTATTGTTAGGGGTTGTTGTATTAATGGCTATGTGTTTTGAGGAAGGTTTAACGCTACATGGAGGTGAGGAATGGAATTTGAGTTGGGGTTAGTAAATCCCTATTATTCTTGAAGCCTCTTTTCTTTTTGTAGCATATCGTTAGGGATGATCATGAATCGGTCGATGTTGAATGCGGTCATTGTTGTGGGGTTATGTTGTCTGCCGTTGGTTCTCATTGGAGTGGTTAGCTATTCACGTTCGCAAATTACCCCTAATGACCAGTTTTTCACATTACAGATTGGTGATATCCCCCAAATTGATATCTCGAACTGGACACTGGTTATCGATGGACAAGTTGACAATCCAATCAATTTCACTTATGCTGAGTTCATTGCATTGCCCAGTGTCTCGATTCGCGCCACATTACAATGCGTGGATGGTCCTTCGGGAACGGCGATATGGCGAGGTGTCCGCATCAGTGATTTACTATCTTTAGCGCAGGTGAACCAAAGTGGGTTTGACGTCGCCTTTTATGCCGTTGACGGGTTCTCCTCATCACTCACCTTACAAGAGGTGAGTACAGGAGATGTCCTCTTAGCCTATGAGATGAATGGTGAAACCCTTCCTACGGCGCATGGGTTTCCGGTCCGTGTTGTGGCGCCAGAGCAGTTTGGCTACAAGTGGGTCAAATGGGTCGATCATATCGAAGTGGTGGATTATGATTTTCGTGGGTTCTGGGAATCGCGAGGATGGGCTGATGATGCTCGCCTGTCACCAATTTCACATTGGGGACTGCATGCGTTTTTATTTTCCATCTCGTTTGTATTCGGAGCTATCGCTCTGGTGACCGGGCTGAAATTTTCACGACGGACGGATTATTTCATCGATTTGCCAGATCTTGTTTCCACGAACTTTCATCGAATTGTTTCTGTCGCATATATTGGAACTGTTGGAGTAGTATTCGTTTATTGGGCAATCCAAACGCTACTTCTCAAAGGAGCCTTGCTTTACTCGTTTCATGGTATTGGGGCATTAGTAGTGCTCATCCTGCATGTGCTGGGTGGAATAACGGGTCGAACCACGAGAATGACTAATCGGTCAAACCGAGATCTTCACTACAAATTGAACTTTGCCGGGTATTTGGTGTATACACTTACGATAACAACAGGGTTTCTGTTGGCGTTTGGAGCGAGTTTCATTTACATTTACTAGTTAGTCGAATTCTTTCAGAAGTTTATATCCTTGAAAAGCAGACCAAAAGATGAGGCCGTAGACAGCAACCTTCTGCATGGCAGCACCCTTAATAATGGGGACATTGAAGATCATTCCAATTAGATATGCGTAGGCAAGAATGGCGACGATGATTCCAATGATGGCATACAAGTTTTCATAGTCCTTGTTGAGAAGGATAGCAATTGTGTATACGATAATCGCGGACGAAATGAAAAAGAAAAACGCGTATGTTGAGTAACCGTGGAGGCTTGGAAATACATCCATGGCGAAGATTGCAAGACTTGAAACGAAAACTGCTGCAAGAAAACCAAAGATGGTTCCTAGCCAGCTAAGGTAGAATAATCGTTGTGTACCTGTGAATATCGTTCGGATAGCGAACCAGAAGGGGATTGAACAGGCCGCTACTAGTGTACAGGTGAAAGCAAAGAGAAACCAGTTTTGAGGAGTAGGTACAACATTAGTAACAGCTTGTCCAAGTTGACTGAAGCTGTTAAAGAAGAAGTTGTAGCCGCCAGGGTAGATGAGCATGATGATGGCGGTGATGATGATGAATTGGATGCCTCCAAAGATGCCAAGGTAGGCTCCGAGTCGTTTCCATGAGATAGCTATAACTATCCCTCCTGAAATTCAGTGAGTAATGACAGGGAGTAGTCCTTTGATTGAATGTTTCTTATAAAATACGATGTAACCACCTCTAAAGTTTAGAGATTGACCAGGATTGGTGAAAGGCTCGGATTGGTGAAAGGAAAGTGCTTTTCATAGGATGGCTTAACTGGAAATATCCATCAGAGGAGTCAAGCAAAAGATGAATCCGTTGACCGTGTTTCCCTACAAGAATATGCGAATGATTGTAGACCTCATTGCAGAGGGGAGATCGGTGTACGGCAAATTGCTGCAGTAACGGGCATGTGTAGCTTTGATTCGACTGAAGCCACAGACATGTTAGCATATCTTTCTACATTTGGACGCGTGGAACACACTGATGAGGGATGGGTAATTCACCCTGAGGATGATGAATCGGTATATGAGCGATTCCGTACGCGGTACATAGAAACCGCTGAATCAATTCTCAAACAATTATCAACAGAAGCAAAGACCGTGTCAGAGTTATCGAACGAGACGAATCTCTCAAACGAAACGATTGATTTGTTTTTACCATTCTTAGCTGAAATCTCGATACTTGGTGTTATAAGCCGATGTTCCACGGATTGGCCAATAACTTGGTGTCAGGCTTCTTCATGAAGAAGCGTATTTAGTTGAGGTAGGATAACCCCAGCTTTTTCTTTGAGATGCACATCGGCAATCGGTGTTAATGGTGTGGCTTCAACGTTAACTTCGAGAACGTGCCCTCCGGCGCGTTTCACGATGAAAGGAAAAGAAGCTGAGGGTTGAATGAGGGCAGAGGTGCCAATTACGATAATCGTATCTGCTTGTTCGAGCTGAGAAAAGACTTCATTCATTATTGTGGAGGGTAGGCTTTCACCGAACCACACCACATCTGGTCGTAGATTTGCTCCACAATCAGCACAGGTCGGAATGCCGATTGCGGGTTCTGAGAGGTGTGTTCGGTATGAACAAGCAGTGCATTTGACTCGCCAAATATCTCCATGGACTTCCAAGACTTTTCCAGATCCTGCTTGTCGGTGTAAACCATCAACATTTTGCGTAATCACAGCTTTGAGAATGCCCCGTTTTTCCCACTCAGCTAGGGTTAAGTGAGCAGGATTAGGTTGGCATTTGGAGATGAGGTTTTGTCGCCAGGTGTACCACTCCCAGACGAGTTTGGGGTTTTGAGCAAATGCCTGAGGGGTTGCTAAGTCCATGGCATTGTATTGACGCCAGAGACCATCCTTTCCTCGGAAGGTGGGGACATTGGATTCTTTAGAGATTCCTGCACCGGTTAAAGCGATGAGATGATTTGCGTTTCTGATGAAGCTCGTAGCTGAGGAGAGTAAATCCATGGTTGAGAAAAACTCCTATGCGTAGATGGAAGATTTAAGAAATCATGTAAAAGGACCGTATAAATAAATGGGAAATATCTGTCTCCGAAATCAGTAGGATAGAGTTTATCTTTTATACTGAACTATGTGCATACCCAGTCCAAGGTGTACGTTGAATGACTGAGGAACGGACTTCTTTTGTTGCACGAGTGTTTGATGTCATATTCGGAGTAATATCAATTGGATTAGCAACCACGGTGTTCTGGCTCCCACAATCTTACATCACATTGATGATTATCCTCTTAGGCCCCGCAGTTTTCTTCTTGGGTATTTCTCGGATAATTTATGGGTATCGTGAGAACCGCTTGCCATCTAGGCTGCGTATCCTCAACTTCATCTGTGGCTTTGTCTTAATGATTTTCTCCGTACTAGTCATGATTTCTAATTACTTGGGAGGAATATATTGGATTCTTATCCTCGCCATCGGTTTGATGGTGTTCGGTCTTAACACTTTATTAACTGGGCAACTTTCACCGGTACGAGCTACCTGGTTCCGAATAATGGAAATTGTCGACGGCGCTGCTTTAGTCGTCTTGGGAGTGGTTGTAGCGATTTTTTCCCAATTAGGTGCAATAAGGCTCTTGTACATTCTAGCCATTGGAATAGCCTATGCTGGGATTTACCTCATTATCGTCGGAATTATAGGTCGCCAAATCTTTATAACGAACTGATTCACCGAAAGGAACGTTGCAACCACCGGTGATAGAATATGTCTGAATCGTCGCGCTGGTCGTGGTCCTGGGGTCCACGCTTTGCCATTATATTCTTACCAAATATCCTCTATTTTGTAATTCTCGGTATTGGTTTAGTTCTAACTCGGTATCTTACTCCCCTCATTCCCTGGCAATTATTACCCATTGTAATTTATCCATACCCATGGATATGGCGCTACATTGAACTCTTTGCGGGAATGATACTTCTGATTTTAGCGGTTATGTTCATTGTTTGGGGCGTTACTTCGATGGGAAGAAAACGGGCGCAGGGAGAGGAAATTAATCTAAGTCGGCGATCCTCGCAGTTGGTGACAACAGGTGCATATTCGTATTGTCGTCACCCCCAAACCCTAGGATTCATTCTTGCTACTCCAGCAATTGCTTTGTTATTCGACTTTGTTCCACTCCTTATTGTTGCCATAGTTTTCACACCGCTTCAGCTAGCGTTGCTGGGTTACGAGGAAATTGAGTTGTTACGGCGGTTTGGTGATTCTTATGGTAAATATCGTGAAGCGGTTCCCTTTCTTATTCCTCGGGGAAAACGTGTTGTGACCTCGTAGTGAAATTGGCTCCAGAAAAACTAGATGTTGTTATCCGACCAAGATTAACTACTTAGCTAGCTTACGAATAGGGGACGAAATGGTTATTCAATGCGCCAGTGGCGTATTGATACAAATAAGAACACTGCGAGTAGGACAAAAATCGCCAGAACTAGAATTGCAGGAGCAAGCCAGGGATTAAAGACGGTGGGAGGCACGAGAGTAACAGAAACGGAGACGATGTTACTCCAAGGCCCTGAATTACTGTTATTATCAAAGGCACGAACTCGGAAGTAGTAAGTGCCAATTTGGGGATTGGTAACAGCTACACTTGTTTGATTGATCCTCCAGGTTATCATGGGTCGTTCGAAGAGAGACGTTGTGTCCATTTGAAGTTCATAATCTGCAATGTTTCCATCAGGATCAATGGCAATGGTCCACGGTACAACAAAGGACCCATAGGGATTGAGGTAAATAATGTCTAATATTGCCACAGGACCGGATGAACCTTTTCCATCGAAACTGAACTTACAGGCAAACCCATTCGTAGATTCTGTTAACCACTCCGAAGTGGTTCCGGAGAAGAAGAGCCCCTCAAGGGATGCACTAAACCCAAAGGGTTGACAATTATCTGCTCCACCCCACATTCGTTTCCAAGCAAGATCACCCGTGCTGTTGAACTTGTTAAGACTTGCCTGGAAGCCAGAAATTGGGTGTTCCAGTTCACCCCCAACAAAAATGCTGTCTGCTGTGACATGGATCCCTATCCCTTCTTCATTGATTCCCGTTTCATCAAATTGCTCCCAAAGCAGGCTTCCAGTACTGTTGTATTTTTGTAAAAAAAGTTCTTTGGGACCTAATGCGCTAGAATTTTGTATTGATCCAGTGACGAAGATATCGTCATTGAAAACTGTCACCCCTCGGGCGATATCGGAATATTCTCCACCCCAAGTTGTATTCCACAGTTGGGTGCCACTGAAGGAATACTTTGTCAAAAAGGCGCTAGAATTGGATCCGTCCCATTGATTTCCCGCATCACCCACAAGATAGACGCCGTCGGAGCCGACTGCGACTCCAAATGCGCGGTTAACTGAGGTATTCTGCCAGCTTTCTGTCCAGACTTCGTTCCCCTCGAAGTTAAATTTGACCAGAAGAGCATCAACATCGTTTTCTGTATTCCTTCGGATTCCGCCAGCGTAGATGCCATCTGCACCAACACTGACGCAGGTAAACCATTCTTCTGGAAAGTTTCCATATGAAGAATTCCAGATTTCATTACCAT
The DNA here is from genome assembly GCA_016840405.1 of Candidatus Hermodarchaeum yapensis. Lineage (GTDB taxonomy): Archaea > Asgardarchaeota > Hermodarchaeia > Hermodarchaeales > Hermodarchaeaceae > Hermodarchaeum > Hermodarchaeum yapensis. The sequence goes on from JAEOSK010000003.1 coordinate 25,421, forward strand.
TATAATCAAGGTTGACTAGCAAGCCATTCGTTCCATATGGACCTGTTGTCGTCATGCCGGCAAGGTAGATGCTCCCTGCTCCGGCGCTGAGAGCATAGGCTGAATCGTTATAGGAATACGCCCAAGTCTGATTCCAAATGTACTCTCCTTCTGGCGTGTATTTCACCAAAAGGACGTTATGTGCGCTACTGCCAAGAGTTGAAGTTGATCCTGCAACAAAAACTGCTTGAGTTGTAACAGCTATCGCGTTGAAACCATCATTTCGGGGTTGCATCCACAGTATGCCCCAAACATCTCCATTGCTCAACACCTCGGCACTAACTAGAGTTGGGTTAGAAGGCAAATAGCACAAAGACACGACCAGCCCTAACAATATCAGCGAGAATACTAGTGCATTTATCCCGCGAGGTTTCATGGCCACCAAGACACCCAACCAATTACTTTGAATACCGTATACTTCAAGTATATGAGGCTTCGTTTCAGGGCAGGATTTGTGGTAAACTATTCATCCATCGCTTTTCGGATTTTCTTCGCTTGGTCTTCTAGTTCGTTTGTAGGAGGAGTTTGCCCATAATCTGGACCCGCCTTAATACGTATTCCATCCCCAACGAAGCGAGGAATCACATGAATATGAATATGCGGAATTTCTTGAAAGGCTGCTTTTCCATCAGCAAGCCAGACATTAATACCCTCACACTTTAGTCCTGATTTTCGCAGAGCTGCAGCAATCCTTCCGGCTACTTGAAATTGCCGCCCTGCTAACATCGAATCTAATTCGCTCAGACTCGCAACATGAGCTTTAGGAATCACAAGAGTATGGCCCGGGTTAATGGGACGAATATCCAGAAAGGCGAGGATTTCGTTGTCTTCATAGACGACATGAGCGGTGAGTTTCTTTGCAACAATGTTGCAGAAGATACAATCAGTGGATTGATTACTCATACCCTTACTTCCCAGTATTCTTTCATAAGTCGTACGTTTTGAACCGAATTTAGTGCGTTAATCAGAACGAGCTTGGTTAAGGACTTTAAAGATCTGTTCTGAGTTGATAATTTTTTCACTTTCAACTTTGAATTCCACAGGATGAACGAGAATTGCATTTGTTTGATCGCCACCTATTCCACCGTGATTACCGATGAGTTCTTCGAAGGCTGCCACTGAACCATCTTCATACACAGGACTCATAAGAATGAGTTCACCACTACTAGGAAAGTTAGCAAGGCGAAGTAATTGTTGTCTTCGAACTTCTTCGTTTCCATAAGGTGTGAGAGGGTTCTGCCCCTTGATTTTTCCCGTCCTCAACTCTATTGCACCCTCCCCACTAAGAAGGACCGGTCCAAGTTTTTCATCCATGACAATGGCAAAGCCAATGCCCTGATGAGCAACGAGTTTTGATATGAAGCCAGGAAATTGAGTTTCAAGATTTTGCAATGTTTCACGTTTTTCTGTTGTTGTGAAATAGATCTGAGCAAGATTCCCTGAAGCACATACGAGGACATCTTTTGCTTCTACTTCTTTGTCTAGGGGAGCTTCATCTTTTTTACTAGCCTGCCGGTGGAAATATTTCAGTACTCCATGTTCTTTTTTCTCTTTTTTCGCTGCAGCTCGACCGGCATTCATGTCATCGACGAGTCCTGCAACGTAACCTCGATGGGCATCAAGGGCTTCCATTTCGCCTACCGAGGCTTTGCCTTCGAGAAGCTCTGTGATGAGATCTTTGAGTGAAATGTTGTATCGTTGCTTGAAGGTCCAACCAGCAGACTGACCATGATCTGAAAGAATGAACAGATGGTAAGGCCTGGGTGCGTAGTATTCAATAACGTGTAGAATTCGTCGTATTTGCTTATCCAGACCATGGAGGGCTTTGAGGGCATCTGAAGTCAATGGACCGGAGTGATGTGCAATTTCATCGTAACCTAAATAGGTCACGTAAATTGCAGGTGATCCGCGAAGAATGTCTTGAATTACCATTGATGTGGCGACATCACGCATGAAGATGTTAGTTGCGGCACGAACAATAGGATAGGCATGCGAGAGTCGGTTCATTCGTGGTTTTCTACGTGTGATGGTTTGTTTGATGATTTGTCCAATTTCGACAAATATATCCCAGATCGTGAAGATGATGCTACGATTCATGGCATAGGGATCGAGTAGATAGTAATAGAGGTCCTGGCTTCTACGTCGCCCTGCCTCTTCATCTTCTTGGGTAAGGGTTGACATCGTGAAAAAGGAATACGAGGCATCACCGCTGATGAGATTGCTTACACTTGAGCCGCCGTTACGGAGAATGCCTTGACCGGAAGAGGCTCGCTGGTCGATTTCTTGAGCGTTTTTGGGGTTGTTGGAGACCATCATACGTTTTTCAGGTTTTAGATACCAACGAAAGGCGGGGATGTCATTATTATTTCCATGCATGATACCAGCTTGGCACGATGAAGTCATGGAAGGAATTCCACAATCCCAGTGTGTGAGTATGTGACTTCCACGTTTTAGCAATCCTTGAAGCGTAGGCATGTATTCGCGTTTTAACGCCTTTTGAATGGCTGTGTAACTAAGACCATCAATTTCCACTGCGACTAAGGCATGAGTTTGAGGGATATCAATTGTTGCCATTTCTTCCCGGATTTGTTTGGCGACATAATCATTGAAGAAAGAGATATCATCATCAAGACCTACGATATTCACGACAAGGGCATTAACAGCTGCTAGAATGAGTCCAGCGGCTAAAGCGGCAATTAAATTGACCACATAGAATCCTGGGAGGATACGGGGTAGTTGCCATAATATGATGCCATTAATGAGGAACATGAAAACGAATGAAATGATAAACCCCAGCCACCAGCGGGCAATTAATGAAACGAGTTTAGTGAACAGGGGACGAATTAACACGTTGATAACCGCAATTATTGCGACTGCGATGTAAACTACCCCGAGCATCGTAAGTAGATCACTTGTAACAAAACCCATTCCAGCATACAAGAAGGTGGTAACTAGTAAGCAGAGCGCATCTATGTTCCAGATGAGGATAAAACGCCCCATTCTAATATTGTATCGCGGTTGCTCCTCCAGTTGCCAAATCAGAAAAGCTCCAACGAAAAAGATGTTGATTGCCAGGATTCCGAAAAATAGGCTTAAAGCTAAATCTAGGAGGTTAAGAGGACCAATCGGCTGAAAGGGGAAAAGAACTCTGTAAACATAGCTAACTATTCCTCCAGTGATAGCGAAAACGGACACAGCCACTCCTAAAGTGATGGCCCAGGGTTTCTTGTACGCGGTTCCTAATGCAACTATCATTCCAACCAACGAAACGGTTGTTAGGATAGCACCCAACAGAGTAAAGCCATTGACAATGAAGGGAACGGTGAGCCCTACATTAATGATTTCATTGATAATCTCAACATAGAGAGAGGGATCATTCGCATGTGCATAATTTAGGATTTCATTAAAAAGCGATGAAAGACCTGAGATAAATACTCCCAACATCGCAAACCCGAACATCATTACAAAGTCGATGCCTGCAAAAATTCGTACAATTCGGGGCGCTCGAATAACTTCATGCACTTTTTTATCAGGCAGTTAACACACCTCATGTCCAGTTTGCAGTGTAAATCTTAAGAGTGCGTTTCTTCCTTTTATTTCATTTTCCGCCCTAAGAAATGAGATTTTCTTGTGAATCTGCGAAAGCTATTTGTGGAGAATGCTCTGACTTGCATCAGGTTTTGTGTTTGGTGAGTCGAGTATGAAAGGTTGGACTGGACAGCTTCTACGCGTGAATCTTTCGAACAAAGATGTAACCACAGAAAAGTATCCGAAAGAATTTGCCCTGCAATTCGTGGGGGGTCGCGGATTTGCGGCAAAGATTCTCTGGGACGAAGTGCCTAAGGGTACAAATCCCCTCTCACCAGGGAATAAGTTCATTGCTGCTGTAGGACCTTTATCCGGTTTGGCGATGCCGAATGTTGGGAAAGTTGTTGTTGCAGCAAAAAGCCCCTTGACGGGCGGGTATGGGGATGGAAATCTTGGCTCACATTTTGGTTCCCAATTACGACGAGCAGGTTATGATGTTTTGGTTGTCGAGGGTAAAGCCGAAACCCCGTCCTATGTTCTGATCCAAGATTCTGAAGTAAACGTACTGGAGGCTGACCACCTTTGGGGAAAAGGTGCGTTTGAAGCAGAACAGAAACTCGAAGAGACCCATGGTAAGAGTATTGGCACGTTAATGATTGGTCAAGGCGGCGAACACCTCGTCAAATATGCAACCGTCCGGTCTATGATGGGACGATCTGGGGGACGCCCAGGTATGGGTGCTGTAATGGGTTCAAAGAACCTGAAAGCCTTGGTCGCGAAAGGCTCCTCTACACCTGAACTGGCGAGCCCTGAAGCGTTTCGCCAACTTGGTCGAGACGGGTTCAAAGATATTCGTGAGAAGCCAGGCTACGATGAATGGATGACCCAGGGTACGATGCTCATTCACGCATGGTGTCAAGAATACAGTGTCCTCCCCAGTTACAACTTTCGGGAGGGGCAATTCGAGCATGCCGAAGCGCTCAGTGGCGGCACCATGGAGAAATTGAAAGAAAAAACACGCGGGTGTCCCTCCTGTACCATGCAGTGCGGTCATTGCATCAAAGATTCTGAAGGACTCTCTGCTGAGCTCGATTATGAGAACGTAGCACTCCTTGGATCTAACATTGGGATGCGGGATCTCCGCGAAGTCGCTACTTTGAATCGACTCGCAGATGAATATGGTCTTGATACGATTTCCTTAGGTAATACAATCGGCTTTGCTATGGAAGCATCAGAAAAAGGAATTCTTGATGAAAAGCTCGACTGGGGAGACTTCCATGCGACACGGAAACTAATTACGGACATTGCATTCCGAGCAGACAATCTCGGAAACATGCTTGCCGATGGCACACAAATCATGGCAAAACAACTTGGTAAAAGTACTCAAAATTTTGCCATGCAAATTAAAGGTCTGGAAATCTCCGGGTATGATTGTCATGCTGCCCCAGGTATGGCCCTTGCTTTTGGAGTCTGTTCTATCGGCGCCCATCATAAAGAAAGTTGGGTGATTACCCATGAGGTGGATGTGGGTCGGGAGACATATGATGAGAGTAAAGTCGATAAAATCATCGAATTGCAGCGGATTCGGGGTGGGCTGTTTGAGCAGTTGGTTGGCTGTCGCTTCCCCTGGATTGAAGTAGGATTTGACTTGGAGTGGTATCCGAAGTATTTTGCGGCAGCGACAGGTCTGAAATGGACATTAGATGACTTCTGGGTGCTCTCGGATCGTATCTATTCATTAGTTCGTTCTTATTGGGTTCGAGAATTTGATGGTGAATGGGACCGGTCGATGGATTATCCTCCTGCACGTTGGTTTACTGAACCACTATCTGTGGGTCCTCTATCTGGAACCAAGCTTGAGAAAGAGGGCTACGAGAAACTGCTTTCATGGTACTATCAGAAACGGGGTTGGGACGAGCGCGGAATTCCCACGAAGAAACGGCTGAAGGAACAAGATTTGGAGTGGATAATCCCAGAGCTCGAAAAAGTAACCAAACTGAGCTAGGTGTAGATAATCCGATATTCATGTAGTGTTGTGTTTTTTAATCGGCGAAATGAATACGAAACTCGCAGGTCGGATCTCCTTGGAGGCGACCCTTGGTTTGGGTGACCCGAGCAGTATAGGAGAGTTTGAGGTTGTCAATCCAGTGTTGAAGAAGACCTTCAAGCATACCGGAAACAAGTTCACAATACCGTAAATCGAGGACATTTTCCATGGTGTCTTGTTGACAGATTGGACAGAATTCTGTAGTCAGATGGAGGGTGCGGTCATCAGAAAATTCCAGTTTGTCTGGCGGATGTCCTGTGGCAAGGTTCCAATTTCGTGATAGGTACTCGTCAACACGGTTCAAGAATAAATCCGGAGAAGTGGGAAAATAGTTCTCTGGAGGTTGCCCGTACCGACTTACTAGTCCAAGAAGAAGTGGGGTCGTCATATTCTTTCCCAACTCGTGAAGAGCTCTTTCGATGGCCGTTGGATTTCCTTGGTGTTCGACAGAGAGAGCTTCAACGAGCCGCAGGTAAAAAATTGGTAGTAAAGGTCCTATAAAGAGAGGTTGTTTCTCTTTGGGAGCATTTTCGTCAGGGGTCAAATTCTTACACCATTTGTCATCGAGTTGGTTTTGAGGGATTATTCTTCTTCGGATTCTTCAGGTGGTTTATCAGTTGGTTGTTCTTTTGCCGCCACTTTGGCAGGCTTTTCTTTAAGGGTGGCTTTTGCTCGTTCTTTGCGGGAGGTTTTTGCGGGGGCTCGTTCACGGAGTTGGCGCTCTGCTTCTGCTAACGGACCTGTTGGAATTGTAGCGGGTAGGGTGGGGGCTTGCCCGGTTAAACTGGCGATTTCTACTGACTTTTCAGCCCATAGGACTTGGGCAGGATGTACGCCTGCAACACGCCAATAGAAGAAGCGATCCCAAAGCTTCTCTTCAATGGAGAGCACTCCAGCTGACAGAGAAACCAGATTAAGTCCTAGCCTGCTAAACGCCTTAGCAACAACGCCTCTGACTTCATTACGAATTTCAGCTTCATCGCGTAATGCACTCATGAACTCATGTTCTGAGAATTGGTCTCGCATGACGTTATCAATGAGCGTTTTGAGGTATTCGATGAGTTCTTGGGAGTTCATCGGAATTCGTTGCTCATGAAGAGTCGATATGAGTTTTCGAGAGTCATCGACGACAAACGCGTAAAGCAATCCATAGGGCTCCTGCAGCCGAATTGAACGTTTGTAAGTTATTTTCCCTTCAGCACCTTTAACGGGAATATCATATTCTTCTCGGCGCCACGATTTACCTGTCCAGGTCAGTCGGGCAAGATCCGATGTCTGTGTTACGCCTGTATTGGCATAAACATGAACACGACCTGTGTAAATGAAAACAACATTTGCCTTGTAACCTTGTCCACGCCAGCCTGTCTTGATTAGCGGTGACTGAAATGTCTCTATGGTGTATGGTGTTTCGCTGGGTTCCCAAACCTCATAAACTTTAAACTCTCGATCCCCGTTATTGAATTCCTCTCCATAGCCACAACAGATCCAATCAGGGGGAACATAGATTTTCGCATCTTTTTCAAGAATTTCAATTTGCTCCATATCCCGTTCAAGATCTGGGGGATGATAGATGAATTGGGGAAGCCGTGAATCGGACTCGGTTATTTCAGTGCCTGAAGCCAGGGTCCGTGTCAATGTTTTACCTGTCGAAAAGCCTCCAAAAGCTGCAAGCCGTGTCAGTCGCCTGAATGCGCGGATGGCTTGAGCACCCCGATCCTTATGGGGAGCTTGAATCATTTGGGTCCAGTAATTTTGACTTCCCACATCGCCAATTGGGATACTAGGGTGAGGTCCTAAGACTGGATCTGGAGCAAGTAAACAAATTGTTTTCGCCATAGTTGAAACCTCCTTCTCTTATCTGCGGTATTTTCTAGCCTCATATAACTTCTGGTGCTATATTAGAAGCCTGTGATTTCATATCGGTCTCCTAGTTTTTCTCTTTTAGCTTCTTCTTCAGCTCGCCATTCCTCTATAAGCTGCTGGATTTTTTGTTGAAGAATATCATTTGAAGAATGGGCAATCCACTCTTCTGAAATATGTACATGGTCACCTCGTAGTGCTAATGTTCGTGAGACTGAATCGAAATAGCCACCTTGACCTTTCTTTCCGAGAAACTTGACCAGCCCATTGAAGACTATTTGGGCTTTTTTCGGATAGGCATCTAACATGCTTTCGGGCACTATTGTCATCTGTATGTTGATACGTTGTCCGACCAAATCATAGATTGTTGATTCTGTTGTTTCTCCATGTTTTACACCGCTTTCAAGAAGCGTATAGAAGTCAATGGGTCCAGCGAAACATTGCTTGAAGAAATCATGGCTCGTTCGCTGGAAGTCAAGGAGTTCACCGGTTGCTTTCACATATACCAATTCTTGCACTCCATCTGATCTCTCAATTGCCAAATTCATATGTTTCTTCCATTTTGCGTAACTACCCGGATGTTCCTGTAGTTCAGGCAAGTATACCAAAGGGACATTGATGAATACTTTACTTTGTTTGAAGGCTTTTTCTAGCTCGCCAGCATACGGCTCTGCAGGTGGGAGACCTTCGACTTCTGCAATAAATGCTACACGATAGCTGGTAAGAACGAGATGACCATCTTGTCCACGCACAAGCATTGGTCGCTCCCCTGCGCGAATACCCTTGGCAATTTTGGCCTTGGCTACCAGAATGAGAGTCTCTTGTTCCTTTGGTAAGATGCTTTTGGCCAATGTTAGCTTTTCAGTTGGTTCCAGTTCCCATGTCAACGTTTATGACCATCCTTTCCGCGATATCCTGATGTTACCCTATACTGATTCGATATTTGATTATTGTCCAAGGAAACGTTCAGCAAATTGACTGAATTTATTCAGAGTATCCTGTGAAATACTAGGTTGTACTGATGCTAGTGCATCCTGAAAGTGATTCATGCTGACCTTTGAAGCGTCTGGGTTTTCACGGATAGCAGCCAACACCGCTTTTCGACAGACATTTCCGATATCAGCACCTGAAAAGCCTTCAGTTGTCGATGCCAGTTGATCTAGATTTACATCTTCAGTAAGAGGCATTTTTCGTGTATGGACTGCAAAGATTGCACGTCGAGCGGCTAAATCTGGTGGAGGTGTGAATACAAAGATATCAAAACGCCCTGGACGAAGCAAGGCAGGATCAATGATATCAGGACGGTTTGTTGCCGCAAGCACGACAACTCCCTGAAGCTCTTCCATCCCATCAATTTCCACAAGGAGTTGGTTTACTACACGTTCACTTACGCGACTGTCAAATCCTGAACCACGGCGAGGTGCAAGATTATCTAATTCGTCTATAAAGAGGATTACAGGAGCTGCTTGCCTAGCCCGGCGAAAGATCTCTGCAATAATTTTCTCAGATTCTCCCACCCATTTACTCATAACTTCAGCGCCACGTACACTAATGAAATTTGCTTGGCTTTCAGTGGCAACGGCTTTTGCGAGTAGTGTTTTACCTGTTCCGGGTGGTCCAAATAAGAGGACACCCTTGGGTGGATCGATGTTAAAACGTGTGAAAACATCGGGTCGATTGATGGGGAGTTCAACGGCTTCACGAAGTGCCTGTTTTGCTTCCTCCATTCCACCAACATCATCCCATTGAACCATGGGAATTTCGACGGAAATTTCACGTAACGCAGAAGGTTCCACGAGCTGTCTAGCGGAGCGGAAATCATCTGCTGTTACTACGATTTGATTAATCAGTTCCGGGGGAATTTGCATTTGTTGTTCTTCAATCTGTGGAAGGACACGTCGCAAAGCGCTGAGTGCAGCTTCTTTGACTAAAAAGGCTAAATCTGAACCCACAAATCCGTGTGTATTGTGTGCCATTTGCTGCAGATTCACTGATGGATCCAAGGGTACTCCACGAGTGTGTACTTGCAGGATGTCAAGCCGTCCTCGTGTATCGGGAACATTGATCAAGATTTCGCGATCAAAACGTCCAGGTCTTCGTAGTGCAGGATCAAGAGCTTCGAGTCGGTTTGTCGCAGCGATGACAAAAACCTGGTCACGATCTTTGAGACCATCCATCAGGGTTAGAATTTGAGCAACGATACGGCTTTCCATTCCCCCCGTTTCACGCCGTGATGCAATAGCATCGATTTCATCAATAAAGATAATGGCAGGTTTGTGTTTCTCCGCTTCTTGGAAAACGTCTCGCAGGTACTTTTCTGATTCGCCATAATATTGACTGACAATCTCAGGACCGTTTATTGCCCGAAAAAAGGCTTCGCTTTCTGTAGCCACTGTTCTAGCGAGTAACGTTTTTCCGCAACCGGGTGGACCATGGAGCAACACTCCACGAGGAGGCTCAATTTTTAATCGAGCAAACAGTTCCGGATGTCGAATGGGGAGCTCGACGATTTCACGAATCCGATGAATAGCGACATCCAGTCCTCCCACATCATCGTATGTTGCAGTGGCAACAGTATCAACTTCTTCTGGAGCTTCCTTAAGGAGTTGGAGATCGGTACTTGCTGTAATTATGACATTCCCCGTGGGCACTGTCTTAGCCACGTAGAATTTGGCTTCGCCGAGGGCAAAAGCTGCTCGCCCTACGGCAATCACGGTATCTTTCTTGACTGGTTTATCCATGAGATTGGATTTCAAAAGTGATGCCGCTAATTCCTGCCGATATTGTAGTTCTTCCCCCTTCATTGGCGTTAATACAACATTTCTTGCGGGTTGTGCATCGGTTCCTTGTAGCGTAACTGTGTCACCTAAACGTACTCCCGCATTTAGCCGTGATAATCCATCCATCTTGATGACGGCTCGATTGTGAATAGAAGAATCCCTGAGTGCAAGAGCACATACACTCTTTTTGCCGACTATTTCGACAACAGAACCATCAGAAATCTGCAATTGGTCTAAAATTGTTGGATCAACACGAACCGTGAAACGACCCACATCAACGGCGCTTGCTTCAGCAACACGAACCGACGCTACAGTCACGCTAGTCTCACACCCCTATTTGATGTATCAGGAGAGGGCACATATAGACCACGCGAGTAGCATATTTAACTCCAGCCCCTGATAGGAGATATAGAGTAGAGAGTCTATGACCACCTCAAAGCCAATTTCAATACTTTTTGATGCTGCGCATAATGAGGAGGTAATTCTTCAAGAGCCTGAACTTTCCAGTCTGTGTCTTCTTTTAGAAACGAATGGAATGAAGACTGGCTCCCTTGATACATCGATCACGCTGGAAGAACTCACGAATTTTAAAGTCATAGTCCTAGGAAATCCTCGGGAATCTAAATTAAAATCAAAAGAAATCAAAGCTTTGCAATCTTTCGTTGAATCAGGAGGAGGTTTGCTGTTAATCAGTGGAGCAACAATTTTCGGGAAAGGAGGAGATTCAGCCCGGCTTACAAACCTGAATGCCCTTGCGACCAAATTCCACTTTGAATTTTCGGAGAAAGCCATTAGTCGTCAGTTAGAAGGAGATTTGTCCGATGCTGCAGCTAAAGACGAGATGATAATGGCTGTTCCTGCAGCACAGCATCCCCTTGTAAAAGGAATCAGCCACCTTCTATTCACAACAAGCACAAGCATCAAAGCAGAGGACACTGCAACCCACCTTTTTCGAACGGCAAATAGTCCAGGGAATCCAACAAATGTCATTACTATTGAGTTGGACAAGGGACGTGTCCTCGCAATGGGTGGAGCCACACCCTTCTTCAACGACTATGTTGGAATCCATGACCATGAGGTTTTCATTATTCAAGCTTTTCGCTGGTTGGCGGGTCATCCAGTGAATGTCCCTGTAATTTCTTTGACTCCTGATACAGAGATGAGTGAAGTTGTTAGTGCGAATGAAGCAATTGCTGACCTGCAACTACAACTAAACCAGATTGAACAGGAACTAGCTGGTCTAAAGAAGGTCATCAATACGAGTTTGAAAGAAATGGAGAAGATTATTCGTCAATTTCAAGACGAAAAGGACGAGTCCTAAGATAGTTACTCTCGAGTCTGGGTTGTTGAAGAAACGAGTTGTTCGACGGTTATTCGTCGTTCTAACATTATGGCATGATGGTCCTGTAATGCTTGAAAGTTAACGATGACTTGAAAAAGTGGTTGTTGGAGGACAATTGCAAGTTCTTCGAGTGATCGATTATCATCGATGGCTTCCAGAAGAGGTTGGAGTGTTTGAGGGAGAGAGCTTTGGGGAAAAGTGTGAACACGAACGGGAACATAGCGCTCTGAGATCGCTAGGGGTCGAAATAGTGTATCAATTATCGGTACAAAATCTCGGAAATGACTGAGATCACCGAGCCAATTTTCTAACAGCTTTTCATGGCGCATTTCAAGCAGGGTTATTAAAGTACACATTCGTCGCCGGATCACGGGTAAATCATGGGTTGAAAATGCGGCTACATAGATATTTTTTCCGTATTCTAAGAGGATCTTGACATCCTCTCGGTCGATAATTCGTAAACGGCCATCTTCTCGTTCCAGGGATTTCAACTGTTGCCCATCATCAGATATTCGTCCAACAAGATCTGATAGAAACATGCTCACCGCTGAGAGGAACCCGGTGACAAGGTCTGGTTCCATATTTTCAATTTGGAAGTCCTTTTGGAGCAGAGTACGTCCATCTCTGTAAACAACATAGAGACTATACAATGTTGCCATTCAACTTCACACGAATTGTCTGTTCTGTGATTGTTTAACATGTCTAATGGTATCTTAAATAGGTACTGAGCTTTGTTCCAACTCGCTTCTCACGTTGAAAATTACCAGGCACCTCGTCGGGCAATCGCGCGTATTTCACTGATGATTTCAGTGGGTGTCGTCAGTTCATCGCCGAGATATGTGCGTCCTGATGTGATGAATGCCATATAGTAGCCTAGAAAGGGAATTAGCTTGTCTTCTTTGAGACCAACTTCGATGATGCTAGATGTATCGAGTTCTTTCGCACGTTGGTGAAGCCAATCAGCAATTACTTTGTGGTGGCGTTTTTGTCGAATGGGAAAGAATTCGTGATGCAGATTAATAGTTACTAGTGGTATACGGTCTTTTGCCAGGAGATGGCATTGATGGAGGACATCAGCCACTGCTTCGGGAAGTCCAAGGTCAGGGGTATCTGATTTGCTTAGCTGAATATTTGGGAGGTAGTCACTAAAGACTACAATGAGGGGAAGGGTGCCTGAGTTTCGGCGACGTTCGCGCTTTATGGTCTCATGTGCTCGTTTGAGTCCTGCGGCTAGAGGTGTGTATCCGGATAGGCGCAGTGTCATGAGTTTTGCGACTAAACGTGTCCAGTTTGTGGTGGGAGCTTGGACTTCTGCTGCGCCCCAATCTTTTAGGGCAATAAGCCCGACGCGATCTCGAGTGCCTTCAAGGCAGTTTTTGAAGGCTATTAGAGAAAGCTGGAGTTTGTCGAAGTTTTTGAGCATGGACACGCTGAGATCAACGACAAAGATAATGGTGATTGGGGTTCTGCTAAGGAACCGTTTTTCGCGGACATCTTCCAGTTGAATTTTCACCCTAGGTGTTTGTTTTGTGGTAAGGTCAGTATGGATTGCTGCTGCAGATATTGTGGCGGGGAGATGGATGTTACGTGGAGATCCTTGAGGAAGACTTGAACCCTGTATGACACCACTCTCGGCAAGTCGTGTTGTTCCGGTTCCAGCTCTTCGACCCACTTGGCGGATCGACCATTTGGGTGCGCGTTGTCGTCCGAAAAAGCGTGGTTCGAGTAATTCCTCTAGATGGAACAAGGGTGTGCCTTCATCTAATCGGATGAGCTTCGCTGAATCCGTGGGACTCGACGGAGCGGATTGCTGTGAAGGAGTCGTTTTACTAGAAGATGAGGGTTTTGAACTCGTAGTTGCAGGTGCTGTAGAGTCGCCCTTATGTTTTGTAGGACGGATTTTTGAACCGGGATCAGGGGGTCGATCAGCTTGAGCTAGCGACGGCATGACTAAACCAGCTTTGCGTCGATAGCGCATTACACGTTCAATTAGAAACAGTAGGCTAAATGCCAGAATACCACCAATGATGAAATTAATGGGAAAAATTAGAGTGCCTAAGAGGTAGCCAAATGCCGCCGTCATCACCATAAAAGAACAGATAAGCGACGTGTATGCGCAGCGTCCAGGTGGCCCTCGGCTAGGCGGGGTTCCAAAAAAACGCTGTCCATCCTGATTACTATCTAGCGCGTGATGCTGTTTGAATTTGCTTGTAAGTTTCTTGTGTATATCTTTAGTAGCTGGATCTTTGTCTTTGGATTTGGGATCGGTCGTTTTTACTTTCTTTTTTGCCTCTTGAATGGTTGCGCTAATTTCTTCACGAGTTGGTGGTTCCAGGATGCCTCGTTGCCGTGTCCGGTGGCTTAGAGCAAGATTCGCGACAATTTCAACGTCCTCCGGAGTGACTTCTGCCCGTCCATCAAAAGCGGCGAATGCCATAGAAGTTTTGGCGATTACGATATCAGGACGAGCCCCATCCACTTGGAGGCGCGAGGTTAGGTTAGCTATAACTTCCATGACCTCAGCAGGAATTTGAACAACACCCATACGTTCTCGAGCAGCGACAATCTCCTCACGTAATTTGTTCTCTTCATCCATCCATTTTGCACTCATCGCTTTAGGATTGCGTTCGAAGGCGATATTTAATCGAATAATTTCGACTCTTTCGTCTATTGTGAAAGGGCGTTGAATTGCCACGTGAAGAGGAAAACGATCCAACAATTGAGGACGCAATTCGCCTTCTTCTGGGTTCATAGAACCGACAAAGATGAACCGAGCCGGATGGCTAATCGAAATTCCCTCTCGTTCAACTACATTGACACCCGTAGCCGCCGCATCTAAAAGCGAATCAACAATATGATCTGGGAGTAAATTGACTTCATCAACATAGAGAAGATTTTGATTAGCATCTGCCAAAATTCCCGGTTTGAGGGCTGCAACGCCTTCTCGGATGGCCCGTTCAACATCCAAACTACCAACCACCCGATCCTCAGTGGCACTCAATGGGAGATTTACAACGCGCATTTTTTGCGTTACCGACGTGAGTTTTCGTTTCTTCTGAAGTTTTGCTGTACAAGCCTCACAAACCCCACTTGGATCATCAGGGGCGCAACGAAATTTGCACCCTTTCACAACGGGAATGTCAGGAAGTAATGCTGCCAACGAACGTACGATGGTTGTTTTTCCGGTTCCCTTGGGACCAGTGATAAGAAGCCCACCTATGTGAGGATTAATGGCGTTGAGTAACAGAGCCAGTTTCAGCTCATCATGGTTGACAATTGCTGAAAAAGGAAGGACAGTGCGAGTGGCATCCATCTCTTCTGGTTCCAAGCTGTGAACCTCTACCACCCCTGTTCTTCTCCAGTTTAAAGAATTTTGGGAACAAGCACCACTCAAAGGAGTTTTTCCTACCAATTGAGGATAATTTATACAGGTAAAAAATTAAAGCGATTAGAGTAAAAGGTGCGTTTCATGACGACTCAGACAACCAAGGATTTCCGCGATGGTCTCGCAACCGCATATCGGGCTGCTCGAAGCCATCTTCGATATCTTTTAACGGATTTAACACCTGAGCAGGCTGCAACAGAACCTGCCCCCGAGTCCCGAACCATTCTGTATTATTTGACTCATATTGCGAACTCTGAACTCTATTGGTTCGCGGCATCAGGACGGAAAGTTGCTGTCTACGCCAAAGAGGTTCCACTTGACATTGCTATCGACCTTCTTGACGAAGTCAAAGATCGTGTGCTACACGAACTCAAAGAATGTTTGGATGAGGAGCTTGTTTTTCAACCGCCAACTGAAGGCGTTAAGCCTAGTCTTGGGTGGGTTGTGTCCCGAATTACTCTTCATGCGCTTTATCATAGTGGTGAAATCATTTACACGCGGTATGCGGTTGGAGGGTCGGATTTACCTAACGATGTAGTCGAAGAGTCGTGGAGTCGTATGATGGATGCAATGATGCATTTGATTTTTATGGCCCAACAATAGGAACAGAACGGCAGTTCAACTCATTCAAAAATTTGCTTTGAATATTATATTGATTTTGTGAGATCTGTAAATGCATCTTTGAAAATGGTTAATGTTGTAGGATCATAAAGACAGAAGACTATTCGACGAAGCGAAGCATTGCTTTCTTTAAGATAGGTAATCGTTGTTGAGAGAATTATCTCTGCAGCCCGTTCCTTAGGAAAGCCAAAGATACCCGTACTGATTGCTGGAAATGCTATGCTTCGTAGTTGCTTACTGTCAGCCAAAGTCAGAGCACTACGTACCGCGCTGGCAAGCTTCTGATCTTCATCCCCTTCTCCCCAACGAGGCCCCACTGCGTGAATTACATACCTAGCCTTTAGGTTTCCCCCACTTGTTTTCACTGCAGTGCCGACAGGTGTTCCCCCGATGTCATCACATTCCCGTTGGATAGTTGGACCACCACGACGGCGAATTGCCCCAGCCACGCCTCCACCCAGTTGAAGCGATTCGTTCGCAGCATTCACGATGGCGTCAGTTGCTAAATCGGTGATATCACCTTGGACGAGTTCAACGATGACTTTATTGATAACTCGCCGCATGCGCCTACATCCATTCGATCATCCACTATCCGCACAAAGCTTCGTTTTCAAGCTTAAAGGTTTCCCCTCCAAAAACCTTCATTACTGAAACACTGAATTCTTCTTGAAGCCCCTGTGCATTTTTCTTAATTTGAATGTCAAATATCTTGTAGAGTTATGGGAAAGAGAATACTGGACCCATGAGCCATCCTGTCAATCCGGCTACGATGATTAGAATCCAAGAAAGAACAACGAGACATAGACTGAATAGCAAGACGCCCAAACGACCAGGCGCCTTGACCAGGTTCAAGTGATCATCCAGATATGTGGCTTTGAAGGAAGCACGGACATAGTAAATTGCAGCTACACCAAGGGGAATCCAAACTATATCAACAATAGTCCAAATTGTACCGGTTAGAATTGCGGTTAATCCTGCAAAAAACCCACCAATCATACCCCAAAGGTAAAAATCTGCTATGACGAAACCGGCAGTTTCCCATAAGGCACCAGTTACCATGGCGCTTATTTCCCCATATCGGCTTGAGGCAAATCGTCGACCTAGATAACCTACAATGTAAGCTTCGACGCCGCGAACAGCTACGACGCCTGGAATGTAGACTGCAGGTAAACCAGCGTAGGTGATAAGGAAGCCCTTTCCAACAAGCTGACCGATAACCGTGACAATTAGACCAATTTCCGGACCATACAAAATCGCTGTAGCAAAAATAAGAACAGAAGAGGAATCGATGCTTCCCAATGGTGTGGGAATAACAATACTCGCATAGGATAATACGGCCATAAGGGCGCTGAGGATTCCGATTGTAGCAACATACATTGATCGCGGTGATGGTATTTCAGCCATTGTGGTTCCCTCATATGGATTGATTGCGTTTGCTATACGTGATGTATATAAGCCTTGTGTAAAAAGTGTAGATTCAAAAGGGAGGATTAATCAAGAACCAAAACGGTTCAAGCCACGGAGGGACTGTGATGTCAACTACTGCAGAAGAACTCAAAAAACAATTGGCTAGAAACATAAATTCAATATTGAGAACGCCAGGATTTGCCAGACTTATTCCAGAGGTAGGGAGCAACTTTGTAGCGTGCCTTCCAAACGCCACTAAACTCTCCCAAGTTGCAGGTTTAACAGGAAGAATCATTATTGTCCGTGGACGCCCACAAGCTGTGGGTGAAGTGGATTATGGTTGGTCGCCTTTTATGGGTCGAGTGATTTTAAAAGCGCACAACTTGGATGAAGACATTCGTTCAGCGATATCATTACGATTTTCCTCAACAATTACTGAAGCAGGTCGAAAGGCGAAATTGCAGGTTGTAGGGTTTCGACTGCCTGAAAGGGCAACAATCCCTGATTGCATGACATTGGCTGGATTATCGCGATTAAAATTTGTACCCGAATTGCTGTTTGATTGGGGAGCACATGGAATTGAACCACTTGTCGTTGTCTTTGGTTCGAACTCAAAAGAAGTAAGAGAACATGTTCAAGCGATTATTAATGAACTACCTGTGAATGAGTGAGGAAATCTTGTCATCTGTGCTTCCCAATGATGCAACGAAAAAACGCGCTGTGCGGTCAGCTTTTGGAGCTCTAGCCCCCGTTTATGATACATGGTATCATACTCCGTTAGGAAAATACGTCTGGACAGTTGAAGCTGCAGCAGTGCATGCAATGCTTCCTCCGAAAGTGAACGGTGTTGTTGTTGACATTGGTGTTGGTACAGGAATGTCGTTGTCTCTCCTTCAACCATTTTCCTCGCAAATTGTAGGGGTGGATAACACTTGGCAGATGGTCAATATTGCGTATCAAAAGAACCAAGAAAATCAAGAGGTGCATTTGGTTATTGGGGATGGAGAGAACTTACCCTTCCGAAGAAACGTTGCTGATCTCATAATAGGAATGACTGTGCTTGAATTTGTGCCGAATCCTGACCGTTTCTTAAAAGAGGTGCAAACCTGTCTTCATCCAAAAAGATGGTTAGTATTAGGAGTATTAACATCCACAAACCTATGGGCATTGGAACGTAGAATCCGAAGTTTAGCCCAACAAAACGTCTTTAGCCATGCCCAATTTCCGAGCCCCTGGCAGTTAATCCGGAGACTCTATCAAAATGGATTTCATCGTGTTCATTATCGAGGCGCCGTTTATGCACCAACATTTACACCTAAGAGGTGTTTAGCAACCTTTTCTCGGCTGGACGGTATATTGGGAAATCGATGGGTAAGTCGATCCTTAGGTGCATTTAGCGTTGTTCAAGCCCGTTCTGCTGAGACTAAGTAATTTCTGAAGTAAAACGTTTGTATGGATCCTCTCCTGGTTCGAGCGGTTTGGACTTGTCGGGATATTCGATGATAATTCGTTTCTTTCTAGTAAAATGACCGATCACCGCTGCTTGTCGGTTGCAGGCTTTTGCTGCGTGAATAATTTCGTCGGCAGATTCAATCGTGGAGATTATGAGAAAACTCCCGAAGGAAGAACAATGGAGGGGATTCCATTTCAGATATTCAAACAGTTGGATACCAATCTCATCCCAAGGAACAGCATCGTATTGTATTGTAATTCCATAGCCTGTTGCCGTTTGCAGTTCCTTAAGCCCCGTGGTGAGTCCTCCCTCAGCTAAATCATGTAAGAGGAGTAAATGGTCTCGAGGTAGACTATTCACAACGGGCACAATAGAGAAGGGTGAAAGGTCCATGGCGAGAGCTTCTAGTTGGGAGCGGGATAGAATTGCATCAACATGTGAAGGGGCAACATTGGCTAGAAACCATAAGGTTTCTCGTGTGACAGGACCAACTGCGATAATGACATCATCGGCTTTGATTTCATTTGGTTGAAACGGCTCGCCCGTAATGACGCCAAAACAAGTTGTGCTGATTATTGGAACTTGCAATCCGTCGTATCCACCGGTATGCCCGCCAACAACTTTGAGGTTGAGTTGGTTTGCTTCATTACCAAGTTGTTGTAAAGTATTGGTAAGCCAACTCTCTTCAGTTTCAGGTGGATAGTAAATTCCCAGATTTAGAAATTGAGGTGTTCCTCCCGACATAGCTACATCTGTAGCAGAATAGTGAACCGCAAAGAACCCGTAGAACTGGAGAGGAATACCAATTACTGGATCGGAGGCAACAACTAGATTGCCTTGAACCGTGGTAGTTGCATAATCCAGAGTAACTTTTCGAGGATCATCAATACGTGGAATGTGAGGAAACACGAGTCGTTCTAAATCAGGTAAATGCAGTTTGCCTTTAGGAAGGGTCATGTTGATGGCAACTCCGTAGGTGATTGCAGCGTTTCAAGTTATAACGAATGTGGTAAAGCCGCAAACCTTACTCTAATGCATTCTGGGATTTTCTTCGTTGTTGGAGACGTGGTTCTATGGCAATGAGGGCAGTAGCGAGGAGTATTAGTGCTGCACCAATAGCCTGCAAAGAGGCCACGGGTTGACTGAGGAAAATGACTCCAAAAATTACAGAGCTTATTGGGTCTAACAGTAGGATGATTGAAGCTGCAGCTGCATCGATCCCCTCAACTCCGACGTTTGTGAGTGTATATGGTATTGCAGTAGAAATTAGCGCGAAACCCACAAGGAGAAGCCAAGTGTGAGGGGGAAGAAAGAGTTGAAATCCACTTACACGAGGGTCGGTTATGAAGAGGCTGAGAATGAGCATGAGGGGGCCTGTCCAGAGCATTGCGAAAAAGAATCCCCAGAAGGTGGTTATAGTGGGGCGATAGCCTTCAAAACTTCCCCATTTTCGTCCTAGGATCATGTAACACGCTGCAAAGACCGCATTTGACAGAGCAAGAATTATTCCAGCAATGGGAACTGCAGCGATGTAGGGAGTGATTGGAAGGGAGACTACTATTGCACCAATAATTGATAACGGTACGGCGATGAGGCGGATTGGTGTGAGGGATTCTTGGAGAAAAACCCGCCCAAGAAGCAGTGTAATGGCAGGGTATAGATATGTCAAGGAAACTGCAATAACCACAGGTGTACCAATGGCAATCGCTGTTACGTATACAATGATTGACATGGCAATGGCGATTAATCCATAGATAACAAACTGAATCAGGTGTTCGCGACGAATCAGGATGTTCCGAAAGGCAAAAGTTATGCCTAGACCAATGAACAGAAAGAACACAGTAAAAAGAATCCGGAAGAATGCTTGTTGTAAGGACGGGACACCCAGGTCGGTTAGATAAAACGCGAATACGGGGATGGTTCCGAAACAGACGGCGGCAATAACAAGGCTGAGATAGTTCTTGAATCGGGATTCTGTCATCAACACTCACCTTGTTTTGCCAAATGCTCTAAGGTGTATCTCATGATATCTGTGGTTTAAGTAATGATATGGCTTTGCCTCCCTTTCGAAGGGCGGTAAGATTTTGTTTCTCGAAGCGCCGTAATTTTGAGTCAATTTTAATCGTTTTTTCCAAGAGGCGTTTATCTACTCGGTCATCAACAGCAGCAAGAGCTCCAAGCGAAGCAATACCAATATAACGGACATGCCCTAATTCCTCGGCGATTTGTCGAATTCCAATCTGGTAGATTTTTGTACCGTTATGATGGGCGAGACCGGCGAGTCCCATTTTCACTGTGGGTTCTTCAAGGATTTCTGATTCGATTAATAGAAAATCGCTACTCAAATCTGGACTTAAAGAACAGCACTTTCGGAAAGCCGGGGTTGACAAGACGAGGAGGACACTAGGTTTGTCAAAGCCAAGTTCGTAAATCGGGTCCGTAGAAATTGTTAGATCTGCTGTGCATGCGCCTCCACGGGCAGCCGCACCATGTGATTCGGTCTGAAGAACATGGAAGCCTTTCTGTGTAAAGGTTAAGCCTAGAATACGGCTGGCAGTAACGACACCATAACCACCATATCCAGCAAAGCGAATTGTGAGATTCATTCTTGTAACACCTTTCATGCTAGCCCCAGAGTTCTTGAAGATTATCGATGAGAGTTGGTCGCTGTTCTCTTAGAAAAACCCCAAGTTCGATTTCTCTGTCTTTGAAGACCATCTTATACCGTGGGTGCCCATTGGATTCCCCAGTTTTTTTGCCTTTGAAAGCTTTCAACATCCAAGCGCCGGGATATTGTTGGAATTGTTCTAATTCGTCGGAAGAAAGTGAGTTTTGATATTCAGTGAAGAAGCGAGCGGCGTAGGTTGGGCATTGAGCGAGGATTTCTACAAAGGCGAATCCAGGGTGCAGTATTGTCTCTTTTAGAGTAGATATGAGTTCATTGACATAGAAGGTGGTCCACCGGGCAACATAGCTAGCCCCTGCACCTAGCATTAATTGGCAAAGGTCGAAAGGGGCTTCGGGATGTTTTGGATACGTTGAGGTTCGAACATGGAGTGGAGTGGTGGGTGCAGATTGTCCTCCTGTCATGCCATAGTTGAAGTTATTGACAAGGATCACCGTCATTGGGATATTTCGTCGTGCCGCGTGAATGAGATGGTTCCCACCGATTGCAGCCCCGTCACCATCGCCTGTGAAGACGGTGACCTTTAGCTTTGGATTCATAACCTTTGCACCCGTGGCAAATGCAATTGCGCGACCATGGGTTGTATGAAGGGTATCGGCCCGAAAATGGGGGCTGGGTATCCATGCTGAGCAACCAATACCAGAGACAGCAAGTAATTCTCTTTGACGTAGTTCCTTTGCTGTAACTAGTTCATCAACTGCTCGAACAAAGGAATTAAGGATAGTGCCATTTCCACACCCGGCACAAAATGATGTGGGGAGGTTGCGGAGATAGCGATCACGGTAATATTTTTGGGGAGTTCCAAGTCGTGTTTGGGGTTTACTCATGCTGCATCAGCCTCCTGAATGCGTTTTATGATTTCATTCGAATGATGAACTTCTCCAGCGACCTTCGGCACACTCTCAACATTTGCGTGGCATGCTACTCGAGCGATTTCGTTGACCATCATGCCCATATTCATTTCGACAACAAGAACATGGTGAACATCTTTCATGAGTTCTGATAGGTGTAATTCTGGAAGTGGCCATAGCGTTTTCAGTCGGATGAACCCAACAGCCGTTCCTTCCTCTCTGGCTGTTTGAACGGCTTGATAGGCAGGTCGTGCAGCCGCTCCAAAACTTAGCACAATAGTGTCTGCACCTTCAAGATTGAAGGTTTCCAAGTCCAGCTTCTCTTTTCGTAACATTGCACCTGCTGCCTGATTCTTTTTGAAAATCCACTTAATGGTGGCCCGGAGGAATTGGGGAGAGTAATCGCGAACACCAGTAGGTCGATGGGCAGAACCAGTGACAAGGAGATTGTGTCCATCACCAAAGCGTGGCATTTCATACCGTAGAAAAGTCTCCTCGGGACGTGGATGTTTTTTCGTCAGTTTTTCACGGTTGATTACTTCCATCTCACCTGATTCCGGAATTTTTAACGGTTCACGCATGTAACTGACTTCGCCATCTGTCATAATGAGTGTCGGTGTTCGGAAACGTTCCGCGTAGTTGAATGCATGGATTGTGAAATTGAACATTTCTTGAACAGACCAAGGGCAAAAGGCGATGGGAGCAATATCACCGTGGGTGCCATACCGGGCTTGCATAATGTCTTGTTGACCAGGCATCGTGGCTTGACCGGTGCTTGGTCCGGATCTTTGAGCATCGACGACCACGAGGGGTGTTTCTGTATGGTAAGCGTAGCCGAGATTTTCCTGCATTAAACTAAAGCCGGGACCTGAAGTGGCAGTCATGGTTTTACCACCTGCCCATGAAGCACCAATGATGGCTGCTATTGAAGCGATTTCATCTTCCATTTGGAGATAATACCCTTTCACTTGCGGGAGGCGTAAAGCCATGTGCTCAACAATACTATTCGCAGGAGTAATTGGATAACCGGCGAAAAAGCGACATCCTGCATAGATTGCACCTTCCGCACATGCGGTTCCTCCATCAACAAAATGTACACCGGGTTTCATTCTTCTTCCACCTCAACCATGATTGCGGCATCTGGACATCGTTTTTCACACAGTCGACAGGCCACTCCCTCCTTTCCGCGAACGAGCATGCACCGCGTTTCACCACCCTCAATTAGACAGGGACTATGACCACCCCAAGCGGTAGGCTCATCCTCTTCCAAGACCTTTGTTGGACAAAAGAGGATGCAAATTTCACAGCCCTTACAGAGTTCCCGATTAACGGTAATCTTGACCTGTCGTGTGATGTTAATATCCCCCTGAAATCAATTGGACGTGAGTTCTCAGCGCTGGTGAATTGGTCTGGCTACCTAAAGTTTTATGGAATGGACATATGCACAATTTTTGATTATAATTTTGTGCCTTCTGGTTTACGAAGAAGTTGGTCAATCCCCCAACCACATATAAACGCACCAATAATAGCTGAAATAATTGCAAATGCAACAAGTAAAGGTTGTCCGAGGAATACAGCAAAAAAGGCAATGATGATTGCATTGACAAACATAGCACCAAACAATATGACCTCAATTTTAATTCGAGCGCGTCCTGATTTCACAAACTCACTCCCCAAATTAAGAAATCATAATGGATATTTTTGCTCAGTACTTTATTATTGTAATTGTTGAATATTGAAAAAGAAGTTTTTTGACCAAACACAAACCCGACATCTTATGCAACACATTTTGGGAAAGATTACATACGATTTTGTCTTCTAAATTTGTGGTGATTGGGACTCGTTATGCTTCAATTATTGCCTTCTGGTGACGATGTACCAGATGAGGATGAGCCATACTCCGATATTGGCTATGAGTCCAGTGTTGAGAAGGTAGACATTTGGGATATCAGGGATTACGAGTCCGATGTAGAAGAACAGGAGTCCGGCGAAGAGGATGAACGCGGTTTTCTCTGTGGTGGCTTTTAGAAGGACGACAGCAAAGGCGAAGATGAAAACAATCGTCAGAAATACTGTGCTGGTGACAAAGTGAGTATTGGGGTTGAAGAAGAATTCAAGGTATAAGTATGACCCGAGGAAGATGACCCACAGGATGAATCCTGCTATGGCTAAGATGAGTTTTCGTTCGTGGAGCCATTCGGGGCGTGAAATGGCAAGGGTCCAACACGCGAGTAGGATTATCGCTGCCCCGAAGAATGCTACAGAGGTGGTTGCATAGGCGGTTCCCCCGAAGCCAGGTATTGGGAAACCTAGGAGAATGTTAAAATAGACACTGACAGTCCACATTGCATAGACGATGGCGAGAAGGGTGAAGGTGACTAACCCGAAGAGGGCGGTTCTGCGTTCCTGCCCTTCCTTTTTTCGAGTCTCAATCAGATAGAGTAGACTAAGAAGCAAACAAGGAATGAACAATAAGATGTTTGAAAGGAGAAATAACATTTCAAAAATTTGCACTCAATCCCTCCAATGAAGAGGGGTGAACAGTTGTCCTTTAAAAAGGATTCCCTGAAGGCAGGACTACTCGATTAGCTTGCGTTGTGAAGCACTGTATCATAATGGTAGACTTTTCTTCTATGTAGGTGTAAATACCATTATCCATAGAAAAAGGAGTTTTCGACCCAAAACAAACCCGACATTTTTTGAAACACATTTATGGATAGACAACACGAACACCACCCTATGACAGCCGCTTCTGGCAGGCGCCTTCCACGTTGGCTTACAGCAGTTTTCATGTTCATATTGACCTTTGTACTCACCGGGCTTACATACTACATTGATATTTTTGGAGCCCTTTATTATTATATTATCATCCTTCTTGCTGTTGGACTCTGGCTTTACGTTGATAAGCAACCTCCTGAAGAAATCGGTGTTAAGTTTGACCGCCATTGGTTGCTGCAACTCATTTTTGGTTCAGTATTAGCCAGCATTGTGATTGGGCTCGTCATTTGGTTTGAAGCCCTCATGGGATGGATCACTCTTACTCCATACTTCCTGTTCGAATCACCTTTGTTCATCGTAGGGCTATTAGCAGTATACGCTATCAATCAAGGTGTTGTCGCCTTTTCTGAGGAACTATTGAGTCGGGGATACCTTCAACAGAATCTGGCTACCCGAATTTCCACACCCCTCGCAATTCTTATTACGAGCATCATGTTTTCCTCATTTCATATCTGGAGTATGTTGTATTACGCAATTCCACCCATTAACGCGAGTATTATGTTTTTCAACATCGTCCTTGGCGGAATAATGTTTGGCGTAGCATTTGTGTGGACGCGAACCCTCTGGTTGCCCATGGGGCTTCATTATGGTTGGAACTTCATGCTGTATCATATCGCTGGATTCAGAGACGAGGGACTTTTTCAAGCCCAAAATATCGGACCCAATATCCTGACAGGGGGAACCGTTGGACCCGAAGCAGGATTGATGGGCACCATCGCTTTCGTTTTTCTAATCATCATTATTTGGATCTGGGCAAAGGCTTCTGATGGACAACTCATGCGAACATTCGACCGAAAACACCTTCTCCTGTTTCTCTTTGGATTCTTAGTTGTAGCAATTCCAGTCATGATTGGTGTTGTTGTTGCAGGCTTTGGATTAGCCCTCGTTTTTTGGTTAATATTCTTGATTCTCTTTTTGCAGGTCTGGGAAAATCGTATTCTGTGTAGCCACTGTCCCTATTATGCGTCCGAGGATCGGATTCTGCGGTGCCACGCAAATTATGGATTGTTCAAACTCTGGAAATATAATCCAGGACCGATGAGCTGGTCAGAACAGATTCAGATGATTGGTGGCGTCAGTATTCTCATCGGCTTCCCTTTTCCCTTCCTAATCATTGGACAACAGTGGCTCTACCTAATTCTTGCTTCTCTGGGAGCCGTTGTATTTGCAACGATTCTATTTGGTTGGCTATGTCTCAGGTGTGTGAATTTTTCCTGTCCTTTTAATCGAGTCCCAAAGGAGGTAGTTGATGGCTTTCTTAAAGAGAATCCGAAAATGCGAAAGGCCTGGGAGAAAAAGGGCTATCGGCTGGGTCCAAAGAAAGATTTAGACTAGTCCTTCTGGAAGCGGAGTGCAAGCTGTGCTACTCGCTCGCCAACTAACTGACTATTTCGAACTGCAACTTCATCTTTGGGTGTGCCCCGCCATGTGAAGCCTTCACTTTGGAGACCGGTCATTCCTGCCCAGGCCTCTGTGACTGGGTTGCCCACACCCCCTGCAACAATCATCCCTTGCGCTAGAGCATAGTTGACAATTGTCTCTGCAGTAGTTTCCTGACCTCCATGCCGAAGCCCGGCAGCCACTATCACTCCCACAATCTTATCTCGTAATCGGTGATCCTGCATTTTGAAGGTTCGAGAGCGATCAATCAGATTCTTTAACAATCCAGGAACGGTCCCGAAATAGGAAGGACTAGCAAAGATGATGGCATCTGCATTCTCCATCTTATCAAGGACCTTGGACACATCATCTTTGGCATCTTCTGGACAAGGTTTTTTTCGCACGCAGTTGTCACAGCCAGTACAGGGCAGGATTTCTTGGTCAGCTAGACGTAGAAGTTCGGTCTTTACTGATCCAGTTCCTGCTGCAGCTTCAAGGGCTTTCCCAAGAAGGAATTCAGAACTGGATTTTTCCAGTTTAGGGGATCCACAAATACCCAACACTTTGATTGCCATAGAATCACATCAGTGCTAAAGGGTAATAACTTCTATGAATCCCCCCAATAGGTTTCCGGTGTGTGTTGAAAGAAGTTAACGAACTAGTTTTCGACGAAGGAGTTGCTCAATCCGCCGAAGATCACCAGGCGTATTGACGTTTGTAAATGTTCGAAGTTTAGAATCAAATCGTTCAAGTGCTGAAGTCGAAAGAAAGATTACGCGACCAATATTCTCGATAAGGCATTGCATCCGAGGTTCTTGTTTCTCCAAACAAGAAGTGGCGATTTCTTGAGCGAGGGATGTATCAAATATTGAATGGAGTGGCTCCACCCACCCATTAGGCCAGCGGGGAACTGCAGCATGATGATTTTCAATCATTCCCCACATAATTTCGATGTACATCGGATGAATAAGAGGGGAATCGCAGGGGAACAACTGTGTGAAGGGATACTTTGCATGACGAAAGGCTGATAACGCGCCTACCAAGGGACAACGAAACTCAGATACAACATCGGTAATGATTTGTTCTTCAGGAAAGTGTTTCGAAAAAGCATCACGATCTTGGTCAGAGTGCACGACGATGAAGATTTCACTTGCGTAGGCTTCACTTGCATCGACGACATGAAGGAAAAGGGGCTTTCCTGCAACGAGTGTGAGGGCTTTAGCTTGTCGAAACCGATTGCTTTCTCCTCCAGCTAAAATCGCGACACTCACAGGTTGCATACTATACCCACTTATCCACAGCGAATTTTGCATTTACGGCGCATGAACTTCTTCTCAAACTTAAAGTTACTGATAAGATGAAATCCATTCAATATTCAAATGGTTTGAGGAGAATAACAGAAGTATATTCATCTATTATTTGTGTGCTCACTCTACGATGATATCAAAAAGTGGTGGAGAAAAAGTAAGAGGTCTCCCCTCCTAATCTGGTTTAACATTCGCAATTACACCTATAAACTGGAAAAAGAAGACCATAGAGGTTTGAAAAACACAATTGATAGGCTCAATAGCATTATTTTGAGCATAAAAATCCTAAGAGGAATAAAATCGTTAAAACGAGAGACGAAATGGAACAAAACGCGTTTTTACAATCCGACACATAGAAAAAAATACACTAAAATAGACCAACATGACATAAAAGTCGCTATAGCATTCAAATCAACACTTACAACCCAAAACCTCAACGTATTCACCGAGGTCTGATAATGACTGTGATAGCAAACGACACGTTGGAAATCATTGAACAACGAATTCTCTCCCGTTTAATGCCAACAGAACGGAATCAATTAGCCAGTTTGCTTCGAAACGCAATTCTTTTTATAAAACAAATGCGAGGAGAGCCACTCACTGATGAAGAGAAGAGCTATCCAGCGCACAAGCTGCTTTCACATTCTGAGCATTTTGGAGGGAAAGAAGCAGCGGAAACTGTAGCATTTCGATTACACCTCATTGATCGTTACCAGCTTCAGAATGCAAATTACATTGAGCAAATTGTAACCCTTGATTATCCAGCAGCTTATGGAAAGCGGTTTACTGCAAGAAAAGCACTGATTCTTCGGGAGCTTTATGAAACTCCTACAATTCCAAAGTATAAACTTGCAAAAAAAATTGGTACGTCTTCTCGGGTAATCACTCGGGAGCTAAACGAATTACAACATGAGTTCGCTTTTCAAATAGTTACTTCGGCAGATCCACAAAAGTTTCGATTAGTCAGTCAGGGTATTCTCTTCCGTGCCAAATCTGCAAAACATTCAGAACGCCTTGAGAACTTGCTTTCCAATCAGCAGGGTTTCAACCGAACATTCCAATTGGATAGAGACATGCTTCGGGGAGTTATTGTATTTCGATATCCGAACCAGCAGAAAGCTCATCGTATGTTTGAAGAACGGGTCCGTTGGCTTCAAGATGAATTCTTCTTGGATTGTTATCTTTTCCTACTGACAGGATTTCATTATTCACTTTCATTTGCAACGTATGATCCAGAAATTAATGCTTTTTCATTTGATCCAGAGATTGTATCAGAAGCCCCGTTTACATACATCAAACAGCACATCAGCACTTTGCCTAAACTTCAGGGATGTGATTACGGAGAACCAATCCGATTTGATCGTGCAGATTTTCTCCTTGCTCATTCCCTCTATTCCAGTGGCTATTTGGGACAAACTGATTTCAAACAAAGACTGCTTAAACAGCATGGTGTTGATCTTTCAAAGAAAACGATTTGGAAACGTGAACAACGATTACGAAAGAAGCGAGTAGCGACTCCAATCATTGAGGTGCAAATCCCTGGATTCGATGAAAATATTAGTTTCATTGTTTTTGGTTCACAAGAAGCGTGTAACACTATTCGTGGGATTCCAACCTTTCTCCCCTACGTCATATTCTTTACGACTGATAGCGGATGCATCTTACACATTCAACGTCCTGCCCACACTTCTGCTTTGACGGGTCAGCTTTTACATTCTATCCAAAAAGAACCCGAGGTTTCAGATGTAAAATTACTCCGATATCAATGGCGCATCGTATCAACACGTCATGTGGACATTGTAGATAGATGGAACGAAGAAGAACAAAAATGGGAAATTCATGAAGGAGATATTTGAAACACATTTGTGGTGATAATCAAAACAATGTGCCCATATGAGAAATCACTTGACGAAGAAAGGAAACACCGACAAAAGGAATTCAAAGACCTAGAGCAATTGGTAAATCGGATTCTAAAACTAGCACAGCCGAGGAATGAGAAAGAAGACCTTGCGTTATTTCTTGGGAATGTTCTGCTATTTATTAAACGGGTTGAGGGGTTTGAGCTTTCAGAAGACGAGAAAAAGTATCCTTCACATTCACAATTCTCTCATAGCACATTGACTAAAGGGAGAGATACAGTCCTTGGATTGAAACATCGATTAGGGATTATTGACCGATTTAACATCACGAATGCCCATAGGATTATCCAAATTATCGCCTCCACAGCAGTATCAACACCAATAGAGACACTATCTAGAAGACAAATTCGACTTATCCTCGAACTTCATCAGGAACCTTTATTGCGTCAGCAAGAACTAGCCCAGCGGTTATCAACAAGTTCAACTGTTATCAAACGAGAACTTGATAACCTTCGTCGCCATTTTTCATTTGCAGTAGTTCATAACGTCGATTTTCAGAAATTCAAACTACTGTTAGTTGAGATTGATTTTTATACAAAATCTCTTGCCGCATCTGAACGATTGGCACAGTTCTGTCGAAAAACGCCTCCGTTATTTTTGCGTCGAATTTGCTTTGATCATGACTTTCGACTGGGTTACCTAACCTATCAGATACCTGATCAACCCCGAGGTCGTCGACTTTTGGAAGACCGAATTAAGTGGTTAAAAGATGAGTTTTTTGAAGACGCTTCCAAATTCCCCATAAGGAGTATGCATATCGGGATTTCATTTGACAGCTATGATTTATCTAGTGGCGCTTGGATGTTAGGAGCAGAGACCGTTGCAGAAACAATGTTGCAGTTCGCTCTACGTGAAACTCAAGACGCCGTACAATTCCGAAGCCACCGATATGGCGAAGCATTGCAATTTGATCAAGTTGATTATCTTCTTGCTCAAACTCCAATCATCTCTGGTGAGAAGAATCGCCTTGAGGTTTGTCAGAAGGTCCTTGAGCAGTGGGGCTTTGAATTAGCTACAAAGACGATTTGGAAACGGGATCAAAAACTTCGTGAAGCAGGTGTATATTTCCCTACTGTTTGGTTTGATATTCCTGAATTGGAAGAACTGGTTCAATTTAGTATTGAATGCACTCCAGATGCCCGTGATCGAATCAGTCGAATTCCTTCAATACTTCCCTATACATACATGGTCACATCAGATGATGGGCTCTTTTTCACGTTTCAACGACCGAGTCGATGTGCATCCATAACAGGACTATTAACTCGGTTGATTAATCGTGAAGAAGGAGTATCCAAAGTTACTCTATTACGATATGAACCATCATTTAGTCCACAAATGTTTACACAAACGGCTTCCCGATGGGATAGTAGTCGCCAACGCTGGGTACTTCAAGAAGGGGACATTTAACTTTCTGGCATTTGATTCGATGATGGGGTGATGACTTCAATAAATCGATCTACTAGCCGTTGTGCGATATTGATATCTGTTACCTGTTGAAGTCCTTGCCATCCACTGCTACTATTGACCTCAGTCACGACTAGCCCCTGTGCGGTTTCAAGGATATCGACACCCGTATACTCTAACCCAATTACTTCTGCACAGTGAACAGCTAGATCAGCTAATGCAGGTGTTAGTTTATATGGTTGGGGTTCGGCACCATGACGGATGGTGGTTTTCCAATCTGACCCGATTCGGTACATTCCCGCAACGGCTTCTCCGCCAATCACGAATACTCGAATATCTTGATTTCCGTGTTCAAGAAACTCTTGAACGTACATAACATATCGACTTGCTTCCAGTGCACGAAAGACCCTCCGAGCAGTTTCGGGGTCTGAGACCCGAGTCATCCCCACTCCACCTGATCCGAAAAGGGGCTTCACGACAGCATCTTTGTAGCGGCGGAATGCACGGAGGGCGTCGCGAGTGTATTGAGTGACAGTCGTTCGAGGTACGGGGATACCGGCTAACTCAAGTAATCGTAAAGTGTAATATTTGTCAACAGCTTTTTCGATGGAATGAGGACGATTCATGAAGGGAATTCCTAGCCGTTCAAGGCAGTGGAGGGTATCCATCCGTAAGATCACTTGTTCAAGGGAACCACCAGGTACGGCCCGGGTAAAGATGCCATCAAGTGTGGTCAGATCTTCCTTTTTATATTGGGCGTGAGGTTTTTTGCCACCAACCCTGACGACAGTTTCAGTGACATCAAAAACGACACACTCGATATTGCGACGTTGGATTTCAGCCACCACTCGACTGGTCTCCCACCCCTCCGGTTCGGAAGAGGCCACACCTACACGCTTTATTGGTTTTGCCATCGCATCTCACCTTCGGAAGATATCGCGTTCGGCTTCTCGAACGAGTAATCGTGCTGATGCCGTTCCTTTTTCGTATCTATAGTCACGGATGATGATTACTGCATTACCCTCATCTGCTTCGCCCATGAGTAATTCTGCAGCAGAGGCGAGTTCATCAGCGACAGCTACCTTTGTTGATCTTAGTTCATACCCGAATAGATCTTTCAGGCCAATATAATTTTTCAATGGAAGTAAACCAGAAGTTCCAATTGCTACATTAACGGCTCCTTCACGAAATGGACGACCATGCGTATCAGAAATTATCACAGCAACATCGACATCACATAGCTCCAGAATGGTTTGTCGTATTTTTTCAGCGGAGTCATCTGGATTTTCAGGTAAGAGTGTTACAGAATTTTCATTGGGCACATTTGAAGAATCGACACCCGCATTAGCACACACAAATCCATGGGGTGTTTCGACTATTAGATGACCTTGCTCAGCACGAACTACCCGCCTGGAAGATTGTAAAATCACTTCAACTAGTTCTGGTCGTCTCTCAAGTTTTTGAGCGAGTTCCAGTGCCTTTTTTGAAGGTGTCACTGTTGTAAGATTTACTATGCGTCCTTCGGCACGAGACACTATCGTTTGGGCTATAACAAGAATATCACCATTTTGGAGGTTGAATCCACTATCTTGGCTAGCCTGGCAGATTCGTGTCCCTACATCATCGCCCTCTTGAATAATTTCAAGACCAGGTAATGCATGAACAGAAAAAGATGAAGAGGAGTTGCTAGGCGAAGACATTGTGTAGGTCCTTCGGCACTCCGTTCTTCCAGCTTAAGAGTGTGCCGACTTAGATTACAAAATTGATAGGAAAGCTGTGAACTACCATCGACTGAAGTTGATGGCTTCTATGCATTTGCATAGTTAAGGGTCGGTTCACGGGCGACCCCGCACAGGGGCATATAGCCAAGGTGCCTCTCGACTTTCCGAGCGATATTAATGGCCCCATTGAGGTCCGCATTATACTCTCCACATGCAGAACACCGAAACCGGGCCTGGCTTGAACGCATCCCACGTCGACCACACACGTGACAGGTGATACTGGTATACGCCTCATTCACCATGACAACAGGTAAACCCCGCAACAATGCCTTATAGATTATCATCTTGGTCAGCTTGTGGAAGGGCAAATTCCCGATGATTCTTCGCACCCGTCTACCCTTTTTCTGAGTTCTTTCTCTGATTCCCATCAGATCACCAATCGCAATCCAAGACGACGTTGCATCCGCCAGCTCCACAATCTCCTTGCTTATTTGGTGGAGGACCGCTTCCACTCGCCTTTTCTCCCTATGACCGATTCGCCGGATTACTCGCTTAAGACCTCGTTTTTGTAACCGCCTGCGGAGCCACGCATGATGTCGCCTGATTCCTCGCACAAATCGACCAAAAAACTGAGGTTGTTTAATGCATCCGTTATGCAACAACACCGTTGTTGCCATGATGCGTTCACCCAGGCCTACACCCAGCACCGAGATACACCGTCGAAAGGGTGGGACCTCAACCGTGAATACCAGATTCACATAGAACTTTCCCTGTCGACGAAAAAGTTTGCTCTCCCCTAATTTCGCACCCTTGGGAAAGGCGCGATGTGGGATGATAGGGATATTGATTCCTCCCCGTTGACCATGGACTCGAACTCGGAGAAACCAGAAAGTCTTCGACTTGCGTAGGTCGATGAGATCTTTCCTAAGAGAGAGGGGATAATCCTTATCCCGTTTGGGTTGCTTGTAGTAGCGTCAGGCTTGTTGACGGTTGGCCGAATAGAGCTGAACGCTTCGTTCCCCTCGAAGGAATCTTTGTAAGTTATTGTATTCCGTTTCCAGAAGGGCTCTTTTTTTGTGGTGAGTTTGACTATGCCACATTTGATTGTCAACCTCACCTGCATATCAATGTGTGGACACAGTTTCTTAAAAACTCGTAAAATCCTGTTCATCAATCAGTTTAAGTTTGTTGTCATCTTGGATAGCTTTTATAAATATAAAGACGAGAATCACTGCAGCAATCATATCACCCATAAAAATATGGTTTACTGTTGTTATGGGTTGAAGGAAATCTATGAGTGTGGAACGGATGCATCATAAAGTTTTGAAATACCACGTTCAAAAGGGTCAACTCGTTCGCGTCCCTAAAGACAAGCTCAATGAATTTGGGACCGGAGACGTGTACCTCATCGATACTGGACCCACTATCTACTTGTGGGTAGGTAATAAATCCACACCTGATGAGAAGTTCATCGGAGCAATTACATCTGTGTGGAAAGACAAAGACCGGAAGGGTGCCGCTAAACTTGTTACAGTTGATGAAGGAGATGAACCTAAAGAGTTCCTGAAATTATTCAAGGACAAAATCAAGATTACAGAACAGGACACAGAGGGCATCCTGAAACGTATCGCATTGAAGAACCGTGAATTCAAACTCTTTCGTGTCCACATTGAAAAGGATTTGAATTTATACTACGAGGTTGATCGTTCCAAGGACTCACTGGCAACAGACGATGTTTTCCTTTTGGACACCTATAAAAGAATCTTCATCTGGCGAGGTAAGGCATCTTCAGCTTTTGAACGATGGGAGGCCATGCGAATTGCTGAAAGATATGATGTAGAAAGAGCTGGAGCTCAACAAATCATCATCGTTGAAGAAAGTGAAGAACCTAAGGAATTCTTAAAAAGCCTGAAATAGAAAAATCCGATTCCTCGAAAGTGGAGAGTACCAAGAAGGAGAAGAAACCCTAGAGCCCTTCTTGGTTCGATTTCCCGTTGATCTTTGTCTCCCGTTAATCCTGATTCAGTTACTTGAACCCAGTCAAGCTCTGCCCCAATGCTGGTCCAAACATCAGGGCAGAGGTCAGACTGGTTAAGTGGCTTCATCGAGGACTATACTGACAAATTTTCCTAATCGACCTGTGTGTTGAATGGCTTTAATGAGCCGGGCCTCGTGCGACGCTTTTTGGGCGAGAAGATGATTCTCGCGGACGACGGCGAGTTCGGTTAGAAGGTCATAGAGACGACGGAGTTCCATTCGATCAATTTGCTGAGAAAGGCGTTCCAGGAGGCGGAACACATCGTCCATTGCAACCTTCTTGAGCTGGTCTAATTTGTCCGTGACAGATTGCGACCGTAAGTAAGTGCGGGCCAAACGCAATATAGGGTCGCCTGTGTCTTCTGTCCCTGTGGTCACGGCTATCCCCCTCAGGGTCGCCATACCTACGCACCCCCAATGGTGGCGACGCTCGAGACTTCTTGACCATTCGGCTCAACGCGAACGCGGACACCGTTGGGAGTTGCCTCCACAGTGATCCGACCGTTCAGGCCGCAGGTATCCTTTACTAACTCTATTAGTAAGGATCCAATCGCTCCGATTTCTCGGAGGTCTTCATCCCCCGTCTTCGGGGTTATATCTATGTCGATAGGATAGGCGTCTGCAACGCCAATGATCCGCTGGGTTTCTTCCATCAGTTCTGTAGCCACGTTTTTCTCCACCTTTCTTAACACAACTGGGAAAAAGAAACAGATCAGATAACAATGAATGAGTGCGCTAGAGTCGACTGAGCCCTTACTCAGTCAGATACCGTTTAAGTGACGGGCATCGGATTCGACGGTTGTTGGGGGAAATCCATTGTTTGTCTTCACATCCGCGTTTGTTTTTCCCTTGGCGAGTGTGTTTGCTGGAATCTATCATAGACAATGAACAACAGCCTTTATATGGGGGTTCTTTGGCAGTACAAAGAAGCGGACAAAAAAGCTAATTTTACAAATAGGGACACGAGAAGTTTACGTTAACCCTTAAATTTTCTTAAGCCATTGTTTTCGCAATAAGGGGATTTGAGTCCTCTCTCACGTTTAGAGCATTTCGTCAAAAGGAAAGTTTTTATGCGAGTTTCTTTCTTTTTGACGATGGTGTGGCAATCGTGTCAGTTTCCTCAGAAGCAGCTAATTTACTTGTTGCATTGAAGGATAACATTCATGAGACTATGCCATCTAGCC
Organism: Candidatus Hermodarchaeum yapensis; assembly: GCA_016840405.1. Lineage (GTDB taxonomy): Archaea > Asgardarchaeota > Hermodarchaeia > Hermodarchaeales > Hermodarchaeaceae > Hermodarchaeum > Hermodarchaeum yapensis. The sequence continues at coordinate 61,150 of JAEOSK010000003.1, forward strand.
CCGAACTTACTGAAATAGATTCGCTTCTTGATAATCTACGAGTATATGCAAAACGTGTGAAGGGGCTACCATTAGACGAGGAAGACTATCAACTAGAACCACACCGATACTTTGATGGTATGGCTGGCGTTCCTCGCGAAAGAGTATACAATTCATTGCTGCGCCGGCTACGAGTTATCTTGCGGTTCAACATTACATCATTCCAAAAAGTGACACGAGATTTATTGGAAGGTCTCGCACCAGAAGAGGTTGATCGGATAAGTGGTCGTGAGATTCGATTACTTAGCCTGTTATATCAACGACCCGACACACCTCAGGCCCAAATGGCAAAGGAACTAAGGATCAGCCTTCCCACCCTGCGGAAAGATATTCAAATACTCGAAGAAAAAATTGGTCTTCGTTTTGCTAATCTTATTGATTGGGGACGTTTCAAACTTCGTCTGTATGGCGTTTTCTTCATAACCAAGGGAGTAGATGCATCAAAAAATTTTCAAAAAATACTTCAAGAGAATATGTCAACCTATTTATCATCAGCAGTGTTTGATACAACACTCCTAAGAGGATTCGCTGGTTTTAAGATTCCAGATCAAGGGAAACCACTGAAACTTTTTAATCAGCAACTAGAATTCTTGGAGGACAATTACTTCGAAGTGATGCAAGTTCATGATATTAAGAAATACTATCAATCTGTGTGTTTTGATCACTTTGATTATGATACGAGTACTTGGCTTGTCGAGGGAGATGTCTCTGCTTTAGGCCTATTGAACTTTGTACGTGAAAACTGGACAATTCTTCCAAAACCGAAAGGACTACCAGTAACGATTGCACGTCCCTTTGATGAGTTGGATTTCTATTTAGCATCTTTTCTTGTTGGTGATGGTCACGCATCCATGAAAAAAATTCAAAACAGGCTAGCATCCGTGGGAATTGATGTTCCTCGGACAACTGTTTCTACTCGAAAAAGCCGACTTTTCAAAGAAGGGACGTTGAGACCGTATTTCGTTTTTAGTACACCACAATTACCTTTCTTCATCTCGTTTGCGATTCGGTGTGAACCATATATTTCTGAACAATTAGCTGTGGCTGTTGCACAGATGCCCATGGCTTTTGCTCAAATCACCAATATCGGTTGCATCGTTCACGTCTTTGTTCCCTCACGGAGTTTGGGAACCATAATGAATCTGCTATCGCTTACTCTTGAAGACGAAGGAGTACATGAAGTGTGGCAAATGCAACAATTTCACAATGTAGGTTCTGCTGACCCCGCCATTCTTGCACCAAAGTGGAATGGTTCGTATTGGAATTGGTCAGAAGAGGAGTTTGCCATTCCCTCGTTAGGTTTTGAGTTCTAATTGGTTTTGGCGAAAGGATTTTGTTTGCTAGTACTCATTCTAAGGGTCTTCAAACTATGGTGGTGTAAGTTATTCAAACGGGTATTTCTGTTCGAGAAGGAGATTTCATCGAAACCCGTGAGGGGTTGATATTTGATGTCAAGGGGCTAGTACACCCCCCAGACAAGGTGATTGCGTTTCTCCGGTATTATCCTTCACCCAAGGGTAAACGATCACGTGGTGGACAACAGTATGATAAAGTCTACCATTTGTCAAATCGGTTTGATTTTCTACGACAGCACTACCCGCAGTACCTTTACCATGACGAAGTTTTTGGACGGGAGTTGCAAGGTGTTCCACATTCTTCTATTAAACATGTGTACCAGCCACAGGCGAGCCTGGCAAAGTTAAAACAGTTGGATACACGTGATCCACTTCAACAAGATGTTGTAACTTTTTCACAATTGATAGAGCAGGCAGCCCGAATCCCTGAAGAAAGTCTAGGAATCTCAGGTAGCGTCCAAGTTGATTTGCACGGTCCAACTTCGGATATTGACCTGATTGTTTATGGCAGACGTGAAGCACGAGCCGTGCAATTATCGTTGAAGCGAGCGCAACTTGTACCAGAAGAAGGGATTTCGAAGTATCACTTGGATACGTATCGCCCCGTCTATAATCTTCGTTGGAGTGGAACGGGTATCCCCATTGAAACGATGTTACTTGTTGATGGTTTGAAATCTATGCATGGTATCTTTGGTGGACACCACTATTTTGTCCGAGCAGTCTTAAACTGGGATCAGGTTCAGAGACAATATGGGGATTATACATTTCATCCTTTAGGTCAAGCACGGGTCCGCTGCATCATAACGGATGATCGTGATGGCCTATTTACTCCATGTCGATACGAAATTGAAGATGTTGAGTTTCTAAAAGGGGAGGAGTGGGATGAAGTGCGAGAGATTGTGAGTTTTCGCGGGAGATTCACTGAGCAGGTTAGGCAGGATGAGGAAGTCATTGTTCAAGGTTCGCTAGAAGCTGTTCAGCAGGGGAAGGAGCAATGGGTTCGGTTTGTGTTGGGTGATCATCCATCGGATATCTTATTACCGAGTAGCCTGCTTTAGAGTACAGGAATGGTGGTTTCCGAGGTGGCGCGTCACCCAAAGGACAAGGATTTCGTGGAAACACAAGATGGATTGCTGTTTACTGTGGTGGGATACCTGCACCCACCCGATGCATATACCACGTACTTGAAGTATCGTCCCGATCCTGAGGGAAAGTGGGAACGGCAAGGCGTTCACTATCGTCGGATGATACAAGTGTATAGTGCTGCAGAAGTGCAATCAAGTAGTAATTGGTTGCGTGAGTATTATCCTGAGTATATTTCACTGGATAGGATTCGAGGCTTTGAATTGGCATTAGTGCCTTGGAAGAGTATCATTGCCTACTATTTACCAGAAGTCCGAATGTCGGAAATTATGAGAGATCCACAAGACCCGTTAGAATCGAGAACTCGAGCTCTTGTAAAGTTACTTTCCGAGGCCAGTGGTGTACCAGAGAGCCGATTTGGAATAACTGGCTCTCTCTTATTGGGAATCCATAATCCAATGTTTTCGGACATTGATTTACTCATTTATGGTCGAGAAAATACCCATCAGGTCCGGGATGCGATGGATGGTCTGTTCGGTGAAAATAAGGTGAAACCATTTTCACACGATGAGATTTTGAGCTGGAAGCATCGTCAGGTAAAAACATTGGGAATCCCTGCGAAGTATGTAGAACACATAGCTTGGTCATATTGGCAACGAGGACGGTTTAGCAACACGGACTTTTCTATTAGTCCCGTTAGATTGGATGCCGAGATTATGGAAGATTATGGATCAGAGATTTTTTCAGCTATTGGTCCTGTCGAATTCACAGCTACTATAGAAGAAGATGAGGGAAATTTGTTTGTGCCGGTTCGGTATTTGGTTGGTGACATCTCTTTGGAAGAGGGTGATGTTGAATTTCCGGCTTTGACTGAGGTAATTTCTTATGAAGGGATTTTTGCCGGTGTCTTTCATAAGGGAGACCGAATTCATGTGAGAGGGACAGCTGAGGCTGTTCGTGATACGGATGGAAACATCATGCGAAACCAAGTCGTCGTTGGGTCAATGACGACACAGGGGTGGATAATCCGCCTTCCTCCATCATCGGATTAATCTCTTATGAGAGGGCTTCTGTGTTTGAGGAAGAGATTTATTAAAGGTTATTATGTATCGAATGCCACTGAATGTGGAGTGTAGTTGTATTATGCCTAGCTTGGAAGTTGTGTTATTGACCGGTCGAACTCGCAGGCAGGGTGTGGGTCTTGAAGCCGGCAAGCTCAGCGATATTTATCACGAAGCCACCACCCAAATCCGCCTTGATTCCAAAGATCTGGAGAAGCTGAAAATTGAACCGGGAGATATCGTCGAAGTTACAACTGAACATGGAAGTGTTGTGCTTCGAGCGGAAGCTGCACCGCGAGCTAGTGAGGGTATAGGATTCATCCCCTATGGACCGTGGGCTAATCTAGTAATTGGTGGAGATACAGATAGCACAGGAATGCCCACGATGAAAGGTCTGAATGCAACCGTCACTCCTACGCCTGATAAACAGGTGTTAAGCCTCAAAGAATTGTTTGCAGAGATGCGCGGTTCAGTCAAATAGTAAATTTCTGTTTCAGGTAATTTTGGGATTGCTATGATAACCATAATCATTCTTGTTGCAACAGTAATCGCAGGATTGTTGTCAGTACTTGTGGCCTTCTATTTCTTCCACTTGGTAATGAAGGCAGATGAAGGTAATGAGCAAATGCGCGATGTGAGCAAACTCATCGAACAAGGAGCGCATTCCTTTCTTTCAATTCAATACCGTATCCTTGCCGTCTTCAGTGTGGTAATGGCGATTATTATCGCAGTTTCGGAATTTGTCTTTGGTAGTTCAGGGCTTGCCTCCGTTGCCTTGGCAGTCTCCCTCTCGTTTGTCATTGGCTCATTTGCGAGCATGGTGGCAGGGTATGTTGGAATGATTGTAGCGACTCGTGCTAATCGGCGTACTTCTGCTGCGGCTGCGGTAGGTGGGTTAATTCCAGCTTTTCGGGTTGCGTTTCGTGCTGGTGCAATCGTGGGTTTAATCATTGGTGGTATCGCGCTTGTAGGAATTGCTGGTCTCTATTTGGTCTGGAATTATGTCTTTTTTGGGTTTGAAGCTATTGCATTATGGGAGATAATTATTGGTTTTTCTTTTGGCTCAAGTTCGGTTGCCCTCTTTGCTCGGGCCGGTGGTGGGATCTTTACTAAAACAGCGGATGTTGCTGCTGATATTGTTGGTAAAATTGAATATAATATTCCTGAAGATGACCCCCGAAATCCTGCAGCAATCGCTGATGCTGTGGGTGATAATGTCGGGGATATCGCAGGTACTGGAGCAGATATTTTTGACAGCAATATTTCTACAATTCTAGCTGCAGCAATTTTAGGTGCGACCATTGATATTGTGTTGGTATCTAATGGCATCTTCACCTTGGTTCCTTATGGACTAATTCCCCTTCTGATAGCCACGGTAGGAGTCTTTGCGTCCATTGCGGGAGTATTTGCTGTACGCACTCATGATAGATGTGAACCGAATTGTTCTCTCAATCATGGAACCTACTTCGCAACGATTCTCTTTGCAATTCTAGTTGTTGTCGTTCTCATTCTTTTTCAAGTTCCGATTGTCATTGCTTTCTCTGCAATCTTGGGACTCTTAGCAGGAATTATCATTGGAGTTGTGTCCAATATCTTTACAAGTGATTATGGTTTTGGTCGATTCCAGCCCGTTCAAAGTATGGTCAGTTCAGCGGAAACTAGCCCTGCCACTCTGGTGCTCTCTGGATATTCCTATGGTCTGATCAGTGTTGTCCCTTCCATTGTGGGGATTGTCGTGGCTTTAGTCGCATCTTTTATTTTGGGCTCTTTTATTCCCATTCCAGGACCAGTGGGATTCTGGCAAGCGGGAGTATTTGCTGTGGCCATTGCAGCGGTTGGTCTATTGGCGACGAATGGCCTTGTGGTGAGTTCAGATTCCTATGGGCCCATCGTTGATAATGCACGGGGGATAATTGAGCAATCAGGGGCGCCGAAGGAGGCAATAGAAGAGATGGATAAACTCGATGCCCTTGGCAATACGACAAAGGCGATAACAAAAGGATTTGCCATCGGGGCTACGGCATTTACAGTCTTTGCCCTCTTTTCAGCCTACATTGAACTTGCCTCACGCCTTGTGGGAGCTCCAATTTTCATTGATTTATTGAACCCAATTGTATTAGCTGGTGCCTTGATTGGTGGAATTCTACCCGCTGCGTTTTCAGCAATGATGATTCTTGGCGTACAGAAAAATGCTGATAAGTTAATTGTTGAGATACGCCGGCAATTCAAAGAGGACCCAGGCATCCTTGAAGGCACATCTCTTCCCGATTATGATCGAGGTATTAAGATTGCGACTAGGGGAGCGCTTCGCGAACTTCTTCCAGCAACCATTGTTACAATCTTCGCCACCATCATCACGGGTATAATACTTGGATTAGAGGCACTGGCGGCGTTTCAGGCAGGTGCAGTTATTGTTGGGCTAATTTTAGCTCTTTTCATGGATAATGCGGGTGGCGCCTGGGATAACACGAAAAAATTCATCGAATCACCGGAATACGATCATACCCAACAAGATTACCATCGTATCCATTCGGCTTCCATAACGGGTGACACGATTGGTGACCCTTTCAAAGATACTGCTGGTCCGTCAATCAATACCTTGTTGACAGTCATTTCGTTAACAGCGACGCTTTTTCTTCCATTGATTTTTGCAGGGAATCTTTGGCTTCAGACTCTGCTTTTCCTCTTCATACCATAAGCAGAAGCTAGATGAGATAGTAATTCCGAACCAGAGAGTTCGGAATCTTTTCTTTTTTTATGAGTGCATGCTTAAATCAGAACTGACCAGATTCCATCAATTGAAATGCATCTAATTTTTATTTAATATCCTCTATCACCAACGATGAGGAACTTGTTATGACAGAGCCTGAATCGATCCAGAAACATCTCGTCCCTCCTATTCTCCTCGCAATCGTATTTTTCATCATCGCTATGATATTTCGAATAATTGACATCTTCATTCTCCAGCTTCACATGACGCCGTTTAGCATCATCTCTTCTAAGGTCATTCCTCTCATCATCCTCCTTGTCTATGTATGGATTGCTTATCGAAAATTCAACTTGCTTGGGATTCACTATCATTATCTACTCTCGAACTTAGTGCTCGGATTCTTTGTTTACTTGGCATACTATTTACTGCCTTTTTTGGCGGAGTTCTATATTGAACTGGGGCTTGGTTTAGAACCCATGCTACAACTTGCCTTCTACCCGACGGGTTACATTATTTACTTCATTTTCTTCTATATCATTAATTCATTCATGGAAGAAGGTGTCTTCCGAGGACTGATGATGCGTTGCTTCATGACCAAATACAACGTAAATATTGCAAATGTCATTCAGGCAATCTTCTTTGGCTTCTGGCACATCGTTTGGCCAATTAATTACCTCATCAATGGATGGATGGATCCAATAACTGCTGGATGGTTTGCCGTCTATTACGTAGTGTCTTCTTTTGGATTTGGAATTGTGACAGGTTATATGTTCCAGAAAACGAGTAGTCTCACCGGTCCTATTGTCCTTCATACTCTCTGGAATTTCACAATTTTCATGAGTGTCATTACTTACGGTGCCCCGCTTGGATGGGCGGTAAACATTTTCCTCTATGGCACGATGTTAGCTGTAGAATATATCGGTCTTGTTATCGTTATCCTAATTATCAAAGAATTCAGTCGTCAGCGAAAACTGCCGGAACTTACACCCTGGAATGCCACTTTACCTAAATGAAACGAACTACACTAATTACCTCGAAACGATAACTGGTCAGGGCGAACCGCTTAAATTAGTGAACCACATTGATACACCTACACTTTGAGTGCAAAGGCTATACGAGGTCCCTTTCATGACTACTAAAGACACCGACGCTATCCTCGCAACACCCCGAAGCCGCGTTACGAAACATGTGATATGCCCCTTCTGCGGTTGTTTATGCGACGACATTGAAGTTGCAGTAACTTTGACTGGTCCACTTCCACGTGTCCCCGAAGGTACAATTGTGGAAGCCTTGAATGCATGCCGGATTGGTCATACGAAGTTCTTGAAAGTCCGGGATGAATACCGCATCTATAAACCCGAACTTCGTTCAGGTCCAGATAAGTCAGAGGTTAAGCAAGTCTCCCTTGAGGAAGCTGTGAAAGCTGCTGCGAAAATCTTGGTAGAAGCCAAGCGACCAGTGATTTATGGGCTAGCGAGTACGTCGAATGAGGCGAACGTGAAAGCCTTGGAACTCGCCGAAGTGTCAGGTGCGATTGTAGATAACACTTCGTCCGTATGTCATGGTCCAGGCATCGAAGCGGTTCAACGTGTAGGGATTGGTACCTGTACTTTGGGTAAGATCAAGAATTACTCAGATTTGATTATTTATTGGGGTTGTAATCCCATCGCGGCTCATCCACGTCATACACGCCGCTATTCACAGTTTATTGAGGGTCTGTTTCGGCAGGTGGAGGATCGGAAAATTTACCATGTTGATGTTCGTCCCACCCGATTTTCAGACCAGGTGACGAATTTCATCCAAGTTGAACCAAACAAGGATTATGAGCTGATGCAAGCGGTCCGGGCTCTCCTGCGTGGTCATGAGTTACAGGTATCAGAAGTTGCTGGAGTGCCGATGCGTCAGATTCGTGAGTTTGCCTCTGACTTGAAGAATGCACAATTTACTACAATTTTCTTTGGACTGGGATTAACACAGAGCCATGGAAAAGATCACAATATTACAGTTGCCATTGATTTGACAGCAGACTTGAATCATCACACAAAGGCAGTGATTATGCCATTAAGAGGACACTTCAACGTGACTGGTTCGAACCACGTTTCAACTTGGACATATGGATATCCGTTTTCGGTAAGCCTTGAGCAGGGTTCTCCCTACTACATGCCGGGCGAAACTAGTGCCGTTGATGTTTTAGTCCGAGGAGAAGCAGACGCCTTCTTTGCCATTGCAGCTGATCCTGCAGCTTCATTCCCCGCCCCAGCTGTAAAGAACATGCTCAACATTCCTGTAATCATCTTAGATCCCAAACGATGCGCAACCACTGAAATCGCTGATGTCGTGTTGCCATCGTCATATGTCGGCATTGAAGCAGATGGGGTTCAGACTGCATACCGGATGGATGGCATTCCATTACAGCTCAGTAAAATTGTAGATGCTCCTGCCGGTGTGAAAAGCGATGATCAAATCCTCGACATGTTGGTCCGTGAAGTCTGCCGTCTGAAAGGAATCAAACGATATCCCCACTAGTCAAGGGCCTTCTAAACTCCAGGACCCAAAATTACCCTCCAAGCTGAAAGTGTAATTTTGTGGCAATTTTTTGGAGAGTCCACCCCTCAAAATTAGGAATTATGAGATCAGCTTCGGAGAGGTCTTCAGATGGATTTGTTGTGGTCAAGGCAACGCATGTCATACCTGCAGTCTTTGCTGCAGACACACCAATTGGTGAGTCCTCAAAAACAAGACAATGAGCAGGAGGAACACCTACAGTTTGTGACCCCATTAAATAAGCCTCAGGATCTGGCTTAAGACGCGTCACTTGGGTACCATCAATTACAGGATGTTTGCCTCTTAGTCTCAGGCTTTCCAAGGCAGCGGAAAGGTTCTCAGGGTGTCCAGTACTCACAAATGCTGTTGGTAGATTTGCGTTTTGAACAGATTGATAAAATGAGAGAAATCCGTGTACTGGTTGTAGGTTACCCTGCGCTACACGCGTTTGGTAGAGTTTTCGTCGTCGACTCACCCACGGTGTTGGATCATCAGTGATTCCATTTTCTTTGAATAGAGTATTCATGATTGCAGCTGATCCTGCACCGAGAAATCGTTGCTTCCATTCTTCTTCAGTGACGTGGATGTTGAAAGATTTCAAGAGCTCGTTAAAGGTTTGTAGATGAAGCAGTTCGCTCTCCACAACAACGCCATCCACATCAAATAATACAGCCTTGATTATTCGCGACTTGAGCATCCTACTTCACATTCATCTTTTCGTCCCAAAAAGAAATCTTTCTAAATCCTGTAATGTTCCTGAACCATCAATCGGGTATTGGGGATAGACCACTTTTTTCTTGGTTCTTTCCTCGATTTCTTTAGAGAGAATACCAAGACGTCCCTTCTCTTGATCCAAATCAACGAGAAAGGTCTTGATACCCAAGACTGAGGCAGCCATATCGCTAATCGGATCATTCCCTGCCATGAGACAATCTTCAGGTTTCTGATTAATGTGATCCAGAATAGAGCGATAATACTCAGGACGCGGTTTGCAATATGACATATTTTCAGCATGAGTGCTCATGGTGATATCCAAATCACCCAAATTTGCCCATTCAAGCCGAATCTGGGTTGCCAGCTCAGGAAATATGGGATTCGTGGCAATTACCACTTGAAGGCCTTTCTGCAGAACACGTTTGATTAATTTCCGCCCATAGGGTACAACGTGCACTTGATTTCCAAGCTGGCGAAAGGATTCTGCATAAAACTTGCGTAACCGATTATGACACTCTTCATAACTGAGCTCTGAACCTGAGATAAAATGGTTAGTAAACAATTCTACATTCGTCATGCTACCATCATTACGAATCATGTTTACAGTCGATTGGAGAAGCTTTTGGAAAAACGTTGATTGATCGAAATAATCAGCCATATACGGGTATGCCTTTTCAGCGTAATTGACGAGGAATTCGTCTTCATTGAAGAGGACCAATGTATTGTCAAAGTCGATTAGAAGTGCTTTGATTATCAAAGGTAGTTACACCATGCCTACAAGAGAGTCTAGCGGCTGAATCTGTTATTTATTTTCAGGATTCGCCAAAACCCGCTACTTCAATGTCAAGCATCGAAGCAATATTCTCGATGAAATAAGAAACTGCAAATGGAAGAGCGTTGTATTCTTCCTGGAAGCCTTCAAAGCTGAGAGTAGTTATTCCCTCATGACCAATTACACCCACACTTCCTTCGTCAGTAATGTAATACTTGACCTCAGCTAATTCTCCATTAGCTCCCAAAAGCGCACTATAGAGTTTGAGCTTATCCACGTTCTTAAGAGCATCTTTCTCCACGATGGTTACGAAAAAGCGGATCCACTTATCACCCCTATCAACTACTAAGAAGAAACGGCGGTCTTTAATTGAATAGGGGAGGATTATGCGATCTTCAGCGGGAATTACGCGGTAGGTTAAATTCATCTCTTTGAGATAACCTTCAATCTTTTCCATTGTTGATGTCATCATGCTTACCTCATTTGGTTCAAATCTATCATTGGGTTTCCTACATTAAACTATACTCACTCACGTGTAGAATGAGAGTTCATCAGTGGATGGAAGTGTGAGAGAAATCTTGGTTTTCTTTGCAATGACCGTAGTGAAATAGACGATGCCGTAAGGGATAGCCCGAAATTCATCGCGAAAACCGTCAATGGTCAGAACCTTGATTCCTTCATGACCGACGATTCCCACATCTCCTCGTTTTGTGATGAAGTACTTGATTTCAGCAAGATGACCATTGGCTTGTAAGAGCTCGAGATATAATTTCTCACGTTTTTTCTTACTTCGAATCTTATTATGAAGCATTAGTAATGTCCAAAACCGTACGAAGTTCCCTGATACATCGATTACCACATCAAATTGAAGATTTTGTTCTGGGACCCTATAGGGAACCTTAATCCTGTTGATTTCTCCTTTAATAGGTTTAATCTCATAGGACAGATGCATAGACTTCAGATAGGTAATTACAGTATCAAGGATTTCAGACATATCAGTTTCTCCATGACTTCCAGTATTCAATTGAAACCGACCAACTTAGAAAAAGCTATCTGCATCAGAAAAAATGGCTCTGAGAAAAAAAGGAAAGATGTGAGGTGCATTTGCACCTCACTGCTATCCATTTTATTCTGTTGTCTCGTATTCTTCGCCAGCTTCACCGCGCTTGACGAAGAACATTGCAATTAGGGCTAAGATTAGAAAAACGATTGAATAGGGCCAAAGAATAATCCATTTTGTTGTAAGTGTAAATCCGAAGAAGATTTCCAAAAGGTCTGCTAAAAGTCCGAAGACTATGGGACCGAGGGCTGCAGCAAGCTGACTGAAAATATAATAGATGCCCGTGTAGGTTCCCTGTTTTTTCCGACTGACTTCCCAGAGCATGACAATACTGTTGACATTTATAAATGCCCAGAAGAAGCCGCCTAGTCCAAGGATAGCCATTAGTGGAAGTTGCACTGTCACAAAGCTAGCAGCGGCCAAAGTTAAGATCAGTCCCACTAGACCAATCATGATTGTGCGTCGTCGACCGAACTTTAGGGCAATTAATCCGCCTGGTACTGCGAAGAGAACGAAGATCAGAGCGAATAGAGTCATGGTAAATGAAGCGGTTCCTGGTGTCCAACTTAAAGTGAACACACCATATGAGGTGAACCAGGTTTCCAGTGTGTAAAACGCCACGAACCATGCGAAAATTGCAAAGAGAATGGCAAGAATTGAGCGATCACTTCGAGCTTCTTTGAAAGCCTCCCGAAGGGGTGATTCTACTTTTTCAATCTCTTGAGGAATTTCAGGTTCACGAATCAGGACTACAAGAATTGCTAGACAGATTAGCATTATCCCAGCTGTGACTCCGAACGCCAAAATCGGATTGATATCGTATAGAAATGACCCAGCCACAAAGGCTATGATTGATCCTATTCCTGCCATGAGGTTTATGATCCCATTGGCAGGACTTCGTTTTTCAGGGGGTGTAAAGTCGGGCATCATTGCTACAACTGGCGCTCGATAGATTGCCATAGCGATGTCAAAACCAAGGATTAGAATCACTAAGCCAGCCAGACCAAGAAATCCTGGTACAGCAGCCACGATTGGGAGTCCGATAAGGAATCCGGCAGCAAGAGGGATGCCTATGATAATATATGGCATTCGTCGACCAAAGCGGGTCCACGTTTTATCCGATTTTGAGCCCATGAGAGGATTCATGAATAGGGCAATGAAGTTATCGAGCCCCATGATGAATCCAGCAAGTGAAACGACGAAGAGAAATCCCGGAATCGTACTGAGAATTGACGCCTGAAGGAAGAGTGGTATATAGGAATTGAAGAGAGACCAAGAAATTCCAGTTGTGAAGAACCCGAGACCGATGAGAAGAATTGTTACCCAACTGAACTTGTACTTTTCCTCACTCATTTATTAATACACCTAACAATATACTGTGAAGACAGAGAATTAGTGTGCCCTTACCATCTGCTATCCACTTAAGTTTAAAGGTCATTAGAAAAGAGAACCAATCGTTTTTAGGGTCGTCGTTAGACTACCTATTAGCTTCGGTGTCCAAATACTGCTTCTGAACTAATCAGCTAAAGACTGATGTTGGGATGTTTTTTAATACACTCGATTAGAAAGATGGAGCTAGGCGTAAGAGGCTAGGATCTGAAATACGTGATTTAGGTTCAATGATAGCAATTACTTCGTGAGGGGTATGGACCGCCCACAATTGCGACACCGAGCTTCCTTTTCTTTTGAAAGGAGCCAGTTGTAGTGCTTGCGTTTAAGGAGGTTGAGCTGTCCGCAGGCGGGACATGTGATGGGTTTTGAGGTTGAGCGCTGCACGGAAGACACCGCGCCGGACTCCAACAACGTTATCGGCATCACTTCCCTATTTGTTTCTCTCAAGCTAATCGGTCCAAAAAAGGTATTTAAACCCTTGGATTTAGGTATGGGGCGACTATATCCCCTAAATCCAGCAAAACAGGCATAATATGTTTATTTAACGAATTTTAGCGATTTAAGCCGAATTAAGGACGCGTTGGAGATTTAAGGAATTCTAAAAGCCCCATTTATAAAGCCAGTAATACCCGAAAGGGATTCTTACCTACTCAATCACTCCGAAAAACCGTCGAGCTCTTATAGGTTGTACACATGGAAACGGCTAGTAATTAACGAATTTTTTCAGGAGTTACGCGAATGCCTCCCAACGATGAAGAGCTAATAACGCGAGCACGCAACGCCCAAAAAAATGCTTACGCCCCATTCTCCCAATTCAAAGTTGGAGCTGCTCTGCTCACAGATAACGGGAAGATCTATTCTGGATGTAACGTGGAGAACTCAACCTATGGTGCGACCAATTGTGCTGAACGGACTGCAATATTTACGGCTGTTTGTGATGGAGCACGCAACTTTCAGAAGATCGTTGTTGTGACCGACCGTGAGGATCCCGTGATGCCATGTGGTATCTGCCGGAACGTATTGTTTGAATTTTCTCCCAAAATGGAAATCATTGCTGTTGGCGCATCAGGGAATACTGAACGGATTCAGCTGTCGGCACTCTTTCCGAAGGGTTTTCGTTTAGAGAAGAAGCAGGAAAAAGAAGTTTAGAAAGTTGTACTCCGTTCATTGTGTTGAAATGTAGAGATTAGGCATTTCGAGTCATGATGACGCGAATATACTTGAAGACGAGAACAAGAAGCTCATAATCAAGAAGTGGGCCAAAGGCGATGCGTTGATTGTCGTTGGCTTCAGCGTAGAGGAAGACGTTGACGTTCTTTTTTACAATGACACTTGCTTGGTTGGATTCAGCATAGACATCCATCCCTTGGAAAAACTGCTTCACGAATTCGATGTCGAGAGGGCGACTGATTTGGATGTTAGCGTAGCCGGATTCAGTGCAGTGGATTTTCATTTTACCAAGAAAAAGGGCATCATCGGTGACGGAGGGTTCGGCCTCTTGGAGGAGTGACAGGAGAGTCTGTTTGACTAAATCTTTCCTCGCCATGTTCCGATCCCGCCTTCTTGTTTTAGGTTGTCCACACCTCGTGGTGTCATTCTATGCCTGTACGTGCGTCCAATTAAGTTTTCTTATGATGCATCAGTCGGGTTTTAATATAATAGAATTATGCAGGAGGGAAGCTAGTACATTCTGTATTTAAGTCTTGAATTTTGGGTGACAAATCGTGATTACTGGTCGATATGATGAGCGTCCGGAAGAACCAGTGACAATGTATGGATCGACGGGTACAACCATTCGGTGGCTCATCAACAAAGAGAATGGTGCTCAAACCTTTGCGATGCGTCGGTTTGTGATTCAACCAGGTGGAGAAATTCCATTACATGGACATGAAGCGGATCATGAGATTTACATTCTCTCAGGTGAAGGTATCGCTTTTACAGAAAACCAAGAAGTTGTTGTCAAAGAAGATATGTTTGTGTATATTCCGTCGAATGAACCGCATGGTTATCGCAACTCGAGTGATTTACCATTCGTGTTTCTGTGTGTCATTCCGATTCTTGATTAAGGCTAGGCTAGTTTTCGACGAAGGCGTACTCCGGTGGGAGTATTAGCGAGCCCTCCAAGGCTGGTTTCACGAAGACTCTCAGGAAGGGCCTCTCCCACTTCACGCATTGCACCAATAACTTCGTCAACGGGAATTCGGCTCTTTATGCCAGTAAGTGCTAGGTCAGCCCCGAGGAGAGCCTGCATTAGAGCACCGCCGTTCCGTAAAACACACGGGACCTCCACTAATCCGGCGACAGGATCGCAGACTAATCCTAACATGTTACTCAGTGTTAGCGCTACTGCATGACCTACCATGGTGGGACTTCCTCCTGCTAATTCAGTGAGAGCCCCTGCAGCCATAGCAGCAGCTACTCCACATTCGGCTTGACATCCCCCTTCGGCACCAGAAATGGATGCGTTGAGTGAACACACGATTCCGATTCCTGCAGCAGTAAAGAGAGCTTTAATGATAGCAGCTTCGTCGAGTTCAAGTTTCTCTTTTGCTAACAGTAACGCAGCAGGTACGATGCCACAGCTTCCTGCGGTGGGGCAAGCGACGATACGCCCCATAGAGGCATTCACTTCAGCTACTCCCAAAGCCCTAGCCACAGCGTTACTTACTTCAGAACTCAGAAATTTTGGTTCACGAGAAAAGAGAAGTTTGGCATCGCCACCGCTCAATCCACTAACTGAGCGAATATCCTCTGTAATGCCCCGTTCGAGGGCTAGTTTCATGACCTCCCAAGAAATGACCATTTGCCCACGAATTGTGCTTGGAGATTCGTCTTCCTGCTCAGCTTCGACAGCTAACACAATATCGCCAATGCACTTTTTCTGACGTCCTGCAAGCCTAATGAGCTGTTTCATTGAATCATAATACACAGCAAATCACCTCAGTATATTGGAGGAATAATTCGCACAATCTGTGCCTGATCCTCCAATTCGCTGATAACACTAGGGGGGAGTGGTTGATCCATCTCCACTGCCATTGCCGCTAAACCACCTCTTCGTTGGCGACTTACATGCATGGTAGAGATGTTAACTTTGCTTTGGGCAATAAGCGATGACGCTTTAGCGACAATTCCCGGTCGATCATTATGGATAGTAATGAGGGTATGATATTCACCAGACAAGTAGATGGGAAGCCCATTGATTTCGATGATACTGATATTTCCTCCACCCACAGAGACCGCCGTGATTTCAAAATGCGTACCACTAGTTCCCGCTATGAGAAGGCGAAGAGTATTCGGATGGTAATCTTCACCCAAGTCGACATTCTGGAATTTGACCTTCATTCCTTGCTCCTTTGCAATTGCTAACGATTTCTTGATTCGTTCATCAGCAGCATCGTATCCTAAGAGTCCTGCAATAATTGCTTTGTCTGTTCCGTGTCCTTTGCCTGTGAGGGCATAGGACCCATGAAGTTGAATGATGGCTTCGACAACGGGTTCACCCATGACTGCTAAACTAATCTGTCCAATCCGTACAGCAGCCGCCGTGTGAGAACTGGAGGGACCTATCATAATTGGTCCAATGACTTCAAAGACGCTGTCAGCTTTGCCCATTTCATCCACCTGTTTATGCTGGGTTTAGTTTCTTCTTAAACGATTCGTAGGACAAATGAAATATTACACAATCTGCAGGAAGTAGCGGAGAATTGTCTGTATAGTTTCATATTAGCTGTGGGAGTGGCATTATGAAGAGAAAGTACCAAAGGGAAAAGACTGTGACGAAAATACTTGTTATTGCGATCCCCCAATCTTTTGCGGTAAATTTTGGATAGGAAAGAAAGGTTCGGGTTTTAGCAAAACCAAAACCACGCCCGTCCATTGCTAGAGTAAGTGCATCAACACGTCCTAGAGCTGAGAAAATTAAGGGGATGAAAGTGTAGCGGATACGACGCATGAAACTACGGATGATACCGCGGTCGATAGGAATACCTCGGGCCCGTTGAGCCGCTTGAACTGTATTGGATTCGTCATCAAAGAGAGGTACTAATCGAAGAGCAAGGACGAGAGTGTAGCCATACCTGTAAGGGATACGGAGTTGTGTGAGGGAGGCGGCAAATCGGCTAGGATCTGTTGTGGCAACAAACAGGGCACTAACCAAGACTATGTTGATGAGCCGGAAGACAAGATTAAGGGCGTTAGTTATTCCCATGGTTGTGATGGGGAGGAAAGGACCGAATCCTGGTGCAAGAGTTGGAATGAGATAGAAGAGAATAGATCCATAAGGTGTGAATAAAATTTGGACTACTGCTATTAGTATGATGAATGCGAGGAGGCGAAGCAGTCGTCCAAGGGCATAGCGTAATCGAATTCCAGCTCCGTAAAATCCAAGTAAGATGAAGCAGAAGATAGCAATTGCCGTGAGTACGGAAACCAGCGTGACGGTGAGAATTGCTACAAGAATCAGGACCAGGAACTTGGTAAGTGGATTAAGCCGATGAACAAAGGAATCACGTTGAAGGTATCCAAAAGAAGAGGTTCGAGTTTTCATCCGACTTGTTCCACCTCCAATTTATTCAATTCTAAACGGTAGGCAGAATCCCCGAGATTTTTCATGTAATCGAGCCCTTGCTGGACTGGAGCATCAATGAGAAGTTGCCCAGCATAGAGGAATAGCAGCCGATGACAATAGCTCTTAACAATTGATGCATCATGGGTAGCAAGTAAAATTGCGGCACCGTTCTCTGCAGCCTGTTGTTGAAGACGCATTATTTGGTGGACATTTCGGTAGTCTTGACCGATGAAAGGTTCATCAAGAAGGAGTAATTGGGGATGATGAAGGAGGATTGACGCAATAGTGAGGCGTCGTTGTTCACCCAGGCTCAAAGAAAACGGCGATTGGTCGCGATAGTTGGATAAGCCCAAGACCTCTAGTAATTCTTCTGCTCGATCACGGGCCACGTTCGGTTCAGGGATTTTCAAATGCTCTGACGCTAAAAGGACCTCCTCCCATACAGTTTGGGTAAAAAGCTGATGAAGGGGATTCTGAAATATTATGCCCACTTTTTGGGCTAGCTTGGACACAGGTTGTTTTAGGAGATTCTCTCCATTTAGTTGAATGAATCCCGTATCTGGGTGTAAGAGTCCCATTAGGTGGAGAAGAAGGGTGGATTTGCCCGATCCATTGGCACCCATAATTGCAATAATCTCTCCAGGTTGGACAGAAAAGGTGACATCCTTGAGCGCTGGCAAAGACGGAGCGAATTCTTCCACTCGAGGATATGAGTAAGTTAAGTTGAAAACGTCAAGTAAGGTTGATTTGGGGGCAACAGACATGCTCTGTGGTTCTGGTTGTGTAAGAACTGAAGGGTGGAGTACGACTCCCAAGCCCGTTAAGGTTTGGGGAGTTTTTTGGAGTTGATCAGGAGTACCATCAAAGTGGATTTGCCCTTCATTCAAGAGGATAATACGTGAAGCTACTGTGAGAAACGGTTGAATTCGATGCTCAACAACGAGAATAGTAATCCCACTTCTGTTGAGCTGATGTAAGGTGTTGACGACTCCTAGTGTTGTGGGTGGGTCGAGCCGCGCTGTAGGTTCGTCAAAAATTAGAATGGGTGCCCGAATTGCGAGAAAAGAGGAGATAACAACCTTTTGTTTTTCGCCTCCTGAGAGTGAGTGAGTGCTACGTGAACGAAGATTGCTAGCCGTAATGGTGTTTAGCGCCCATTCAAGTTGAGTCCTAATTTCGTCAGGAGGGACTTGGAAGTTTTCTGGACCAAATGCGACTTCGTTAAGAACTTTCAATGTTACTAGTTGACTATCCGGGTCTTGTTGGATGAGACTCACATTTCGGGCAATATCTCGAACGGAGAGGGTTCGAGTATCTTGATCATTGATTTTCACTGAGCCTTGAAATGTGCCGTTATACTCGTGTGGTATAAATCCTGCAACGGAACGTGCAAAGGTGCTTTTCCCGCTCCCACTGGGTCCAGCGATAACTATGAATTCGCCTGGTTGTATCTTTAGTTGAATATCGGTTAGTGCAGCTTTCTTGGATCCCTCGTATGTATATTCTAGGTTGTTGATTTCCAATGCCGGAGGTCTACCACGCAGTGTTGTTTGACTAGGTGATGACAAGGCTGACGACCTTCTGGACCCAATATGAGCCATGGTAGTTTTTCGCCACTAGCCGTAACCCATTATCAACAATGAGAATAATCTCAGAATCATCGAGTACTTCATCAATGGAGAAGGGAGCACTAAAGCCATCTGAAGATAAAACTTGGAGAGTTTCGGCAAAAGTCAGGGGTTGAGCTTCTGCTAAGATGACAGAAAGAGGGATTCCAGTGTAATTTTGTGGTGGAACATATGTGACAGATCCAATGAGTTCTGCTTCGATAGTAATTTCATGTTCAGTAAACGCAATGTAGGAAAAGCGATATGGTTGGCTAACTTGCCCTACAACTTCACAACTTAATGGATCAATCACTGGTCGCCAGACAAAGACTGCATAAAGACTCGTCCCAAACGCTATTGTGATGAGAAAAACGATGGCGGAAAGCTTGTATGGACCTAGTCTTTTCCATGGCGACAAGGATTTGCTTCGTGATGTTGCTCCATTGGGTAAGCTTCGAAGGATATTAGAGGTGATAACTAAACTGGTCGTGGCGTGACCAAAGTAGCCGGCGAAGATAATACCTGAACAAAAGGCAAGGATCACGAGAAGCATTATGAAGAGCCCAGGAGTACCTGAGAAGAAGAGGAGTTGGAAAACGAGAACGTTAGATGCGGCAGCAAAACCTCCTACTATGCTGTAAACAGGGAGCGAATCTCGATGACGGAATGCACTTAGTCCAATATCGACGATGATGCCTTGGATTAGGCTGACAAAGACGATTACAAGACCATGAGTGCTTCCCGTGAAAAATTCTACAAAGCCTTTGAGGAACCCTGTTGCGGTGGCAGCTCCAGGTTTGCGGGTGATACCGGTTGCGAGAATAATCCAGAAGACGTGTAATCCACTTAGGAATTGTCCAGCTCCAAATGGTGTGCCGATTGCAGAATTAAGGAGCAAGCCTAGGTACCCGACGAATGTACTGAGTACTCCACCCAAGGCGCTTAGCACCGCGATTGTGGCAAGATTCCGGGTGCTGAAATAGTACGAGGGATCGGAGCTATTCATTTCGTCACCTTGAATAATTTGCTAGGGGGGAAGACCATCACGAATAACACGGATTGTGAATACGTTTGAAACCCAGAAGGCTCCTGCACTCCCGGTGAACCATGTTGGGTGAAGGGTCTGACTGGCATCATCATTACTGAAGCCACCATCGGGGGCGAGAAAGGCGATTTGAGGACCATTAGTCCAGCTCGGTGCCATGGTCCCATTGAAGATGTAGGCTAAGATGAGATCGCCTTGGATTGAGTGCATCGAAGTGTTAGGATAGAGGTTGTCATAGGCAAAGGATTGCGTGTAGCCATCATTGGCACTAACATTGACAATGTCATTGCTATCAATTGTGGTAACTAATTCTATCAAGGCAGACAGTAGAACCCCTGTGTAGGTTCCATTACCTCGCCAATTGTCAAACCGATTCTGGTAAGCGGTATAGGCTCCGAGGTTGTTCATCATTGCTAGATCCATGAGATAGACGTCCTGTTCATCTTCTCCGTCAATGACTGATACGTGGAATCGGCTGTCGATGTAGGCATCTTGAAGGACTTCGATGGCTGCCACGTTGCGAACCCAGCGTGCACCTGCGCTACCGAAAAACCAAGCGGGGTGAGTGGTTTGGTTTGCGTCATCGACGCTATATGCATTATCAGGTGGGAGAAAGACTATGCGGGGTCCATCTGCCCAGGCTTCAATGTGCGGACCGGGGGTTGTGTAATTGTAGGAATACGCAAGAATGAGGTTACCCTGAAGCGGTGCATATGAGGCGTTGGGATAGACGTTGGGGTATGAGTAGTATTGTGTATATCCATCTGAAGCATTGACTTTGATAACATCATTTGCACCCATTCCCCCGACGAGTTCAATGAGGGTTGCTAGGGAAACACCAATATAGACTCCATTATCCCGCCAGTTCTCGAAACGATTCTGGGCGGTTGAAGTTCCGGATGATTCGCCTGTTGTCAAGGGCGCTAAATCAGAGAGGGTGAGATTTTCTACTGTGCTGCCCTTTATCACTTGGATGTTAACTTCGCCCTGAATGGGTGTGGGCATGAGGCCAGGTAAGAAGTTGATGGCTGCGAGTGTGCCCGTGGAGATGATTATGGCTGCCATGACAATGGTAAGCCCGATTTTCATGTTGTTTGAAGTGTTTGGCATTCCGGTTCAAACTCTATCATGATGGCAATAATAAGATATGCACAACCGTGCATATCACACCTTAGGCTTCAGAAACCTGTTATTAAGCCTTGCGCTTACTTAGTGTAAATTTAAGAAAATGGAGAAAGGACACCGATTTGAAGAAAGATAAGCTTCCTATCTTCTTCGGTGCCAGAGCTCTTCGCGGCGCTTCTTATCTAAGTTTGGTATATCATGCCAGAAGATTGATTTGCTCTTGATAGGTGCTACCTGTTTGAGCTTGAAAACAAACATAGCCACGATATTGATGAACAAAATGTTCAAGATTACTAAGAGGAAACTGAGCCCAGAGATAACCATGTGTAAATTGTAGGCTGTAGAATTACCCATACCTAGCATCAAGAACGCGAATACGAAGTTCATACCAGCGTTAACAGCTGGTGGCATTAATGAGGCGGCTATGGCAACACCAACGAGACTACTCAAGTCGCCCCTGGTGGCTGCTAGGGCCACTCCCGCACCTGAGGCAGCTGCAACGGCCATTCCGAGGATTAGCACCCATAGTATAGCACGAGAGGCCATTTCAGGAGTGGGCCATGCCCATTCAGGTGGCCAAGAAGGTAGAAAGGTTAGAAACATTAGAATTGCGCCCATTATGACCCCCATTAGGATGGCAATTGCTAATCCAAATGCTTCATTTTTGATTCCTGTTTCTATGAGTCGGCGATCTTTAATAATGACACCGAAGCTTAATCCTAAGATTGGACCCATCAGTGGAGCAAGAAGCATGCTGGCTACTATGATTATCGAGCTATTGGTTGCTAGCCCTATGGCTGCAATGATACAGGAGACGAGTAGAAGTGCTAGAAAGTCGAATGAAAGACGGGTGCCAGCGGCGATTTTACTATAGATTTCTTCAACGGAAAGACGTTCGGTTGGAGTGATAGTGGCTGCTTCTTCAGTCATTGGTTTGCTAGCTTCAACAGGGAGAACGTCAATGATCCCGAAGTGCACTCCAACGCCAATGGATTCAAGGTCTGCCAGGATTTTTGAACTTCTCGCCGGTGAGACACGGAAAATGAGCATGAAGCCAGGGGCAGTATGAATCTTGGCTATATTACGGATTTGTGCTTTTTCTTCGAGAAATTCCATGACCTGTCCAACTTTTTCTTCGGGGATTGTTATCTGGAATTGACGCATATTGAATCCCTCGCTCATATTCGAGTGAATACCCCCCTAATGTTATCTATCTATAAGGATTACGTTTTTAACTAAAACATCGAACCTGTAGGGCGAAATTCGGAACGGCAGAACGCTTAATTAGCTGTAAAACTGTATTGCGTCGTATTACCCCAAACCCGCAGTCAATCTGCTACGTTGGTGTAACAGCCGTGACAAAACGAAACAAACTCATCAAAAACGGATTCGTCGTTGATCCACAACAAAAAATCCATGAAATCAAGGATATCGCCATACAAGATGGAAAAATTGTCGAATCCGTTGATCCTGAATCGGCAGAAGTTATTGATGCTGAAGGTCGGATGGTGGTTGCCGGGGGTGTAGAAATCCATGCTCATCTCGCAACACCTAAAGTTGATTCTGGTCGAGTTCTTCGTTGTGACCAATCGCGAATGGACCCTTACACTTACTCAGATATCTGTCGAGCTGGCGTCTGGGCTAGCGTTCCACCAACTTTTATGACTGGTTACAAGTACTCTCAGATGGGATACACCTTTGTTACCGAAGCAGCTTCTGCAGGACTGGTTGCCCGACATACACACGAGGAACTCGGTGAAATCCAACCTCATGATAAAATCATGTTCCCACTTTTTGGCAACTATCAACTCGTCATGGATTATGCTCGCGAAAAAGCGTATGACAAACTAGCAGCATTTGTCGCTTGGATGCTCGCAGCAACCAAGGGATGGGCGATAAAGGCCGTTAATCCCACTGGCGTTTGTGACTGGAGTTGGGGAGGTAACGTTGAATCGTTAGATGAGCAAATTGCGTGTTTTGATGTTACAGCCCGAGATGCTGTTACAGCGTTGTTAGAGGGTGCAGAAAGACTAGCTCTTCCGCATTCCCTCCATCTCCATGCGAATATGTTGGGTCGACCGGGGAATACGGATATCACCATTGAAACTATGGAGCTGGCTAGTAACCGACCGGCAACCAAGCGATCATCAGGTTACAACTTGCACATGACACATATTCAGTTCCATTCATATGGTGGTGATAGTTACGTCACTTTCCAGTCAGGAGCTGAGCCCATTGCGAAATATCTCAAGGGACACAAAAACGTGAGTTGTGATTTAGGGCAGGTTATCTTTTCTGATACAACCACGATGACCGCTGATGGTCCTTGGGAGTGGATTCTTCGTGGGATTTCAGGAAGCCGATGGGTAAACGATGATATCGAAGTTGAGTGTGGCGGCGGGGTTGTCCCCTATGTCTTTAAGAAAAGCTCACGAGTTAACGCGATTCAATGGGGCATTGGTCTTGAGATAGCTTTGATGGTTAATGACCCGTGGCGAGTTATTCCCACTACGGATCACCCCAATGCAGGAACCTTCATCAATTATCCACTGATTGCAGCGTGGTTAATGAGTAAGAAAGCCCGTGAAATTGTTTTAGACGATATTCGCCGATCTGCTAAGAAACGAATGGACATTCCTGCCATCGATACTGAATGGTCCTTAGAAGAGTACATTATTTCAACTCGAGCAGCACCAGCACGAATTCTTGGCTTGCCAGAGAAAGGACATCTAACTCCGGGTGCTGATGCAGATATTGCCATTTACAATCTTGACCCGAAGGAGGATTTTGCTAAGCATCCTGATAAGCTCATTCGTGGCCTATCAGGAGCATGGATGACAATAAAGGGTGGGCATGTTGTTCAGAAGAAAGGAGAAATGGTCGCTATTCCGAAAGGTAGTACACATTGGATTGATGCAACTGTTGAACCCGAATTGGCGAAAGAAGTGGAGAAGGACATTCGTGAGAAATTCATGAGCTCCTATACTATTGCCTTTGAGAACTATCCTGTATCGAAGCGTTATCTTCACCGATCCGCGCCTATGAAACTGGAAGCTAGTTCATAAGTCGTAAAACTAATAACCCGCCAAACCGTGCTGTGTCTCGCTCCAGTAGAAAATGTCATTATTGGGAGGCTGGAGCGAGGGTGCAAAACAATGCGAAAAGTTCGAGAGTTTACACCAGCTGATGCAGAAGAGCTAGCTCAATGCATAAACGAAAGCGAAGGTGGTTGGCCAGGCGGACTCACACAGGGCGTACAACATACGGTTCAGCATGTCATGGAAGACTACGAACGAGAAGTAAAATTCAGCTGGCTCATCGCCGTTGATGAACATGATCAAGTTGCGGGAATATCGACTTTGCATCCTCATTACGAAGATCAAGAAGCCGCATACTTAGGTTTTCTAAATGTTGCTGATGCGTTTAGAAAGAAAGGGTTTGGCAAAGCCCTGCTCATTGAATCAGTAGAAAGAACAAGAGAATTAGGATACAAACGACTCTTTCTGGGCACTTGGGCAGGAAACCTAAACGCGGTTCCAGTGTATAAACGAACAGGATTCTTCTGGCGACCAGATACTCAAGTTGAGATGGATAATTACATTCCAATGATACTCGAAATGCCCATTGCTCAATCCTTCTTTCAGAAGCATAACTGGTATGATAGTTATGTAAGGAGAATCGAAATCGTTCCTGATGAAATGGAGTACCGGGGTCTTCATGTATATGAGTATCGTTGGCAAGAAGAGTCTGATTCTTTGCGTATAGTTATCGACCGAGAAAGTCGCGGACCCACCGTAATTGAATCTGATGAAGTGTTAGTTGAATGCTGGGTGGCTGATCCAGAACCAACCTTGGGCCTTCCCATTCCCGTTGAATGGACAATTCGTAATAAAGTTGCATCCAAATCACTCCAGTGTCAATTGAGAGCGAAGTTACCAAAAGGATTCCAGATGATTGAAGCACCTCCATCGAAAATTACTGTCCAGCCTAACGACACTATAACGATCAAAGGCGTCATTCAGGGTAAAGTTACAGTAACCCCACCAATTGAGGAAAAGGCAGCTCTTTCAATAAAGTCCAAGCTGCAACTGGAAAAGATTCCAGTTGAATTAGAAACGGGTTTACGTGTAAAGCACCCCATTGAAATCTCAACAGTTCCTCCATCACTGTGGTGTCGACCTGGAAACGAACTTAATCTCGATATTACCCTGAAGAGCAACCTCAAAATGCCTGCACAAGGAACTCTTCGTCTTCGCCTACCTCGAGGGCTCAAAGTACCACAGAAACAGTTTGAGGTAAATTTCACACCTGAAGGATATTCAGGAATTAGCGTGAAGGCGTTGACCGATTCAGGCTTGAAGACTATTGCCTTGTCAATCCGAATGCACTTAGATCTTCTGGTGGAGGGACAACAACTTCGCACGCGTACAGAAACTATCAATGTACACTGTTTGGACAAAGGAGGAGTGTTAGTTACTTCTTTTGATGACAAACGACGATTACAAGTTCATACTGATACTCTGCACTTTACAATTAACCTGATGAAAGGAGCTCATATTGATCGCCTCAATAATAAGATAACTCGACGAGAGCATCTGCGGTCACATTGCCGTGAGAGTATTGGCCCCCCATTTTGGCCATCGGAACAAATGCGGGCTCAATTCAATTATGAAATTGACTACGAAAAAAATGGAACCACTAATATCCGGACGTGGATGGAAAGCCAACGATATCCCGGCGTAACGTTTACAAAAACATACAAAATATTTGGGAGTTCAGATATTCTTCGCATTGATTACCAGTTCGAAAACAAACATCCCACCAATACGTATGATTTCCGATTACAGGTATCAAGTTTACCTGGAGTTTGGGATCATTTACACATACTCCCTTTGAAGAATGGACTTCTCCGAGCAGAATTTATTGAAGATGAGTTTTTTGCGAGTCCTCGAGAAGTGCCCAAGAAGCGTGAAGAGTGGGCTGAAACTTGGTATTGTGCGGAACGTCCGCATAAGGGTGAGATTACAGCAGTTCTCTGTCACCCAGCAATTTTCCATGAAGCACGAGGTGTCACGCTAATTGATTTTCTATTAAAGCCCCCGCCGCTTCCCCCTAATACACATGTAGATCTACCACCCTTTTACTTAGTGAGTGGGGTAGGTACCTGGCAACATGTACGTCAGTTATGGTATCAATTCTACTCTCCTCATCCTGAAGCAAAAATGCCAGAGTTTCCAGTATTCGATTACTTAGATGTTCGATTAATAGATCACCCCCCGCTCTATGATGCACTACCTAAGATTATAGTTCCATTACAGGTGCAACATCTTGTGCATCGACCACTTCAAGGTAGACTAAGGTTATCAACATCCAAAGGTTGGAAAGTCACTCCACGAACAAAGAAGTTCAAAGACTTGACACGTGATAGCCCCCTTACGTTTCCCATCGAACTGTCTTCAACCTCTACGAAATTCGTTGAACCTGGAATCTTATCGATTCAAGTGAAGGTTGAAACACCTCTCACGGACTATCATTTCAGTCTGCCAATTATTCTACATCGAAAACCTGGTAGCGTCTCCATTTCAACAATTCAGGAACAGGACCACAAAATTACCATCATTGATAATGGAGCCTACCAACTCAAAGTTGCTCCCGATTTTGCCGGGAGTGTGATAGCCTTAATCAACAAGATAACAGGTACGAACTATCTAAAATCGAGCTTTCCAAAGGCAGGACCCATGGCATGGTTTAACCCCTGGTATGGCGGAATCCGGTTTGAACCTTTTTCACCAAAACAGCCTGGATGGTTCCCCACAAAGTTGGACCAAGAACCTTGGTCACTTGAAACAATCCAACGTCGTGAATGGGAAGGAGTTAGCATTAGTTCTACACCAGATAAGCAAGCCCCGAAACTGCGTGGTTACCAATTAGAATTGCAAGTGTTGACTCAGCCTTTCAGCAATATCTTTGCGCTAATAGGGCGTGTCACTAATCTCACAAAAGCACTACGCATTATTCGTCATCGAATCAAAGTCGCGCTACCCCCAGAGGGATCTCCAACCGGGCTACGGACAGTCATTCCTCGAGCAACAATGACTTACCACCGCCGTCAAGGAGAGTCTCATGCTTGGCCCACAACAACACAGTACTATTTTGGCGTGGAACATATGAAAGATGATGCTACGCTGCTCTTCATTAAAAAACAGGGTCCGATGGGTGAGCTCTACGAGGGGATTCTTGGTCAAGACGTAATCCAAATTCTTAATGAAGATTATCTCCGAGTCTCCCCGGACAGTGCAAGTGAACAAACGAGTTTCCTAGTTATTTCTAAAGAGCCTTGGGAACAGGCAAAAGACTATGCAATTCTCTCAGAGCTTACATTGTAGATAACAATTGAAACCATACGAGGAGAATCCCTAGCCTTCATCCTGAGAATAGAAGGTGTACCACCGTTCAATGGAAAATTTGAGCCGGGGATCCGCCTTCAAGTCATACGGTGGCGTGGGCGAAGAATCAACCGTCTGTAAAACCTTTTCAAGGGAAATCTCTTCACTTAGTTGAGCCTTAATCCAAGTTTCAAGCTTTTTGAAGTATGCCAGTTGAATTTGGATTTCTTCTTTCCCACATAAAGGTCCATGACCTGGGACAATGATTTCTACAGGCATTTTCAGGATTTCTTCAAATGCACGCATCCATTCCAGGGGATTATTCGTTTGATCACCAGCATAGGGATACTGTTGACAAAATACCAAGTCTCCGGCGAAGAGAACACGTTCCGTGTTCAGATACACGGTTGAGTGCCCAGCAGTATGACCACCCGTATGCTGAATGTGAACTTCGTTTTCCTTCCCAAGGGTCATGGAATCTTCAAACGTCTGAGTTGGCGTAATGATACGCAGATCTTTTAGTTGCTCTGCAAAGGCTGGGTCGTTCTGAACGTAATATTCCTTTAATTCTTGGATCCCTTCCGGTGACCACCGATTATTGAGCAATTCAGGATATATCGCCGCCATCGCGGACGAAGCGATCAAAGTACAATCTTGAAAAACCTGAGTTCCGAAAACATGATCGGAGTGATAATGGGTCAGTATGACATCCGTGATGGGTTCACCAACTTCTTTGTGAATAAGCTTACGAAATTTTTTAGCAAGTGGAGGAGTCATTCCTGTGTCAATTACAATAACGCTTTTGGGTAGTTTGATACAGCCTACATTGCCATAAGTTGAGGCGTCAACTATCGCCCAAGTGGTTTCGCTAACTTGTTCGAGTTTCAATTTAGCTAACTCCATTCTTCAATAGATTCTGACAATTGACAAACCATATATGATATGTGCATATAGGTTTTCATAATCTAGTATTTGGGAAAGATGTTAAGAAGCATTGGTGTTCAATACTTGATGAATATTTGATAAGGAGATGTCGGAAGTGTCCAGGGTAGAAAAGAAACGCCAGCCGTTCAAACTTCAAATAATGGACTTACTTATAGAGATAGGGCTCTCATCTGGTATCGCTGATGAAGTCGCCATTGAAGTTGTGAAAAACTCTGAAGAAGATACACCCATTGAAACAATTCGAATTATGATTCTCAAAAGCCTTCGAAAATATGACGCGAAAGCTGCACAAAAACTCGCGCTGCGGTTTCAGTACATTGAGAAGCAATTAGAAGATGTTCGACGAAAAGCAGAACGAGGCGACGAAATCTACGATGAACAAGCAGTCGTCGAATTGTTGAACGCTGATGAAATAACTGCGGCTGAACTCTTCTTTATGGAAGGACGTGCTGGACGAAGCTGGCAACGAAAAACAGACCATCGCGATGCTGGGTCCACTGAGTTAAGTCGCGAGGAATACTATGAAGATTAAGGAAATACCTTCGAATGGAGAGCTATTTCCCACCATTGCTTTACCTGACGCGGACATCCCCACACCAAAGCTTCGACTCTTCATCACCATTATTGTCACAGTTACAATTTCTACACTCATTTTCATAGATCAAATTCTTGGATTATGGACCGGCGGTTTCTATTGGATTTTGTTTGTTCTAGGCATTCTATTGAGTTGCCTGATTATCGGACTCTTACTTGTAATAAATGAAAAACGCCGGAAAGGAGCTGAAGAAACGTGGTTAGAAAAATTTGGGAACGAGATTGGATGGCCCGTCACGATTCTATCCTTTACTATATAGTTTCTGTTTCCACAAAGCCGCCCCTTCCTCCTTGGGTCAATTTTAGGGGCATGCTGGCTCGTTTTCTTGTGGCACCATAGGAAAAAACAAAAAGAAGCGCTAATGGCTAATTCTTAACCTCAACCTGCTTTGGTAAGCTTGGTGATTATTTCGAAAAGTGCACTAGCACGAACTGGTTTAACTTGGAACATATCTGCCCCAGCTTCAAGAGCCGCTTCACGAACAGTCTCATCGGCACTAATGAAAACAATCTTACTTTTTCTGCTAATCTCGTGGATCATTTTCGTCGCGCTTATACCATCCATGCGTGGCATACGGTGGTCCATAATGATGATATCAGGTTTTGGATTCAGCTGAAGAAAAGTTTGAACTGCTTCATCTCCATCGAAAGCACATCCGATGACCTTATGTCCTCTTAATTCGAAGAGAGCCTTGTAAACTCCATGAAGGTTCTCCTCATCATCAACTATGAAGATCGATGCCACGGATTGCACTGTCCATCTCACTTTGACTTCATTTGAGGATATACGTGGGAGTCAGCCGCTGGTAACTGTCTCCTCCGCACCCAATGCAACACATTTTGCTTCACACTGCAGTATTTAGAGTCTTCTGTTCAGTTAGCTGAACATGTCTTCCCATTGCGAAAGTCTTTCAGGAATCCTGAATCCACTTGAAAACCAAATGTGGACCGAAAGCTTGGGGATTTTACTGGGTTTCTTTAATTGTATCCATGTCTTCATATTGAAGAGGGATTGCATCAAAAGTAGTTTTGCAGTGGGTGCTACAGAAGAAGTATCGTTTCCCTTTGAAGTCACTAAACAAGTCCGTTGTTGTTTTCACCTTCATTTTACAAATGGGATCAATAGCTAGTGTAGGTTTCTCTGTTGGTTCTTGTTTGGCAATAGAAGTTGTTTGAGTGCCTTTAATTGGTTTGAAGCGTCCGAGAAGCAGTGCATTAGTCACTACGCTAACACTTGATAAGGCCATAGCAAGTGCAGCCCATTCAGGTCGGAGCATAATGTAAGGGTAAACTAAACCTGCTGCAACGGGAAGGAGAATGATGTTATAGATTAATGCCCAGAAAAAGCCTTGGCGAATTTTTGAGAGAGTTTTTCGTCCGAGTTGAATGGCTGTGACAACATCAAGGAGATTGTCCCGAACGAGTACAATATCACCTGCTTCGACTGAAACATCAGTTCCTGACCCCAAGGCTATACCGACGTCGGCTTGGGCAAGGGCAGGAGCGTCATTAATTCCATCGCCAGTCATCGCTACTTTATGATTCTGTGATTGAAGGCGCTGAATTTCTCTCGCCTTTTCATCGGGTAAAACTTCAGCGATAACTTCATTGATTCCTGCTTGGTGTGCAATAGCCTGGGCAGTCCGCTCCTTGTCGCCGGTGAGCATTACCACATCAATGCCCATCTTCTGGAGGTGTTCAACAGCCTCTGCTGAATTGGGCTTGAGAGTATCAGCAATAGCAACCAAAGCTAAAGGCGTATGATCTTTGGCAACAAAGATGGTTGTCTTGCCTTGTTGTTGAAGGAGCGCCACATGCGGTTCTAATTCACTGACATCAACATTGCTTTCAGCCATGAAGGCATCATTGCCAACTTCAATTACAGATCCTGCTACTTTGCCTCTTACCCCCCTTCCTGTAATGGAGTTAAAATCATCAGGATCAGGTACTCGAACTTCTCTTTCTTCAGCATATTCTACAATTGCATGTGCAAGTGGATGTTCACTCCACTTCTCAACACTGGCAATAAGAGAGATTACTTCCTGTTCATCTGAGTTTCCAGTGATAATGATATCGGTGACTGTGGGTTTTCCAATGGTAAGTGTTCCAGTCTTGTCAAAGACGATTTTATCGACTTGCGGAATGATCTCTAATCCTTCTCCCGTTTTTACGAGAACACCCAGTTGAGCACCCCGACCGATACCTACCATTAGTGCTGCAGGTGTAGCCAAGCCAAGGGCACAAGGACAAGCAGCAACAAGAACAGCGATAGAAAAGCTGAGGGCTGAAACCCAATTGAATTCAGGATAATTAGGAGTGAACGCGATGAGTACAAACCATATGCTAAACACGACGAGTGATAGTATGAGAATGAAAGGGACAAAGCGCTCAGCAATTGCATCAGCCCTCCGCTGAATGGGAGGTTTATGGGTTTGTGCTTCTTCAACCATTTGAATAATCTGCGCAAGGACTGTATCCCGTCCAACTTTCATCGCTTCAATTGTGAGAACGCCGGTTTGGTTCAGCGTACCACTAACAACGGAATCGTCAATTTTTTTGCTTACAGGCAGAGATTCCCCGGTAATCATTGCTTCATTAACAGAAGATTGCCCATCTATGACGAGACCGTCAACCGGAATTTGAGCACCCGGTCGCACCAGGAGATGGTCACCGACTTCAACATCGTCAGTCGGAATCGTCACCTCCTGACCATCGCGGAGCACAACAGCCGTAGGGGGCTGAAGGTCCATCAGCGCTCGAATCGCTTGGGACGTACGACCTTTAGCCATTGCCTCAAGTGTACGCCCAAGGAGGATGAATGTCATCAACATCGCTGCAGATTCGAAGAACACCATCGACACTGAAAGGAGGAAAGTAGCCGCGACTGAATAGAAGTACGCTACACTCGTTCCAATCATGATGAGTGTGTCCATGTTCGTCTTTCCATGTCGCGCTGCATTGAGAGACGATTTGTAAAACGGATACCCTCCATAGAACTGGACGGGAGTCGTTAAGAGGAAGAGTACAAACGCAGGAGTAATTCCTAACGGAAGGTATGGCAATATCAGATGCGGGAGAAAGGAAATAATCACAATGGGAATCGTAAAAATGAGAGTGAAAGCGAACCGTTGGGAATAAAACCGAATTTCTCGTTCACGGGTCATTGCTTCGCGATCAATATCCGTGGTCATCTCAGCTACGATATCGAAGCCAATAGCATTCAGCGCTGTCCGTACGGTCTTGGTTGCAACTAGTTCCTCATCATATTCGATGACCAAGCGACCGGACATGGTAAATTCAGCGACAGAGAGAATTCCCGCGATATCTTCCAGGGCTTCTTTGATATAGGACCACTCATCAGTTCGTGGAGTAGGGGATAGGGTAACAGTCATTGTGGCACGTTGAGGTTGATAACCCGTCGAAGCAACCGCATCTTCGAGTTCCTCCCGTGAAATCTGATCTGGATCGAAATCCACCTTAGCCTTTTCTTCCAAAAGATTCACTGAAACCTTTGCCACACCTTGTTGTTGAAGCAAAGCTTTCTCAATTGTAGTCACGCATGCAGCACAATGCATGCCTTCTATTCGCATGGATAGTCGTTGGGTTTTTTGACCTGCATCACGGGTTTCATTCATCCAAAAGCACCTCAAGCTACTCTCTTTCTGCGACCTTGAGTTGCCGTTTATAGGCTCTTGCACAATGATGGCAGCAAAAGGCCATTTGTTTACCATTGATTTCCTCGATATGAGCACCTTCGTAGACTTTGCAGCCGCAACTGGCACAGACTTGCAAATTTGTTTCAAAAGCCGCAGCTGTAATAGAAGCAAATCTTGAGAAGAGTAATTCAGCTCCTTTTCGACCCTTCTCAGTGAAACTAACCACTCTCCTTGGTCGTTTTCCAGTTGGATTACTCTCCGATGTAACAAAACCATGTTCTTCTAAGTACTCAAGAAATGGGTATAATGTACCTGCACTTAGAGAACGGCCAGTTCGATTTCGGTATTTCGCCATAATTCCATAGCCATGAGAAGGAGATTCGTATAGGAGCAGTAATATGTAAACCTTAGCAAAATCATCAAATGGTACGCCCAAAGAGGTTTTTTTTGATATCGCCCCACTTTTCCTTACTTCCTTAATCTCATCAAATGGTTCAGTAGTTTCATCAGATTCAATTTGATGAGGAAGGGCTTTGGCAATTAGCTCTGATTCAATATTCAGTATATTTTCTCTTGAAATCATCTGAAGGTACTGGATTGACTTTGGAAGTTTCAAGTCACTTAAATCGATTTTCCAAAGAATTCGATCTCTTAATTTTGTACCTTCTTTGAAAGTCTGAAGAAGTATCCAATGTCTACCATCTGTAATAATCCCGTACTTCACTCCCTCACTAGAACAATATCTAGCAAGTTTTTTTAATTGTTCAAGCTTTGTAATATCAATTCCTAGCTTTTTGACTTCAACGATTAATTCCGGTTTACCATCAATAGTCAATGTGATATCTGGAATACCTTCGGGAGTAAGATAACCATGTTGAACTTCAGAAGGATCTAATGTTTTCCAACCTAAGTGGGTTAGGAGTGGTATTATAATTTGGGATTTTACGGCTTCTTCGCTATCCTCATAGTACTGTATATTTGCCTGAATGGTCTCCCAAAATTTAATTAGTTCTGAAGTGATTTTTGTAATTTTTCTTACTTCCTGGTTTGGATACAAAATTATATGCTAATGATTGAATTGACAGCAATTCTTATAAACATAACATATTGGATATATCTTGATGGATAGTAACATCAACGAGCCATATAACCTTTTATGAATTATTAAAAAAAATGGAGATGAGCTTTATGGCGATTGATCCCATTTGTAAAATGACGGTAAATGAAAAGACCGCTAAATGGACTTCCAAGTACAAAGGTAAGACTTACTACTTCTGTGCCCCAGGCTGTAAAGCAGAATTTGACAAGAATCCTGAAAAATATGTGTCCAAGTAGGCTTGGAATCTTAGGACAACATTTCAGTGCCTAGGTTTCTTCTAGAGGCAGGACGATTCGGAAGGCGGCGCCTTTCTTTGGTGATGATTCGAGAAGCTCGATTGACCCGCCATATGCTTCAAGGACACGCTTACTGAGATTCAGTCCCAGGCCACTTTCAGTTGTTGCAGCGCCTCGTTCGAAAAGTTTGGGCAAGAGTTTCTTAGGAATACCAGGACCGTTATCAACAACATCAATTTTCACATGATTATGGTCTCGTGTGATAGAAATGTTCACAACGGGTTTGGTTCCTGCATGTTGGGCAGCGTTACGGAAGAGATTGTCGAACACCATCGGCAGAAGCCTTCCTCCAGTTACGCGTAATCTTCTGATTTTCAGCGGAGCTTTCACTTTAATCTTGAGTTGCTTGTGGGCGGTACTTGCTTGATCTGCGACGCGTTCAATGAGGGCAACGATTTCTTTTTCTGCTTCTTTTTCGGGTCGACCAAAGACGTCTAGGAGTCGTGTCATTCGTTCAGCTGATGCCCTTGTTGCCGTGAGAAACTCGTAGAGTTCTGAATCTTCAGGTGTTACCATTTGAGCAATTTCTGTGGTACTGAAGATCACTTGGAGGTCGTTGCCGAGGTCGTGCCGTAGAAGTGAAGCATAGAGTTCAAGGTCACGGTTAGTGTTTTTGAGCTCCATTTCGGCGAGTTTGCGGTCGTGGATGTCACGAACTAATGTGAAGAGAGCGATGACTTGTCCGTCTCGCCTTATTGGGGTGCTGCTGACTTCACCCCATTTTCGAGATCCATCCTTGGCGATAAAGGCGTATTCAGCTGGAGGAACAGGTTTTCCTTCTAAAAGGCGTTTAGAGCTTTCAAGGACTTGTGGTAGGCTTTCAGGTTCCATAAGGTTTAGTTCAGGAAAGAATTTGCCCTTAAGCTCGCCTGGATGATAGCCG
This sequence comes from Candidatus Hermodarchaeum yapensis, assembly GCA_016840405.1. Lineage (GTDB taxonomy): Archaea > Asgardarchaeota > Hermodarchaeia > Hermodarchaeales > Hermodarchaeaceae > Hermodarchaeum > Hermodarchaeum yapensis. Next base: position 96,083 of record JAEOSK010000003.1, read on the forward strand.
AGGTGTTTTTCGACGGAGGGTGACACATCAACGATACTAAGACTTGAGTCAATATAGAGAATGACATCACTTAATTTTTCGAAGAATAGGCGATAACGTTCTTCGCTTGCGGCGAGGGCCTCTAGGGCATTTTTTCGATCGGTGATGTCTTCGATTGTTCCCTCATAGTAGATGACGTTCCCTCTAGAATTTCGAATTGAACGACTATTCAGAAGGACCCAAATAATTCGTCCGTCAAGTCGGCGAAATTGGGTTTCAAATCCACGGATTACTCCTTCTTGGATAACCCCTCGCGTGAATTCACTTCGAGCATTTGGATCAACATAGAATGTAGAGGAGTTCTTGGTTCGCAAGGAATCTTTGTCGGGGTATCCGAGCATATTAACGAGCGAGGGATTGACATCAAGGATGGATCCATCAGGTGTCGTTCGGTATAATCCGACGGGAACACTTTCAAAGAGGCTTCGGTATTCAGCTTCAGCTTCTTTCACTTTAGTGATATCAGTTATGGTCGCCATAAGATGGCTCGGGGTTCCTGTTTCATCGGTGATTAATGTGGCCGTGATGTGAACGTCAATGAGGCGTCCGTCTGACTGGTATCTGGAGTATTCACCACTATAATGACCTTTCTCGATAATCTCCTCGAAAATTTTAGGACCTATGTCTTCATAACCAATAAGATCTAGGGCATTTCCTCCAAGCAGTTCCCCTTCCTCTTTATCCCCAATGATGTCTACAAATGCGTCATTCGAATAGGTGATTTTCCCTTTAAGATCTGTAATCACAATACCACTCGGCGAACTCGCCATAGCCTTTTCATGGAGTAGGCGTGCGGTTTCAGCTTTTTTACGTTCAGTTGTGTCCCTCACAATAGCAAGAAAAGCCTTCTTTCCGCGATATTCTATCAGACGTGCGCTAATTTCAACGGATATCTGTTCTCCCTTTTTATGTTTGATTTGAGTTTCAAAAAGGATCGACCCTTTTTCTTGGACTTCTCGAACATGTTCAGGTATTAACGGAAAAGCATCAGCACCACCAAAATCATAGGGCTTCATCTGAAGTAGTTCATCATAGTTGTAGCCTGTGAGTTCACACGCACCTCGATTCACATCAATGAACCGTCCCTCAGAATCAATGAAGAAGAAGGCATCACTGGCATTATTGAAAATTGTTCGAAACTTTTCTTCGCTCTCACGTAAAGCATTCTCGACACGATTCGGTTTTGTACTACCGATCGTAGTGATTTTTCCCTTTTGTGAACGGGTCTTCGACTTTTTCGGTGCCATCATCATTCCCCTTTTGTGGGGTAGCTTTACGGAGGGGTGCCTGAATTCCCCAACCTCTTCTCAAATTTGGTATCTAGTTAGTGGTAATAAGTGTCTTTCGTTCAATCTTTTAGAAAACTCTAAGAATTGCGAAAAGAAATGCTAGGCAAATGATGGACCAGATGTGGGTTTTTCTAATCTATGATGGCTTTTAGGTGGAATTTGTGTTGACCGAGTTTGCCTCCGAAGTTCGCAGCGGTAACACGAACCAGATCGGACACTTGGACAGCCGCATGAAGCGCTGCACGCATTCCATCTTGAACGGCGTTCTTGCTAAGACCGTTGAGTACAATTTCGAGAACGCTGTTGACATTTGGAGGAACCAGAGAATCAGGAACTTGCTCACGCAGGGTCGGGCAAAGGCGAACGTTTGTCGAGGCTTTCAGGAAATCGTATTTCGATCCTACTTGACTCCCACTGCGACAGATACCCCCTGGAAACGGTGCTACGCAGCCATCGACAGCTTGAATGGCTTCAACCGCAGCCTCTGTAGCTTTTAGTGTACCTTTTCGTGTTTTACCCATCAGGATTAGATTTCCACCACCCACACCTTTCCTAATTCCGAATTTTTCTTCGATGAGAAATTCACCTTCAATGACTGGAATCCGCCACAAGAGCAGTTTGTCACCTACCCGTTTTCGATCTTCGTATCCATCTCCGAAATAACGCAGTTGATCACCCACATCCACCCATTCTTCGGCATCATCCAATGCATTGAATACGGCAGATGTTGGACAGGTGAGAATACATTGTCCGGTTCGCTTACGCAGCTGCTTCGCTAAATCTTTGGATTTCAAAGCAGCAAAGAGCAACGTGATGCCGGGACGCTTATCGGGTGTTTCGGTTTTGGGTATGATTTGGTCAATACCCGCTTCAACTTTACATTCAATCACAGAGGTTGCGAATCCTGCCGCGGATTGAGCACAGATTTGAGCCCATTTTGCCGTATCGGCAGTCATCAAAATTCGTGCAACCTGCATATCAAAGGCTTCAGCGAAGGTATCTTCGATTTCTACTCCATTCAATTCCATTGTTAGTACACCAGACCAGAGTCGTAATGAAAATAATCATAAATAAGGTTACCATACAACCTAAAGTTCTTTAGGCTAGTTCAACGAATTGCGAATACCCTAACCAATTACCCAGAAGTGGAGTTACCAAAAATGGCAACCTCAAAAGTTGTGCTTCGACCCACCATTGATCCGAGCGAACAAGTTCCCCTAAATCTTGGAAATGTTACACCAGATACCTTCGCAGGGAAGTCATTGGAAAAAATCAACAAAATCAAGATTTGGCACGGAAATCGACGTCTCACCCTTAGCAAAGTCTTTGAAGTTACTGGAAAAACTGTCAAAGCCCCTGAAAAGACGGTAATAGAGGTTCAAGGGGACATTCCATATTGTCGTCATTTGGGGGAGGATATGACAGCAGGGAAGATTCTCGTAAAGGGAGACGTTGGTATGCACTTAGGCGTCCGCATGAAGGGAGGAACCATCGAAGTGAAAGGAAACGCAGATCATTGGCTGGGTGCGGAGATGTCTGGAGGAGCTATCCGTGTTGGAGGGAACGTTGGTGATAAAGCCGCGTCGGCCTATCTTGGAAGTAAATATGGTATGAATGGGGGAAGCTTGCACATTAAGGGCAATGCAGGACAAGAACTTGGAATGGGTATGCGTCGTGGTGTAATTGTCGTGGATGGTGACACTGAATCTTTTACTGGCACGCAAATGCTTGCAGGTACGATTATTGTTAGAGGACAACTGGGTGACCGGGCAGGTGCAGCGATGCGCTACAAAGGCACGATTATCGCCCTTGGTAAAGCAGAATCCCTAATGCCAACGCATTTGTTCAATGGTGAATATTCAGAAATGCTCGTCCTTCGGTTGTTAATGGATGCAATTGAAGCAGAAATTCCTGGCGTAACCTTTTCTGAAAAAGAACGAATCGGCCCCTATCTTAGATATACAGGCGACTTTGGCTCCGGGGGTCGTGGTGAATTGCTGTTATTCAAACCAAAGAATACACACATTCTCGAGGCAAGAAATAATGGCGATTAAGACGAAACCCAGTGTCAATAAACTGGCAATGAACCTGGTCAATCGACTAATCAAAGATAGTGATGTTCTTCGAGTTAAGGTTCACAAAACCAAAGGAAAAACGACCATTATTGACTGCGGAATTGATGTTCCTGGCAGTCTTGAAGCAGGACGATTAGTCTCCGGAATCTGCATGGGTGGATTAGGAACTGTTACAATAGAAACAACAACTGTAAATGACAAAACCTTTCCCGCCACTCGGGTAGCAACTGACACTCCGCCACTAGCCTGTATCGGTTCCCAAGCAGCTGGGTGGGATATTAAGGTCGAAGGATTCTTTGCCTTGGGATCAGGACCAGCTCGCGCCCGATCTCGAGTGGAGAGCAAACTTTTCGATAAACTCAACTATAAAGACAATCACAAAGAAGCGGTTCTTGTATTAGAGACACGAACCATCCCTAATCCGGCTGTGTGTGAATACGTGGCAGAAAAGTGCCAAATCGATGAAAAAGACCTGTACCTTCTCGTGGCGCCTACAGCCTGTATTGTTGGCTCTGTACAAATTGCGGCACGGATTGTAGAAACTGGAATTCACAAACTCAAAATTCTTGGCTACGATATCCAAAAGATACTCAGTGGAATTGGATTATGCCCTATTGTCCCAGTTGCCCGAAAAGATATGCGAGCCATGGGTATCACCAATGATGCCATTCTGATGATGGGTGAAACTTTCCTTTCCATCCAATCAACTGAAGACGATGGACTAGCAGACCTGATCAAACAAGTGCCATCGTCAACTTCTTCGGATTATGGGAAACCCTTCCGCCAAATCTTCAAAGACGCTGAAGGAGACTTTTACAAAATCGATAAGATGCTGTTTGCGCCAGCGCACATTGCCGTTAATGACTTACGAACAGGGCTATTCCATTCCGCGGGTCAACTTGATCCTAAACTTTTCTTCGAGGCATTAGAATCAACCCTTGGCTAGATTAGGATTTTTGGCAAAAGCCTAAAATCTGTAAAAGCCTCTTTAGAGGAACAAGAAAATCGAGGAGGCTTTTTCTTGAAGAAAGGAATCGCTCCAAGTGAAGTAGCCAAACTCTTTTACAAATACCTTCAACAGAAAAATTACGAAAAATGGCTGTTAACATTCCGAAAATATCATCAAGATCAAGCGGAACGCTATGGTTCTTCTCCAGACTTGTATTGGCGTGCGGGGCAGAAAATGCAGGAAAAATACGGGTATGTCTACAAACATGTGCCTGAAAAGGACACACAATTAGATGAGTCTCGGTGGAAGTTCTTTTTTCAGCGCTATAGGTCCGATGGGAAAAAGAGTGGAAGTCCTGCACCCATCACGATTATACGCGATGAAGAGTTAGATGGCGAATGGCGTGTTGATGTAGCGACAGTATGAATTACTGAGCTCCTTAGATGGAGAGTGGACAATGACGTGGGATGTAATTACGTTCGGGCTCGTACTCGCGGGGTTCATTGTTCTCGTGGCTTGGTTCAGTGAGCTATTAACCAGAATCACACGGATTCCCAACATTGTCTTTTACCTTCTATTCTCATTACTGCTCGCACCCTTTATTTTTCTCTTTGGAGCTGGCCTTATTGATCAACAAATTCTGGAACTGATTATTGGTCTGTGTATAGCCATTGTTGTGTTTGAAGGGGGATATAGTTTCAATAGGTGTATATCAACAATTGAATCCCATCTGCCTGGACATCGACGGAGAGACTGTAAACCGCTTCCTTTCCGCCATCTACTTCGACGTATCCTTCGATTATCTGTTATTGCAGGGATAATAACCGCTATAGTCATGACGTTCATCTTCATATTCATCGCTGGATTTCCACCAATTCTTGCAGCACTTGCTGGAGCCCTTTGTGCAATCACCGGTCCAACAGTGATCAATCCGATTCTCCGTGAACTTAATATCAAAGAAGATATCGCAGAAACACTTCAGGGCGAAGGCGAATTAAATGACCCAATATTTGGAATCGTAGCTGCTGCAATCTTTACTGCCTTCACTATTGAAGCAATCGTAGGAACAACTCATTTAGTTTTAATTATAGTCTTATCCGCAGTCGATTTAGTTATCGGCATCCTTGTTGGCTTAGCCATTGGTGGAATTGGAATCTTTTTGGGAAAATATATTCGACCTTGGGCAACAATACGTTATGGTCACCGATTCAATCAAACTGTTGTAGTGACATTAGATATGCTTGGTCTGCTTTGTGCAGCCCTTATTGCCTATGGTTTGGGAAAAATATTCGGAATTGAAGCAGCTATTACAGCTACGTTAATTGCAGGAGTATTACTAGGTCAACGTCACCGCTTTGAAAGACATATACACAATCATAGGACAAAAGAAGAGCTAGAAGAATTGGAGGAACTAATTGAGGCAGAAATTCATACCTTTCAGTTACCTTTGACTCACATCGCTGTAGCTACAATTTTCATAGTGTCAATCTCGTTTACATTGCCGTTTCTTGTAACTGTTGCCTCACAAATAAATTCAGTGCTTCTAGCACTTACCGTTGTCTGTCTTCTGATATTCGTTGTTCGACCAATCGCGATTTTTGTAGCGACAATGAGATCGCCCTTATCTTTTCGTGAAAAGCTATTTTTGAGCTTTCTTGCCCCACGGGGTGTTATTATATCAGCATTGGCTTTGTTTTTTGCTTTTGATATCACACTTCATCCGTTAGGTTCCACGAATCTTGCAGCAACGCTTCTATGGTTTATCCTAGTCATTGTTTTTGTGACAGTTCTCGTTCAAGGAAGCTTAGCATCCTGGATGGCTAGGAAAACTGGCGTAATCGCATCCGAACCCGAAGAAGATTCAGAATTACTTTAGTTGTTAGAAAGTCCAATATCGTTGAATCGAGGAAATTTAAACAAGAACGTGACTTTATGAGTCAACCAACAGAAAGGGATACATATGGCACTTGAGTTTGCTCTGCTCATTGTGATCTTTGCAGCAATAGTTGTAAGTGCTACTTTTTTCTCACACATATTTTCTGAACTCACACGACTTCCACGCCTAATTTTCTATATCATCGTTGGACTGAGTCTTGGACCACTTGTCTTGAATTTACTAAACCCTGAAATTCTCACAATCAACGAAGGTCAGTTCCTTGAGGCTGTTATTGCCGTTGCGGTTGCAGTGATAGTTTTTGAGGGCGGTTACAGTTTCAACCGCTGCCTCCCACACGAGCAAGCGTGCTCTCCTATAGAATTTCGACAGCTTATCGGGAATGTCCTCCGACTATCACTCATCGGTGGATTGATCACAGCGACGCTTATGACCCTCGTCTTCTTGTTCGTCGCCGCCATTATTCCACCCTTAGCACTGTTGATGGGCGTGTTGACTATGATTACCGGACCAACCGTAATCAATCCCGTTGTTCGCCGATTAGGAATTAAAGAAGATGTCGCGTTCACCTTGGAAGGAGAAGGACTAATTAATGATGCAATAGGTGTGATTCTAGCCTCCGCCATTTTTACTGCTATACAGGCTTCTTTGTCAGGCGTTCCCATTGCCTTGCCTGTAATAGTCACAGTTAACCTCTTGATTGGAGTTTTAGCAGGTTTAGCAGTAGGTAGTATTGGAGTATTCATCTCACAATGGATTGGTCCCCGATTTAATGCCCGCTACAAAGACCAAATTGACACGCACAGCATTACCCACCTCTCTCGGATTGGCATGCTAATCGTAGCATTCGCTGCCTTTGCACTCGCTGAAACCTTTGCTCATCACGCTGGAATCGTTGCAGCATTGATTGCAGGTATTATGTTGGGAAATCGAGACAAATTTGGCATCGGACCCGAAATCGACTGGGAGGACTACGAATCCTATGATATGAAGCGACATATCGAAGAAGGCGTACATACTTTTCAATCAGACCTAGTTCAGCTAGCTATCGCTGCCGTTTTCCTCCTCCTCACCTCATTCATCACTTGGGATCTCCTCTATGTGACGCTTTTCACGCCTTTCTTTCTGGCAGGTTTGGTTGCAGTGGGATTACTCATCATTGTCATTCGCCCCTTAGCGGTGATGGTGTCCACCCATAGGACGGGATTTACACTTCGCGAACGCATCTTCATGAGCTTCTTTGGTCCCCGAGGAATCGTTATCGCAGCCACAGGGGTCTTCTTCTCCATTACGCTATCACTGAACTATGCCTTTGTGTACCCCCAGCTCACCGGTTACATCTTTCTCATCGTCCTACTGACAGTGATCATTCAGGCTGGATTAGCTCCCTTTTTGGCAAAAACCTGTGATGTCTGCACAGTTGAATACGGCGAACCGTCAGCTGCTGAAAAAGAGGCTAATTTAAATGAAGCTAGAGAGGGAAGCTAACCAAAAAAAGCTACTTCACTTATCATAACCCCTCTCTCGCTTTATAGAGACCGGTTTCCAAATAACTAATGGCGGTGCGGATGTGAGGCAACTTAAGAGCAGAGGCTCATCAAAACGGGTCAAGCTCGTGAAGAAAGTCCGCAAAGTCGCACCCTATCTAGCCCCTGTGGTGGATGGCGTAGAAGCCGCCCAGGATCTAGATGTAACCATGCAGACCCTGTCACCTGATTCCAGTCAGACCCGCTGTCTTGTCTGCAAGGGTGGCAAGATGCTCTGTGGGAAGTCTTCCTGTCCTCTCCTGCACCGACTTTATTCTTTTTTGAAAATTAAGCCCCTCCTTAATAAAACAGATTTAGAGGGATCATCACCGCCAGGGGTCTTCGTTGGACGTTTTGGATACCCCAAAGTCTACGCTGGCCCCTTGGTCCCACCCATCATTGGGGATACTTCCATTTATGATTCCCCTGAAGACTGGATGTACCTTGAGCTTAACCAAATTCTGGAGTATCGATACTCCCTAGTTCGTGGTATGCACAGAGTCACTGTCACTGAACCGGAACAGTCTGGTCGGATAATTGATGACACGCGAGATATGACACTCGCATCGGGTCCGGTGGAAACCGAAGTAATGTTCAAGAAGCGTCCTCGACGCCCATTACGCCTTGAATCAGAGGTTCAACCAATGGGACCGTCTGCAATGCTTGAGAAATTTGTACTGGGAACGATGAAAGGCCATAGACGTCTTGAACGGGCGTACGAAGATCGTGACTTGAAAGCAGCTCCAGCAATTATTGACCTCTATGACAATGATGTGAACCTCACAAAAATCACCCGGGCCTTCAGTATGGGAAGTTTTGGTATTGGTCCCAACAGGCGTATGGTTCCCACACGATGGAGCATCACAGCTGTGGACAGCACCGTTGGCCGCCATTTCCGTTCAAAAGTCAAAGAGCACCCGCTTATCAATGAACATCGTGTCTACGAACATAATTTTCTTGGTGACCACTTTAAAATCCTCATGAGCCCCGAAGCTTGGAGCTACGAACTCTGTGAAGCCTGGTTTCCAGGTACGTCTTGGAATCCCTCTGGACACCATGTTGGCATATGCAGTGATTGGGAACCCTACAAGGGTCGTACCACCTATGCCTCCATAGGTGGCTGTTACTATGCTGTCCGTGCAATGGCGACTGAACATCTCGCCAAGGAACGTCGACAGGCATCCGTTGTTGTCCTCCGAGAATCTCGACCCTCCCACCTGATGCCCTTAGGTGTATGGAAGTGTCGAGAAATTGTCCGAGAGGCATTACAACAACCATACTTACACTTTGATACTCGAGAGCAAGCCATTCATTATATGATGTCCGATTTTAAGATTGATTTGAAATCGTGGATTGAGGGAGGAAGCTTGTTGGCACGTCAGCTATATCAGCGACGGCTAACTGATTTTATATCTAAATCCAAAAACTGAGTTAGGATGTTGAACTATGGAAGCACCTTCCCACTTGGGAAGTCAGAGGACCTAAGCTTGTTTAGAATAAATTCTCAGCATTGTTAGAAGAAGATGTTCATACAGGCAATACCGCGTGCCACGGGATTGCTGAGCGGATGAGGGAGATTTTCGATGACATGAATGGTTAGGTCATGTACGAAAAATCGTCCTTTTTTCGTTACTTCTTCTCCATCAATATAACCAGCAAGTTTGAGGAGGTTTGCCACTACTTTAAGGCGTCGAGGGAGGGTTTTAAGAAAAGATTTTTTGAGTTTTAGATCATAGAGACGATGTGCAAACTCACGCCACGCATTGAAGATATCACTAAATTCGATTCTATAGCCATAGGTTTGATTTTCATTCAAGCATAATATGTATTCATCAAGAAAAGGGTTTACAACTTGGACATTCTCTATCTTACTGAAAGCAGAGGGGCCAAAACCGAAATATTCAGCAGGATGTTCACCCGGAGCTTTTTGTGCGAGTTCTGGCGTGGAAAACACCCACACATTTTCTCGTTCATACCCCATACCTGTTAAGATTTCAGCGGCGGTTTCAATCATTTCAAAGCAGTCATGAGAACTGACACCGGGCTTGGCACGTGCACCAGGCGCATTAGTAAATGGATAAGTTGTTATTTGGTCTAGACCGAGATCAGCTAACCGTGTAATGTCAAATAAAAAATCCCCACGGTGTTGCTTTGGCAATCCCACCATGAGATCCGCGTTGACAGCTATCCCAAGATCGTGAGCATTTCTAATGATATCTCGAATCATCGGCACATCTGTTCTGTCACGTAGAACATTCTCAAGAACTTTCTTGGTTAAGGATTCAACGCCCATACTTATTCGCGTCACATCCAATCGATGGAGTGCCTTGAGATATTTTTCTGTAAAATAGGGGGGCTTACCTTCCAGTGTAATATCTTCGAGTTGTACATATTCTTTTAATTTCTGTAATATTTGACCAATCTCTTCTCCACTAAGAAGATTCGGGGTACCTCCTCCAAAATATACCCATTCTATATCCCCTTCTAATTCTCTGAGGTCGATTTCACGGAATAAAGCTTTCAAGTACTCATCCTTTAGACCTGGTTCAAATAATACACGGTGAAAAGGACAAAAGGCGCAAAGGCGTTCACAAAAGGGAACGTGCACATAAAGCCCCACATGAAATGTAATTACATCCTTCCAATCAATGACACAATATTCATAGTTGAGTTTTGAAAAACTCGATGCAACCATTCTTTTAGCAATTTTGGGAATCACCGTAGTATACACACCTTTCCAAGCATAAACCCAAGAATGTGGGATACATTCTGAGAAACTAACCGCTTAAAGAATAATTAGGAAAGTAAACGTTACCCGCCAGGGCCGCCATGCCATGGAACATCTTTCCAAGTAAGGTCCCAGAGGTCTTCTTCGGTCAGAGTTTCCTTCTCAATCACAAGCTCGTATAGACGTGTCAGAAGAAGATGATGGCGTTTCTCATCGTCTAGAATGTATTCGAGAACCTGTTTTGAACCAGGATCATCGGTTTTCGGGATCAGTTCTGAATAGGTCTTAATGGCTTTAGCTTCCATTTCGATGTGTTCTTGAATATCCCTACCGAGTTCATCACGCTTCTTTTCTTCAATAAAAGGCGTTTTCGACTCGAGACGAGCTACGAGTGCGTTAAGCAGGAGAGCATGTTTATTTGAGTCAATAGCAACGGCCTGAATCAAATATTTGACCAGCTGATTTTCGGTATCCTCGACACTTTTTTTGACCATACGTACAATCCTTTCTTCCAGGGCAATTTGTTCCTTATAGAATGCCTTGAGTTGATCCTTATCCATAGGCAGGTCACCGTCACCTCCTTCTGACGTGATGCCTTTTCTGTGTTGCCGTTTTTTCAAGTTCCTGGATTCTCAGTTATCCGAGGGGGTTAAGAGGTTTTTTACCCAAGTTAATGAGTATAGCGTGAGGAACCTTGCCCACAAATCTTCAAATCACCGAGGTTATGGCAAAAAGCATTCTCAATCTAAGCCGAATTAGCGGCGTAACATATGCCATCAACCCCTATGTAGGTTGTCAGCATGCCTGCGTCTATTGCTATGGTAGATTTATGACCCGCTATACTGGTCATCAGGGTGAAGATTGGGGAAGCTTTGTTGATGTAAAAACGAATGCCCCCCGTGTTCTCCAACAACAACTAAGGCGTCGAAAAAAGACCTCAAAAGACCCAGTCTTATTCTCTAGCGTAACTGATGCGTATCAACCCCTCGAACGCCGGTATGAACTGACACGAAACTGTATCGAATTGCTGACTAGGCACGAGTTCCCCATTACAATTCTCACAAAATCAGATTTAGTCTTACGCGATGCAGATCTCTTGGGAAAATCAACTAAAAATGAAGTAGGGATGACAATAATATCCCTGAACGAAAAGGTGCGTCGCGTCTTTGAAGCGGGGGCGCCCCCCAGTAATCGTCGTCTAAAGGCATTAGCTGAACTGAATTCACAAGGACTTTGCACCTACGCCTTTGTAGGTCCGATAATACCGCTTTTGAGTACTCCAGATCTCGAAGACTTGATTCGCCAACTTGGAGATTGTGGAGTGGCTTACGTGCTCTTTGACCGTCTGAACGTAAAATATGGGAATCGTCCAATAATTAAGAAGGCACTCGAGAATCAGTTTCCGAGTCAAGCAAAAGCAATTCTTGAAGCACTTCGACCGGGTAGCCCATATTATGAAAATGTCCGAACAAAAATTATAGACCTTTCAGTGCAGTATGGCGTGGAGGCAGATATCATTTTTTAAAAGTGTCTACTCTTCAGTGGGTTGTGTAACTCCAGGAGCCCACCATAACCAAGTCTTTCGCTTGATGCTAAGTTTCCCATGAATTTTACCTTCCAGGCGGAGTTGGTTCAGTAAACGACTGGGAGAGTCTGGACAGCCGATTTCGTGAAACAGTTTTGTAACCTCATAAGTCGTCATTGGTCGATTGGCGTCGCTGAGGATCATCTCAACAGCCAACTCGGATTGCGATTCCTTGCGTTTCGGCTTGGCTGAAGGCTCTTGGGTCACAATTACTTTCTCCAGATAGTGTTTTTGACAGTAAAAAGAAGGAGGTTCGGGGACATAAAAATCCCCGTCTTGCGATTATTAATTACACATAGAAACTTAGATTGTCTTAAGGTCGCCTTCCAGCATATCACGCGTATCTTTGTCTTCGACTTCTGCAGTAGCCTTTTTTGCGAGGTCAAGGTGTTTGGCTTTGTTCTTTTCATCACCAGCAACCGCATAACCACGAGCGATAGCTTCGTAGGCGTAGGCAAGATCCCAGCCTTTGATGCCTTCTTTTTTACAAATATCTAGGTAGGTTTTTCCGTAGTAGACGGCACGGTGACCGTCACCAATGATAGCATAGACGCGGGAGAGTTGCCAGTCACCACGTCCGAGATTAATTGGGCTCGCATCCCAGTTGTTCTCAACTCGAACACCCCAGTGATAACGTGAAGCGTGAGAAAGGTTGACCATTGTATCGTCTTCTTCTTTGGTCCGTTTTTCCTTGTCTAAATAAGTCCAGGTAGCGTTGAAAAGGTCGACCGCCTGTTTTCTATGCCATTTTTCTAATGTGAGTTTCTCTTCTTTGGGCATATGAACCACCCCTTGTGACAGTCAATCTTTTAGGCGAACTTAAAAATGAATGGGTCTTTCCACTGGGTTTCAACTAAAAAAAGCCCAAAAGATCTGCACGGTTCTAACGTCGTCTCCTGCCATTATTTGCGAATATTCCAATGGAAATTAAGGTTTCTCCATTTAGACGAAGCACTTATTCTTGACTAGTAAGAGAATAACACAGAAAACACAACTCTACCTGAAATATTCAATTGGAGACATCAAAGAGAGTTCCATCAACTGGCGAAATTGGAGAAAGCGAAAACAATGATTAAAGCAATCTTCATTGTCCTAAACGGAGCCTATGCCTTTTCACGCCAGTATACAGAACAAATCGACCCCCACATGCTATCAGGCTTACTCACAGCATTCCGAGTATCGTCTAAGGAATTCGCCACTGGCGATTTCCGCCAAGCCAAATTCGAAGGTTCCGAAGTGCTCGTTGATGGATTGACTGAACGACCAAATGACTTTGTGGCCATCTTCGCCACCCCCGATGAGCGAGCAACAGATCTTACGAATCTCATGGCACTCATTAAAACCACTTTTATTGAGCTCTATGGCGAACGCCTTCATACTTGGAATTCCTTAGATGGCCCATTCTCGGATTTTGAACCCCAGATAGATCAGATAATCGCAGGATGCATTTGGTGCGATACGGAAAAACTGATGGCCCCTCCGAAGGTGACCTTCACAGCAGACTTGATCCCTGCAAAAGAAACCGTGTTCCGTGGCAATACTGTCAATGTCAAATACTACATTCATAATAGTAGCAGCCACCCAATCAAATTAACAGCAATCGTCAATGCCATTCCCCACCTCTTTGACCTTGATGGTTTAACTCGTACCGTAATTATTCGAGATACTGCGTTCCTCCGTAACTGGGAATTAAAACCCGAAGAAGAATACGACCTCATCCTCCCTATCAAAGCCCGCCGAATCGGACACACAAGTATCGCACCGATTCTCTTTGTTATACAAAACGGGCAGGTGTTTACCATTCTTGGTGAAAGCCATGAGATGGATATCATCTAATGTGTGAACCTTGAACGACACCCACCTTTTAGGCTTGAATCGCATAATGAAACAGCATGCTCCAACCCTTACTTCAGTTGATAGCTACGTTCTTGTTAATTGGAGTGGGTGGAGTGTTCTTGTTGCTCCTGATTCGAATTCGCTATCCGTTATGTGGAATGCTAATCGGAGTTTTTAACCCCTATGTGTGGGTGGGGGCGTGGGTACTAAAATGGTTACTCAGGCAAATTGGACGTTAATTCCGCTTTTGATCGACTAGTAGTCCTTAATGAGCTCAATCATGTGGACCGAACAAGAAATACATGGATCGTATGCCCGAATAAGCGGTTCGATTTTTGCTAGGGCATTTAAACTTTCAGGGCGTGGTTTCAACAGGTCAGGGAGGAGTTCTTGAGCCTTGGCTTGGACGGCGTGCTCAATGGTGCGGACGTTTTGGCCTGTGGCAATCACGCAGTTGACTTTGGTGATGATGCCATCTTCGTTGGTCCAGTAGTTGTGGAAGAGGGTGCCACGGGGGGCTTCGACGACGCCGACGCCTTCGCCCGCGCGGGGTTCGACGGGGATGCGGTGGTTGTCTTCTTGGAGGCTGGAGTCTTCGATGAGGGTGATGGCTTGTTCGACCGTACTTAGTAGTTCTATGGATCTGGCAAGGTTATAGGCTATAGGATCATGGATTGGTCGCGTACCGAAGAATTCGAAGAGTTCGTCTGCAAAGCCTTGGGCTTCTTCGCTGGCTATTTTCCTTGCGACATTTAGTCTTGCTAGGGGTCCAACGCGGTAATTGCCCTTTTCAGGACCCTGTTCTTTGATGAAAGGGTATTTGACAGTGGTGTAGGGCATGGCATTCTCTGCGATGTATTGTGCGTAGTCGGCTGGTTTGAAGTCATGTAATGTTTTACCTGTTGGAGTGATGAATCGTAGAGTGCCTTCATAGATGTCGTGGACATCTTTGTTATGTAAGGCCAAGTAATGGGTGGGATCGCTTAGATAGTAGCCAACCCTACCAATATCTTTCTGTTTGGCAAGTTTGAAATAGAGTTTGGCAATAGCTCGAGCTGTGGTAAGAGCCTTAGGTGCCTGTTTGGCAAGTTTTGTACGCTCTTCTTCTAGAAGAGGACCTGCCATGCCTCCAGGGACGGCTGTACATGGATGTATCATCCGTCCACCGACAGCTTTGATAATGTTTTGTCCAAACATGCGAAGTTCAATGCCTTTCTTGGCTAAGGTAGGATCCTTGGCTGCGACGGCAAGAACGTTTGGAGTTTCAGGTGTGAGAAAATCGGGAAGTGCAAGATAAACTTGGCTAAGAGTGTGACTATGAATGAATTCACCAAAGTTTTCAAGATGACGCAGCTTCACCGCTTGTTCTGGTGGAGTGACACCCCATGCAGCTTCAACTGCTTTAACCGATCCAAGATGATGGGCGACTGAACAGATACCACAGATGCGTTCCGAAAGTTGTGGAGCTTCCTCTGCGGGGATGCCTTCCATGAATCGCTCGAATAGGCGTGGAGATTCAATGATGTGGAAGTGACATTTATTGAGTTTTCCTCCTGTCACGTCCAGACTAATTTTGGCATGACCTTCAAGGCGAGTCATGGGTTCAAATTCGATATGTTTTGGATTGCTCATTTCTTTTTCAATCCCTTTCGTAAGTTATCAAGTTTAGAGGAGGCGTAGGTGTAACGGGCAAAGGTTCCAGCTAGTCGAGATAATTTGAAATTAGTTATTTCGTCTTTTTCCATGGCTGCTAAGGCATCGAGCATGACAATGCCTTGATCCCAGACTGTTTCAGAGGGACCTCGGCAGCCAGTGCAGGGCATTAGGCGTCGAGTACATTCAGCACCGCAACCGGCACGTGTGGCAGGACCCATACAGAGAAACCCTTGTGAAAGGAGGCAAATACCTTGCTCAGGAATTTCATGTATGCGACGGAGTTGTTTGGGAGGTTCGGTTAATCGTTCGAGAGGGCATTCATCGCAGATGCTCTTGGATGAGAGTTTCGGTGTCTCTCCTGCTAGAAGTGTTGTAATAATTTGGGCTATTTCGTCAGGGTGGGGCGGACAGCCTGGTATAATGAAATCGACTTTGACTACGTCACTGAGTCGGAGGTTTTCGGGGAGGATTTGTGGTACGTGTTCTGAGGGCACTTGTTTTTGAGCCATTAAGAGGGTTTTGTGGTAGACATATTCTACACCTTCTTGAGCATCGAAGGTGTTGGCGAGTCCGTTCACTCCGCCATGGGCTGAGCAGGCGCCAAAGGCGATCACGAATTTCGCCTGTTTGCGCATGGCTTTTGCCATTTCCTTATCATGGTTGGTGCGAATACTACCTTCAATAAGTGCAACGTCGATATTAGGGGGGATTGGATTCTTTGCATCGACGATGGGATAAGAGTAAACCAGCTCGACGTCTTTGAGGAGATTGAGGAGTTCTACACCAGTGTCGAGGAGAGCGATGTGGCAACCACTACACCCCGCCATGCCCATGGTTGCAATTCGAACAGTCATTCAGACTTCACCCCGGTTTTGACTCGCTTTAGTGGATTAGGTCCTAATTTCAAAATCTGATCATAAAACGATGATGCAGTTTCCACCCATTTGCTGGCCATACCAGCACTCATTAATTCAAAGACTAGTCGTCCACCGAGACCGATGGCTTCGAGTTCTTTGGCTAGTTTCTGCATTCGCTTTTCAGCATAGATATTACCGCTCACAAAGTGACATTGGTCTTTAAGGCAACCGGTAATCATGACTCCATCTGCTCCTTCTTTGAAGGCACGGAGAACATGAAGGGGGTCAACGCGGCCAGAACAAGGCACCCGGATAATTTCTACATTGATAGGGTAAGACATTTTGCTTGTACCAGCAAGATCTGCTGCTCCGTAAGAGCAATAATGACAGCAAAAACTGACTATCCGTGGTTTAAAGGTCAGCAGCGATTTAGCAAGTGCTTTTGCAGGTTTCGTTTTGGGTTTTGATTTGACCTTACTCATTTTTTGGATGCCCCCACATTGGCGAGCAAACCTTCAATCTGATAGAAAATCTGTTTGTCACGATAGTGCCGTAATTGAATAGCTTCTGCAGGGCATTCGACAACACAGATGCCACAACCCTTGCAGGCGACTTCGATGACTTTAGCTACGCCCCCTTCCATGTAGATGGCGCTATACGGACATACAGCGTAGCAGTTGGCGCAGCCAATACATAGTGATTCATCGACAATAGATTTCGCAAGATCAACTTCGACTTCTCCTTTACTCATAGGGATTGCGGCATGGGAAGCTGCTGCGGCACCCATAAAGGAAGCTTCCGCAATATCTCGAGGACTACTACAGGCACCAGCAAGATAGATTCCATCAGTTGTTGTGTCAACAGGAGCAAGTTTCAGATGATATTCTCGGAAGAACCCATCTAAATCAACTTCTAAGTTTAGGGTGCGAGCTAATTCCTTCGCGCCCTTTGCAGGAATCATTGCAGCGGATAAAACTAGCAAATCTACTGGGAAACTTTCTTTCGTTCCATTATGGTGGTCGACTGTTAATTTTAGACTCTTTCCGCTATCTTCTTCAACTTCAGCGATGTCAGCACGATAGAATTTCACACCTAATCGTTGAGCGTCGAGATAGTAGCGTTCATACTCTTTGCCTTGTAATCGGATGTCCTTATAGAAAATCGTAACCTCCGTTTCAGGCCAATGTTCTTTGATATAGACAGCATGTTTCATAGCAACTTGACAGCAGACACGGGAGCAGTGGGAGTAGTAATTCGGGTCCCGACTCCCTACACACTGAATCATCCCGACCCGTTTCGGAAGTTTCCTATCTGAGATGCGCAATAGTTGACCATCTGTTGGGCTCATTGGATCTAGAATCCGAGCAAGCATAAGTTGCGTAATTACATTCGGATACTCGCCATATCCGTACAAACCTTCCGGTTTAAAGACATCAAAGCCCGTTGCAACAATTACAGTGCCAACAGTGATGTCGGCTTCTTTGAATTTTTCATCAAGATTAATCGCGTTGACAGGACAGGCGTGTTCACATTTGCCACATTTCGTACATGAATCAAAATCGATAACTGGTGCACGTGGAACAGCTTGGGGAAAAGGGTAATAGACGGCCTTACGATTTGCTAGGCCGAAATCATGTTCGTTTGGCACTTCAACTGGACACACTTCCATGCATTTACCACATAGTGTACAGGTTTCGATATCGACCCCCCGAGGCTGGCTATGGAGCCGAGCTTGGAAGTTACCAATATAGCCACTGAATTGTTTTACTTCCGTTTGCGTATACACATGAATTTTAGGATCATTAAGAATAACCCGTTTTGACAAACATTTGCGAGCCATTTCACCGTGGCGTGGGGGCACACAAACGCCACAAGTATCAGTCATAAAAACAAAGCCTAATTGAGCAGATTTCCCACCAAGCGCAGGGCTCCGTTCTACAAGGTGAACTTCATATCCATTATCCGCTAGAAGTGTTGTAGCTGCAATCCCCGCAATCCCTGCCCCAATAACCATACATACCGGAGGCACCTTTTGAGTCGTAGCGCCAATCGACTCAAGCCGTGCGGCACGATACACTCCTGCACGAACAAGATCTTTCGCTTTTTCAGTCGCTTCAGCATACTCATCTTTTTGTTTCATATGAGCCCAAGAGACTTGTTCCCGGATATTCACCATTTCAAAATAAAATGGGTTAATTCCAGCCTCCATCACGGTTCGGCGGAATGTGGGTTCATGTAATTTAGGGCTACAAGAAGCAACAATTACGCGACTAAGTTTATGTTTCTTGATATGTCTCTTGATGATGTTTTGGCCTTCTTCTGAACATGTGAATATTTGCCATCCAGCATAGACCACGTTGGGTAAGCTTTTTGCATATTCAGCTACTTCAGGGACATCAACTACCTTAGCAATATTGGTGCCACATTTACACACAAACACCCCAATGCGTGGATCTTCATTAGTCATTTTTCTAACTCCTATTACTTCTTTGGATACTAGCAACCGCTTTTTGTGCAATAGCAGCGAATTCTTTTGCATCCCGACCGATTAGTTGAGCAACCTGGACCAAATTCGGGTCTTTACCAGATTGTGTTAGAACATTTCGTACCACTTGAGCACGGCTATTCGCCATTCGTGCTCCACGACCATAATGGCAAAGTTTTGAATCACATGCAAACAGTATCACCCCGGTGGCACCATCTTCTATTGTCTGTAGGACTTTGGGTGTCGAAACACTTCCCGTACAAGGAACTTCTAGAATGTGCAAATCAGCAGGATATTGCAGTCTTTCCTCTCCAGCCTCATCAATTGCCCGGTAAACGCATTCATTACAGGCAAAGCCAACAATCACTGAATCAGATCCCTCAATGCTGTTGCTTAATAAGCCCTCGAGGGCGGAATCTAAAACCGTTGGATTTGTATTTAGGGGACCAATTGCACCCACTGGACAAATCGCCATGCATTCTCCACATCCCTGGCAACGAACTTCATCAACAATCACGCATTCATTCTTCTTATCAAGCGAAATCGCTTGTGAAGGACAGGCAGAGATACATAACCCACAACTATTACACAAATCGGTATTTACGATAGCAGTATCCAAATCCTTTGAAACTGTTTGTGTAGAAAGCCATACTGATGCTTGTTCTGCTGCAGCACCAGCGAGTTCAACAGATTCAGGAATGTCTTTAGGACCGTGACAGGTTCCAGCGAGATAAACACTATTAACATCCGTCCGGGAGAGAGCCACCTTCTCATCTAATGCTTTATAAAATCCGAGCGAACCCAAAGGAACACCAAATAAATTGGCTAGTTCTTGTGTTCCTGGTGAAGGAGTCATCGCACAAGAGAGAACCACCAAATCAGCTGCAAGAGATTTCGTTGAACCATCTGGATCAGAATACCTCACAACTAGCTTGCCATTCTTTTGGACAATTTCTAAATCATCACCACGGTACACTACTTTGATATTATATTCATCCCGAGCACGTACATAGAATTCTTCAAAACCTTTTCCTCCCGCCCTAATGTCTCGTGCAACGATGGTAATATCAATATTAGGATCATATTCGAGCTTAGCAAGTTCTGCATGTTTTATTGCAGCCATGCAACAGTAAGATGAACACTGCCAGCTATACCGTTCATCACGGCTCCCCACACACTGAAGCATCACAATTTTCTCTGGCTTTCGACCATCGGAAGGAACTTCTAATTTCCCACCAAAAGGACCAACTGAATCCATCATCCGAATAAACTGCATCTGCGTGATGACATCTGGATTCTCTTCAAAGTGTAGTTCTGGGACAACAGAAGGATCAAACTCTTTGAATCCCGTGGCAAGAATAACACATCCAACTTCCACTTTTATAATTTCATCTTTCATCTCATAATCGATAGCTTCAGCAGGACAAATTTTAGCACAAACACCACATTTTCCATCCGTAAGCATTTTACAATGTTCAGCATCAATTGTGACTTTTCGTGGTACGCTCTGCGAAAAGGGCATATAGATTGCCCTTCGTTTTGCGATATTCCAAGACCATTCATCATCCACCCGTGTCGGGCACTTTTCTGTACATTGCATACATCCCGTACACTTATCCCAATCCACATAGGTTGCTTTTTTGTTAAGCGTCAACAACCAATCTTTACCCAAATTCTCAGCATCCACTAAATCCGTGTATGGATACAATTCGATATTCGGATGGGTCGCTGCCTCCGCCATCTTTGGACCCAAAATACAAATAGAGCAGTCCAAGGTGGGGTAGGTTTTGTTAAGAACAGCCATATGTCCGCCAATTGTGGGTTCCTTTTCAACTAGATGAACTTTAATGCCACGATCAGCTAAGTCCAAGGCAGCTTGGATACCTGCAATTCCAGCGCCAAGGACGAGGACTTCTTGTGTGACTGGGAAGGTTTTTGTGGTAGTAGGGCTTTGGGCTGCGACTCTAAATACGGCTGAACGAATTAAGCGCTTTGCCTTGGCTGTGGCCCCTTGAGGATTCTCTTTATGAACCCAGGCGCAGTGTTCGCGAATGTTAGCGAAAGTGATTTGCCCACGAGTCATTCCGGCTTCTTCAGCAGCATCATAAAAGCGGGTGCCAAAAAGGTGGGGGCTACATGCGGCGATGACGAGTCGATCGAGTTTCTTTTTAGTGATGGTTTGAGTGAGGATTTGGAGTGATTCGCGTTGGCACCAGTCGCCACGTGTTTCGGCGTATTTTACATTAGGGAGTGTTTGGATGAAAGAGGTGAGGGCTTCGTAGTCGAGAGTGGTGCTGATGGTGTCACCACAATTACAGAGAAGGACGCCGATTTTCATAGTCGAGCACCAAGAGTAGGAGGAGCAAGACTAGCGATTTGTGATGTTACATATATACTTCTTGTCTGTACTACTTTGCGTTATGTTGGAAGTTACCCCCTTCGTTGACCAAGTAACATGTATCAAGACGGCTTCGCCGTTGGGTGATCAAGCAATTATGTGGGTGTGTGCCTATTTGGTGGGGGATGTGTTGTTTGATGCGGGGTGTGCAAATGCTATCAGCGAGCTGCAAGAGTATTCCAAGAAGCGTTCAGTGCGACGAGTGTACGTGACTCACAATCATGAAGACCATTATGGAGGATGTGCCGCGTTTGTACCGAAAGCAGAAGTGTTCGCCGGACCTGTCACAGTAAAGTCAGTGTATAAGCCGTATCCGTTACCTCAATTTTTCCAGTGGGTATGGGGTGAGCCAAAGCCTGTCAAAGAAGCTCATAAATTTGAAGAGTCAAGTATTTCGGTTGGGGAACTGAATTTTGAAGTTGTGGATTTGTCAGGGCATTGTGAAGAGATGTTTGGATTTTGGGAATCTGAGAAAGGCTGGTTTTTCTCCGCAGATGCCGTGCCCTTACCTTCTCGTAAGCAGATGGCGATGCCTGAGGAAAACATCCCCAAAATGATAGCCCGTATGAAGGAAATTCGTGATCTGGGTGTTAAGGTCTTATTTGATGGTCACCTAGGACCAATCCCAAATCCCCGAGAGCACATTGAAACACGAATCAACTATTTGTCACAGCTTCAGACACAGGTCTTGAGTATGGTTGAAACCGGAAAAACCATTCCAGAGATTAAGACCGAGTTAGGGTTTCCGGAACCGTGGTATCTTCCGAATACAGAAGGGCGTTTTGCGATTGAACACCTGATTCAATCACTACTCGAAGACTCTGTTTAGATTCTCAGAAAAGAAAACCAAGAATTTTGGATCGCAGAAAACACTTAATGAGGCTTTTTTCAATAGTTTCTACTAGCCAGAGATGGGAAAGAACAGCCACAGAGGAAGTGGATTTTCCATTTCGGTTACCTTCCGTGGGGATGAAACACCGTGTCCGAACAAGACCATCAAGATAAATTCCAGCGGCTGGTGGAAGCGGCTGATGTGTTAATCATTGGATTAGATGCACGCGGCCGCGTTACCTTGTTCAACCAAAAAAGCGAAGAGGTAACAGGATATTCACGAGACGAGGTGCTGGGTAAGTCGGTGTTCACGCTACTGATTCCAACAGAAGAACGGAAGGAGGCGCGTCAACGGTTTAAGAAATTACTCGTGGGCGAGAAACCGAAATTTGCACCCTTGACTAGTTGGATGACCAAGAGTGGTGTTCAACGTTTTATCCGGTGGAAAACTGCTCTTTTCACGGACACCGATGGGCAAATAAGAGAGATTTACTCGTTAGGAATTGACATCACAAAGCAGCGAGAAGCAGAGGAAAAACTGCGAAAGAATGAAGAACGTTTTCGCGTGCTAGCCGAAAATGCTCAAGATGTAATTTACCTCTATTCAATAATGCCTGAGAGGAAGTTCGAGTATGTTAGCCCCGCTGTTACCCGAGTAACTGGCTATACTCCCGAAGAATTCTATGATGATCCTGATTTAGTTGTTAAAATCGTGTACCCTGAAGATCTGCCAATTCTCCAAGGTGCGCTCCAAGACCCTGCCTCATTTACTGGTCCAAGTGAAATTCGATGGATCCGGAAGGATGGGGACGTTATATGGACCGAACAACAAAGTTCGGTAGTTCCGGATGCGCAAAGAAATTTGATTGCTGTACAGGGAGTGGTTCGAGATATCACTGAACGAAAGCAGGTCATTGACGAGATGGAGCGGGCTCGAAATCTTGCTGAATTTCTTGTCGATTTAATGGCCCATGACCTGAACAATATCAACCAGGGCATCATGTCAGCGATGGAAATTTTACAACATGATTCCAGTTTCCCTGAGCCTTTGCAAGGCAGACTCAATGATGCACTATCTCAAGTTGAGCGGAGTGCAAACCTAATTGATAACGTTAAACGATTTCAACGCGTGGACATTGAACCCGTCACACTACGACGAATAGACGTATATCCTCCACTTCAATCCGCAATTGAAGCCGTCGAACGCAACTTCCCAGCGAAGTCAATCTTAATCACTAACAACATTCACGAACGCCAGTACTACGTGACGGCAGACCAATTTCTCTCTGAACTGTTCTTCAATATTCTCCACAATGCTGCCAAGTATGACCGCTCTGAACGTGTCACGATCGATGTTCGAGCCGACCTTACCTCTGATGAACGATTTCTCCGTGTAAACATAATGGACCATGGCCCAGGAATATCGGATGAAGAAAAAGCTAGAATTTTCTCGCGAATGACATCCCGAAAAACGGGTGTGAAAGGCTCTGGAATGGGGTTGACACTCGTTGGTCAAATCCTACACCGATATGGTGGAAATATCGTGGTGGCGGACCGGGTCGATGGGGATTATACCCAGGGGGCAAGTTTTGTTATTCTTTTGCCCAAGGGGGAGGTTTAATGGTTTCGATATTTATCGTCGATGATGATGAGAACCTCCACCAGGTCTATCGATCATTCTTTACTATGAAAGGCTTCAGTGTGGTTGGTAGTGCCTTCGATGGCGCTGAAGCCGTGGAACTTTTTATAACACTTAATCCAAAACCCGATATCCTACTAATGGACTTTCGGATGCCCATCAAGGATGGAGTAACCGCCACAAAGGAAATCCGAGGTATTGATCCAGCAAGCAAGATTATCTTTTTAAGCGCTGATGAAACAGCACGCGAGCAAGCCTTAGCCGCCGGAGCCCTTTCATTCTTAGTTAAGCCCGTAAAATTTGTGCATTTACTTCAAGCCATTGATACCCTTCTAACCAAGCACTAAGCTGTTTTTCCGTTTGAGATTTTTTCCGAAAGAGGATAAGGCGTATATACCCAAACTCTATACGTTTGAGTCACGAGTCCAAAGGAAACCTTCTGCATCATTCGGTGATAAAGCATGATTATTCCCAAACAAATGCCTCTCGAAAAAATCTTGAAAACCATCGAAGGCATCGAAAACATCCTCGTCGTCGGCTGCGACGGGTGTTCCGGAATTTACCAAGTTGGTGGCATCAAACAGGCAGAAACCCTAGCCACACTAATCAAAATGCACAGACAACTGAACAACGAACCCGGCGAAATCCGACATACAATTGTCTTACGACAATGTGACCAGCAACTAGTGGCCACAACACTTCGTCCACAAATGGAAAATATTGATGCATTACTCTCACTAGCCTGTGGCGTAGGCCCACAAACCCTCATCGACGTCTTTCCAGACCATAAAATCCTAACAGCGGTTGATACATTCGGCATGGGTGGCAAAGATCGAGAACTGGGACATTTCTTCGAATATTGTAGCGGGTGCGGTGACTGCCTGCTTAACGACACCGGTGGCATCTGCCCCATGACCCGCTGCCCCAAGGCACTCGTCAACGGCCCATGCGGCGGAATGCTTGACGGCAAATGCGAAGTAGGCGACTACAAAAATGACTGCGCTTGGTTTCTCATCTATGAACGGCTAAAGAAACTGGGTCAACTCGATAAGTTCAAGAAATATCGTGAACCCCGTGATTGGCGGGTCGCCCAATCACCACGTAAATTGGAGATTTAGGTGACGGTGAAACGAAATGGCAAAACGTGAAGCCTATAGCAAACTGATGGAAGAAATTCATGCTGGTAAATTCGTGTACACTGGCGAACTTGAACCCGAAAAAATCGGGGACATGGAAGAAGTCATCGAAGGCGCAAAGAAACTCGTCGGTCATGTCGTCGCTGCCAACGTCACTGACATCCCCCAAAGCTTCGCCTACATGAACTCCCTCGCCCCCTCCTACATGATTCAAGAAATCGCAGGTTTAGAAGCCGTCTGCCAAATGACCTGCCGAGACCGCAACCGACTCGCCATGTTTGCAGACCTCCTCGCCGCGGGTGCATTAGGTATCAAAAACATTCTTGCACTAACAGGAGACCATCCGAGTCTAGGTGATCAACCTGAAGCCAAACCTGTTTTTGACTTGGATTCTGCCAGCTTAACTGCCCTCATTCGAAAAATCACCGATGAAGGCATTGACCTCAATGGCCACGAAATTGAACACCCACCCAAGTTCCACGTGGGCGTCGCAATCAATCCTGGAGCAGTACCCCTAGAACCAGAAATTTTGAAGCTCGAACGCAAGGAAGCAATTGGAGCCGAGTTCGCACAAACCCAAGTCGTCTTCGAAATCGAATCAGCAAAAGAATTCATGAAAGCCATCAAACACGTGAAAGTCCCCACCCTCATCGGTATATTCCCTTTAAAGAGCTTCAAAATTGGTCAGTGGATGAATAATTTTGTTCCAGGTGTTACAATTCCTCCAAACCTCCTTGATCAACTAAAAGAGCTAAAGAAAATCGAAGACAAACCGCGTCGAAAAGAAAAGATAGCAGAGATGAATGTCGAGTATTTTGGTGAGATTATCAAAGAAATTCGAAAGACTACCCAGGCGGCCGGGTGTCATATTATGGCTGTTAAGTGGGAAGAATTAATACCTCAACTAATAGAGGTTGCAGGCAGATAGGGATTGGAATTAACAATCCCCAGCCAACGAAAGATCCACCGGAACTACATCAGATTTTCTTACCTCTGTTGATCGCCAGTCTTCTACGTCTTTCTTTTTGTATCCGCTTGAAGGCGGAGCGAGCAAGGCCCATTTAATTGCGTCATTTCTTCCCTTAGTTATTAGTTCCCAGCTAACGCTCATCCGACCGGTTTGATAGAGTGTTATTCGCATAGGAACGATTCGAGTTTTTACACCAAGACTAGCGAGCAGTATTTTTTCACTAATTAGTAGTTCAGGTGGATTATCATAGATCAATTTTCGAAGCTTCCTGATTCTTTCAGTGAAACAGAAGTGTCGGGGATATTGGGAAGCTTTCTTCAGTCTTCCCCAAGACAGCTTCATATCGAAATGGGCAATGGTATCACTATTTTTCTTGCGGGTATTTTTTATTGCTAGACGCAAAGACTTCTTTCAATTCATCAGAAATCTTAGGTGTGAAGGTGTATTCTTCAGCTTTTTCTCCTGCATCCAGCACCACGCTCCAACCTATTCGGAAAATTACCTTCCTGCCATATATTCCAAAGGCTCCATCCTCGGGAATTACTTCTTCAAGATAGGCGCTTCGTTCGCGAATACATTTCTTTTATTAGTTCCCAGGATCCGACCTACTACTAAGAATCTGCTGTAATCTAGTCTCAGCATAATCTGAGTGATTTATTCCAA
Source organism: Candidatus Hermodarchaeum yapensis (assembly GCA_016840405.1). Classification (GTDB taxonomy): domain Archaea; phylum Asgardarchaeota; class Hermodarchaeia; order Hermodarchaeales; family Hermodarchaeaceae; genus Hermodarchaeum; species Hermodarchaeum yapensis. Next base: position 122,639 of record JAEOSK010000003.1, read on the forward strand.
CTGGAACTCTGTTGTTGTCAGTTCCAATAATTAAATATCCTTTTCCGCTTGTTTGATAAAGATGGTTCGCAATCGCACAAACATCCTTTGCAAACTCATCCCTATTCTTTCTAGTTCTCAAATGAGCTGAGTATTGTGCTTTGAAATCTTTTTTCGATGATTCGTTAGTTGAATGAAGTTCACGTATTTTTTTGCGATAAAACCACTCCAAATCACAAAGAAGTATATGTGTGTGAAAAGAAAAAGGTTGAGGAGAGGTAGGTAATGGATTTTTGAATCTTCGTATGTATCAAAAATTGAGGGTAGTTTTCGGAATATTAAGAGACCAAAAATCCTAAGTGACTAAATATTCGTTCCAGGTGTGACGATTCCTGAGCCGATGATGACTAAGTTAAAGGAACTAAAGGGTATTGAGGATAAACCGACGCGGAAGGCGAAAATAGCTGAGTACAACATTGAATACTATGGTGATTTCCTTCGTGAACTGCGGAAGACGACACATGCGGCGGGCTGTCACTTGATGGCCGTTAAATGGGAGGAATTGATTCCTCCGATTATTGAAGCTTCAGGCGGTTAATTAAAGTCTTATTTCCGATTGGTGTTGAATTCCGATACGACATCACGTAGTCGTGTTAGATTTTCGAGTACCATAGTGTCGCCGTGTTTCCAGTCCCAAGATCCGAGTCCGCATTCGGGTCCTGCGAAGGGGGTGCGGCCGGTTCCGTATCGTTGGATGGCGGTGTGGAGGCGTTTTTGCATGTCGGTTCTCGGTTGTAAGTATGGGTGGTATTGTCCGGATTGGATTTGTGTCCAGACGGTTTTGAGGTCAGCGTTGGGTGGAATGGTGGGTCCGTCGGTTCGCATGATGGCGGCGCGGATGTATTTGTCGTGGTCCATTAGCCATTCTCGGTTTACGATGACATGAAGGTGGGCTTCAAGGAGGTTCCAGTTGGCTCGGGCGAGTTGGTGGTAGGGGGATGCGTGGAGGTGGAGTCCACGATAGTGTTGTTGTGGAGTGGCGGAGAAGATTTTGTTCCAGTGGGTGATTAGATGTGAGAGGTTTTCGTCTGTTTCGGTGTCCATGAAGAGGTCGCCAACGCCAGTTACGCCGATGGATGGTTCTTCGAGGGTGAAGATTTCTGGCTTCAGATACTTGGTTTCGACGTTGGAATTTTGCATAAAGTGTTGAACTATAGTTGAGAAGGCTTCGATGAGAGAAGTATCATATCGTGAACTGACACCCATGCTTCGCCAAATTCGTGTTAGTAATTCAAAGGGACCGGTGACGCACACGCGATATCTGATACAGTCGAGTTCAAGTTCTTGGCAAAGGGTTTTGGCATGTTGTTTCAAGGCGATAAGTTCGGCGATGTTCGCGTGGTTGGGTGGGAGTTGAATGGTTGAGCCATCCCAGAGATAGTTGTCTTTGTGTTTTTGTAAGCCACGCCCGTGTCGGATGATGGGATCGAGAAATTGGTTGACCATGTCGCGTGTGTGACTGCTTTGTACGTAGCTTGGGGTACTGAGGTGGGGACCTAATGCTGTGAGTTTTTGTTTGAAGGCCATGTTGTGACTGTGTGTGAAGTAGTCTGCGTCGTTTGTGCTTCTTCCATCTTCGGTGTCAGCAGCGCCTTGTGCATAGCGTGTTGCATTGATGTTTATGAGTGGAAAGCTGCCTACATCGGTTGTTCGTATGGAAGAGAATCCTTTCACGAGTATCTAGCCTCAATTGAATTAGGGTGAAGTGAATATTCTAGCAAGAAGGAGCAAGGGCACTTTAGTTTTTGTCTAAGCGCTTGCCTTTTTGGCTGTAAATTTTTTGGTGGGTTTCTTCGCAGGTTCTTTGGCGGGCCATCGGCTGCCATGTTCTAATGCACGGTCGATGGCAATTTCTGCGATAGCGCTGGAATGTTCCAAGATTTTGCCAAAGGCGGAAAAGATGTTTTCGAGACAAAACATGGCTTTCTGATGAGGGCCAAAGAGGGCACAACTTTCCGGGGTGAGTTTGGGGAGCATTTCTTCGCAGAGCTTGACGAGATGTTGTTCCATGAGTTTTTCGGCGGTTTGACGCATGGGGAGAAAGTTGTCGATTTCGTTGATGACATGATTTGCGGCTTTATCGTCTCCAAGTAGCATGGCTTCTGCGGAGGTTGCGTAGATGCGATGGACATGGTTGCCGGTTTTGAGGGCAAGGTTGAGGAGATCTTTGGGGCATTCTTCTTTATCTAAAGAAACGACCGATTCGGCAATGGATTTGGCGTGGTCCGCTACATTTTCGATGCGTTGAATGAACATTAGATATGTGAGGCAATCCATTGAGTCAATGCTTAGTTCATTCATGAATCGTGGATCTAGCAGGGCAGCGCGTAGCTGTTTGAATACTAGGAAGTAGAACTGGTTAACATCTTCATCGAGCCCGATGACGGTTCGGGCTAATTCAGTGTCGCGAATTTGAAGGGCGGAGAGGGCATCTACGAGCATGGTGGAAGTGATTCGATGGGCTAGTCGCATGCTTTTGGGAAGGTCGAGTTGGTTTAGTTTCATGAGCGATTGGATGACGATTTCATTTGTGCTGGCATCGATGATTTGTAAGCCGGTGAGCATTCGGACGCGCTGTCGGACCAGTGATTGTTGTTCTGGTGTGAAAACCCCAGTCGAACGGATATGGATAATTCCGAAGTTATTGAGATAGGCGGCAATTAGACGGCGTTCTAAAATGCCTGGTTCGTCTTCTGGATCAACGATGATTTCTTGTTCCGGAGGTGTATCGGTGACCCCTTTTACAGGGTAAATGGCGAGGGAACCATCGCGTTGGGGAAGCAGTATCACATGATCCGAGGAATCGAGCTTGTATTTCCCTGCCCATGTTTTAGGGATTGAGATAACGAGCGAGGATTTGCCAAGCCGCATGATTTTTCGTTTTTCCATAGCTCTACCCTTCAAGCACTATAATTTGGGGCTTTGGATAGCTACCCATTAGGATTGTCTATATATCTTGCTCACCGTCAATATTTTGTATACCAAATCTATGCTGACAATACTTTCACCAAAATTTTGTAATAGGCAATCATTTTAAGAAAGATTAACAGCCAGCTACCTGATTGCGTTTGAACGTCGGTGATAATGTTGGGACAGATGCAGTGTGTTGAAATTATTATTCGTGGTGATCTGTTGTTACGTCAGGTCATCAGGAAGGTTGGAGAGCGGTTACAGGAATTGGATATCGATGCAGATTTCAGTTCGACTATTGTAATTCCTCCTTGGCGCATGGCAATTAAGCTCCAGTATCCCTCTCTGGGCGTTCTACATGCAGAGGTTGATGCTAAAGACATGTTTCGGTTCGAGTCCGTGCTACAAGAGCTTCTTGAACAAGAAAAGTGTCAGCTTCTTTCGTTCGATAAATTGGAAAAACGTTAAAACTCTGAGGTACGAACAGGGGTGAGAGGAGTTGGCAGATGTCTATAAAGAATCAGAGGGAATCCCTCCTGATTCGATAGATACCATCGACGAGGAGGATGAAAAAGCGGAGCAACGTCACTATAGTCCATCCCCGTGGCGACCAAGTAGAAATAAATTCATTAAATTACTCGTGAGTTTGATTGTGGCTGTTATCACTTATTTACTCACATCTATGCTTGACCATCAACTACGCATGGCGCTAGTCTTACTTGTGTTAGCAGCAGCATTATGGATTACCGAATCCATCCCTCTTGCTGCCACTGCGTTGCTGATTGCCCTTCTACAGCCCCTATTTGGTATTCAGGATTTTTCATCAGCTCTTGCGCCTTTTTTTAACCCAGTCGTAGTACTCCTGCTTGGTGGTTTTCTACTCGCCATCGCTGTCGATAAACACGATTTAGATGAGCGGTTGGGAGAAGCTCTTCTTTCACGTATGGGCTCTAACCCTCACTGGATTGTCCTGGGACTAATGCTAAGTACAGCCTTTCTTTCCATGTGGATTTCAAACACGGCAGCTGCAGCTCTCATGATTACTGTGGCGATACCGATTGCTAATCGCGTACAAGATTCTAAAGGGAACCTCCAGAAAATCATGATTTTAGCCGTCGCCTATTCAGCAACGTTGGGGGGATTTACTACATTGATTGGAAGTCCGCCTAATGCTTTGGCCGCTGCATTCCTGTTTCCAATCCAACCTATTTCCTTTCTTGGATGGTCCTTGTACACGCTGCCCCTAGCCATTTTGTTAATTTTCATTACTTGGGGAATGCTGTTTGCTCGATTTCGAACTGACGTGAAGTGGATTCCGCGAGTGAAATCTACGACCAAACATGATTTGACGGGTATGCAGAAAGGCACACTAGTCATTTTTCTTCTGGCTGTAGTCCTTTGGCTTACTGAATCCTTCCATGGATTAAGTTCAGCTATGGTTGCGGCATTTATCGCAATTCTCCTCTTCGTCGTCGGACTGCTTGATAGGAGGGATGTAAAGAAGGCAGATTGGAATACCTTACTTCTTTTTGGTGGTGGTCTTAGTCTAGGAGCGGCTTTGGTGGTTTCAGGATTAACTGATATGTTAGCTGACGGGATAATGCTCTTCGCTCCCGTTTTTGGCTATGTTGGTGTTGTGGCAATACTAGCGGTGAGCACTTTGTTGGTGAGTATGGTTGCAAGTAACACGGTGAGCGCAAGTATCTTCATTCCGATTTCTATTAGCGTCGCTGGCTCAATTGGTGCAAACCCCGTAGTCTTTGCTGTGCTCATTGCCATCGCTTCAAGCATTGATTTTATGCTTCCAATAGGAACACCCCCCAATGCTATTGCTTATAGCTCTGAAAGAGTAACAATGAAAGATATGGTAACAACTGGCTTTGCCTTGAATATCATTAGTTTGTTGATTTCCCTGGCCTTTGCGTATTTCCTCTGGCCATTAGTCCCACTGTTATAATCCAAGGGAAGACAAAACGATGTTTGCTGAATATGATCCTGATCATTTAATTAAACGCCTTTTTGGCATTTCCCCAGAAAACATTGCATCGACTGTGATTCTAGCCCCTACGAGAAGAATTGTTGCAGAATTGGTAAATCAACTTCAGAAGCCACAAACCTTTGGCACCTGGTTTACAGGTGTGTCAGGGTTTCTGGAAACCGATGTGTTTGTTACTGTGTTGGATAATGTCCGCTATGCCCCTGGCATGGCGGATTGCGTATACTTCCTCCAATTTGCAGGTGTCAAGAATCTCATTTACACCGGATCCATTGGTGGCCTAGCTAAAGGAATGAAAATTGGGGATTTTATTCTGGTCAAAGAGGCTGAACGAGGCGACGGGGCCTCGGGCTATTTTTCTCCCATCTATGACCCAGCTATTGCAAATCAGGAATTCCTTGACCAGATTCGCCCAATACTGCAAGCTACTGCGAATGAGGAAGGCTACCAGCTTTTCGAGGGACGTATCTTTACCACAGATTCGCTGGCTGCTGAAACTGTGGAGTTTCTCACGGCACTTCAAACCCGCGGTTTTCTAGGTATTGAGATGGAAACGAGTGCCCTGTATGTTGTTGCACGATGCGCAGGAATGCGAGCGGTTGCAGCGCATGTGATTTCGGATTTACCCTTGGATAGGAAGACGCTCTTTGATGAATTCACGGATGTAGAAAAAGAAAGGAGAGCAAGCGCGTATTCTCATCTCGTCAACACGTGGGTGAAGGTTGCACGTATCTTGGCGAGTGAAGAGAGATAGGCGCTGCTGAGTTAGGCTTTGCCAACGAAGATTAAGATGACGCCGATGAGCATCAGAATTCCAATGAGAGCGGTGAGGCTTAGACCTATTCCGCCGACGATGAGGAAGATAATGGCGAAGACGAGAAGTAGGATGAAGTAGGTTGAGTTGTACCGTTTGTTAAGGCGTACACAGAAGAGGAGTGAGAGGAGTCCGAGCGCTAAATAGAGTATCCCGTAGGCGATACCCATTAAACTCATACCAGCAATCATTGTGATTCCTAGGAAGATAGCGATTATTGCAGCGATTGCACTAAGAACGATCCCTGTAAATACAAGCGTTTTATTTGAAGCCAATTTTGTCACCTGTCACCTCAATGCTCCTGATGTTCCCTTAAAGGCTTACGCTGATAGAGAACGAGTGAACGGATTTAGGCTCCAAACATGGGAGACCGGTCGAGATAGCTCATGAGGAGGGGCATTACAGCCATACCGAGGAGGTGTCCTAATCCGCCTTTGGCACACGCTCTTTCACTGAACTCTTTGACATCATCATTGCGAACCGCATGTCCTACAAGGAGCAGGGGAACGGGATTGCCAGTATGTTTACCGTTGGTGCTGGAGGTGGTGTGATCACCGGTGATGGCAATATGTGTATAATCCATATCGATGAGTGGGAGAAGCGTCGCCACCATGTGGTCGAATTTTTCAACCATCTCCATTTTCTTCTTGGGGTTTTTATCATGGGCAGCACTGTCGGTTGGTTTGAAGTGGAGAAAAACGAAATCATGGGTTTCGAGGGCTTTAGCGGTGGCACGGGCTTTAGCTTCGACATCTGTATCGTAGGTGGCTGTTGCCCCCGGCACGGTGAGTATTTCCATGCCCACGCTACGGGCAACGCCTTTGTAGAGTGCTCCACCAGCCACACATGCAGCAGAAATGCCGAACATTGTTTTTAATGGGGGAATAACAGGGAGAACACCAGCACCGCGTACGAGAACGATATTCGCTTCAAGTTGTCCAGCTTTTTTTCGAGAGGAATTGATGGGGCTTTTTGAAAGAATGCGATGAACTTCACGGGTGAATTCGTTTATTATCTGGGCTGTTCGTTTGGCTTCTTTTGAATCATCGAGAGGTGTTGCAGCAAGTACTGAATCGCTGAAACCATGTGGATCCGTATCTGAGATTGCGGATGAGAGGTTTTTTCCACGCAGCACCACGACACAACGATGTTCCACGGTATGTCCGACAATCACTTCAACTTCTGGATGGTTGGGGAGTTTGAGTCCGTTGATGAGTTTCGCGAGCTTCCGACCTTCAGGGAGGTTCCGTCCGGCTCGTCGATCTAGAACTTCGAAACTGTCATCGCCAGATACTTTGACGGTGGCAAAATTTCCACGAAATGCCACGTCCGTAGGTTTGAGATCAAGTCCTGCACCGAGGGCTTCGAAGGGTCCACGGCCTGTATAGCAATCCCGAGGATCATATCCGAAAAGAGAGAGATGACCTGTATCGCTTCCTGGAGGAATGCCCGGTGAAAGTACATGAAGGAGTCCTGTTGCACCCTTTGCAGCAAGTTTATCTAGTGTGGGTTTGGTGGCTGCTTCCAGGGGGGTTTTGCCTTTCAATGTCGGAATTGGACGGTCGCCAATTCCATCACAGACAATCAGAATCGCTTTTTCAGATTTTTTCGATGGCATCGTGGAGTCTAGCCCCTATGTGCTGGTCCCTCATGAAGGGTTAAAAACCTACTCCCATTACCGAAACAGCAAAAAAGCGGGAAGGGAACAGAGTGGTGGCTATTTTGTTGCCGAGGTGGCGGAGTGGCCACGCGACAGCCTGCAGAGCTGTTTTATATGGGTTCAAATCCCATCCTCGGCTCCACTCTACTTTTGCTACTCATAGTTAGGAAAGACCAAATTCTCCTTTCAGAGCGCATCCTCACGAAGTTGAATGTATTAGGCTGCGGAGGTGTCTGGTGGGGTTATGGGTTCGAGTTGGATTGGGACGAATACGCCCTTGATGCGCAGTTGGTAGATAGAGATGAGGGCTTCGCGTTTGTCTGTTTTCGCGGCGGTGAGATAGGTGCTCAGGATTTGCCCTAGGAATACGTATTCGCGGTCGAGGGTTAGTTCTTTGGAGAGTTTGTAGATGTCGGATTCGAGGGAGGTGAGTTGGACGTTGCGTGGTTTGCGTTTAGCGACGGAGTGGGGATGTCGAAGGGAGATGAGGAAGATTTCTTCGACGAGGTCTGAGGCGCCATTGAATTGGTCAACACGTCCAGCCCAATTCTCGAAATCTTTGTGGTAGCGTTTTTCGAAGGCGGTGGTGAAGTTTTCGAGGCGGTTCCGTAATTGGTCACTGGGTTGGCCGCTGAGTACGAGGGCGTTGCGGACAAAGTGTCCGTCATGAATGAGGATGCGGAAGCCTTCGTAGGTGAGTTCTCGGAGGGTGGCTTCTTCTTTTTTGCCGTTGGCGAGACCAGGGCTGTCGGCTAGGTCGTGTCCGAAGGTGGAAATGGCTTGGAGGAAGCCGGCAACGAGGGTGGCATCCTGGCTTTCTGCGGCGAAGGGATCGAAGACACATATTCCACTTTCTTTG
>JAEOSK010000066.1 GCA_016840405.1 Candidatus Hermodarchaeum yapensis
AAACTCTTGAGCTTGGAAGGCGTCGTTGTCAAGAGGAAGGGCTGGACCGTGTTGTTCTTGGGCGCCAACGGGGATGATGGCAATGTCTGTTTCTTTGAATAACGCCTCGGATTCTTCCCATGTCAGCTTTCCTAGCATGTAGGGTTTTACTTCTGGCAATCCAAATCCACCTGCAATAAGGGTTGACGGATTAGACTACCTGAACTGGTTGAAAAGTTCTCGGAATGGGCAGATTTTACAGGCTAGGTGCCTTCTGCGTAATCCATGTGGTAACGTTCTTGTTCAGGGGTGAGCTTGTCAATGGTAATCCCCATTGTTTCGAGTTTCAATCGGGCGATGGTTTCATCGATTTCGCGTGGAAGTACGTATACTTGGTTTTCCAGCTCTTTGCTATGGTCCTTCAGGTACAACATTGCATGGAATTGGTTAGCGAAGGAGAGATCCATTACAGAGGATGGGTGACCCTCAGCGGCTGCGAGGTTTACCAGTCGTCCTTCGCCCAGTAGATAGAGACGGCGACCATCTTTCATAATGAATTCCCGGTTATTTTCGCGAATCACTCGTTCTTTCTTCGCCATTTTTGCTAATTCCTCGGCATTCACTTCGACATTGAAATGACCCGCGTTGGCAAGAATTGCCCGATCCTTCATCACTTCGAAGTGTTCCTTGGTGATGACATCTCGCATACCCGTCGAGGTAATGAAGACATCCCCGAGAGGTGCCGCGTCAATCATGGGCATGACGCGATAACCTTCCATTCGGGCTTTCAGGGCTTGTAGATAATCGACTTCAGTGACGATGACATCAGCACCCATACCGCGTGCGCGTTGAGCGATTCCTCTGCCACAATGTCCAAATCCCCCGACAACGAGTGTGCTTCCAGCAAACAGAATGTTGGTTGCTCGTAACACACCGTCAAGTGCAGATTGGCCCGTGCCAAAGATGTTATCCATTTCCTGTTTGGTTACAGAATCGTTCGCCGCAATGACTGGGTACATGAGTTTTCCATCAGCAGCCATAGCTCGTAGACGATGTACGCCTGTGGTGGTTTCCTCGGAGGCACCAATTACTTTCTTCGCTAGATTCGGTTGTTTTGTGTGCACCGTGAAAATGAGGTCTGCCCCATCATCTAAAGTGAGTAGGGGATTAATCTTGAGAGTCTGGTCAATGCACCAATAATATTCGTCTTTGTTCAGATTGTGCCAGGCATAAACAGAAATATCGTTAGCGACTAATGCGGCTGCCACATCATCCTGAGTAGAGAGGGGATTGCAGCCACTCCACGACACTTCAGCACCTGCTGCAACAAAGGTTTCAACCAGTACAGCGGTTTCTTTTGTGACATGTAAACAACCTGCAATGCGCATGCCTTCAAGGGGTTTAGATTTTGAATATTTCTTCCGAATACCCATTAATACGGGCATCTGGGATTCTGCCCAATCAATTTTCTTCCGTCCTTGGTCAGCTAGAGCAAGATCTCGAACCTTATGATCAGCCATTTTTGAACACCTATCTTTGTCAATGCAACCATCTTTCCTTTAAGGATTTCACCACTTTTTAGAGTAGTAATTAGATGAATCCCCGAACAATCTCATATCTATTTATGACGGCATAGCAAGTATGATACGCAGGTGTTCAAATGAGCCTAATTCTCATCCTTGCATCAATCGGTGGAAGCCTTATCGCAATTCTACCCGCCTTCATAATATTTCTCTACATCGCCCGCTTCAAAGGGAGCATGTGGCTTTCAGCCATCATTGGGGGTTGTTTTTGGCTTATCGCCCTACTTGCTCGCACACCGATTCTTGTAGCCCTCGAATTCTGGGCATTAACCATCCCTCCAGCATTCTACGTGGCTTTTGCCGCCATTATGATTTTTCTTGGTGCACTCATGGCGGGGCTATTCGAAGAAGGGATCAAATATGGGTTTCTCAAAAAGGCTCCACGATTTGTTAACACGGTGAAGCATGCTCTCTGTTTTGGTTTAGGCTGGGGTCTGTGTGAGGCTCTTCTCTTGTATGTGCTTACTGTACTGCTTTACGGATTTCTCTACGAATGGTTGATAACCATTGTCATCCTTCCCCCCGAACCAGTTCTAATCTTTAACTTCATGACTGGCGCAATTGAACGGAACATCGCCATTATCTTCCATGTGTCTGCTACGATCATCGTCGCTCTTGCTGTTTGGCATCACCGGTTCCTCTTTGCTGGTGTGGCCATTCTCGCCCATTTTCTCTTTGACTTCATTCCCCTAATACTTCTGCAATTCGTTTTCTACCCATTTCTACCATCCACAATTGCACTAATACTCGTTGAAGGTCTCTTCGCAGTTTTCGCTATCTTCTTTGCTGTTCTCGCCTACTACCTCTTGAAACGGGAAGGCGGTCCACCCAAACTGGACCCTGAACCTGAAACGGAAATCACATAAGAGTGGAAGTGCAGGGAAAGCCTGCGAGCGGAGCACCGTGCCAGAATTACCCGACCTTGAAGTCGCAAAGAATGTCTTAAACCGCACCTTAACAGGCCGCACTATCGAAGAAGTTGAAATTGGCAGCCCCGTGCTCCTTCGACGACCCACAGCTGAAGTATTTGCAACTGAACTCCAGAACCGTTCTTTCAAAGAATTTTCTCGGTTTGGTAAATTCCTTATCTTTCATTTAGAACCACCTGCACACTTGTACATCAATTTCATGCTTGCCGGTCGCCTCCGTCTCCAATCACCATCAGATCCCAAACAAAAGAAACTAGGTTTCCGGTTCCAGCTGGATAATAACCAGGATATTCGCTATCATGATGCTAAGAATATGGGGAAACTCTATCTGCTTTTACAGGATGAATCCACTTCTCTTATTCCCAACTTTGATGATCAAGGTCCTGATGCCTTAGATCCCAATCTTTCTCTAGAGGTCTTTCGTCAACGAATTCAGAAGTTTCAAGCAGTCATAAAGCACGTCTTGGTAAATCAACGGTTTATTGCAGGACTGGGGAACGCGTACGCTGATGAAATCCTTTTTGCCGCTCATGTGTTGCCTTTCCGAAAACGGTCAACCCTCACTGATTCTGAAATCGAAGCCTTGTTTTTTGCCACAAAATCAGTTCTTCAGAATGCCATTAATACCATCTCTGCAAGGGCTGGTGACACCCTCCAATTTGAACTCCGTGACTTCCTTCAAGTTCACGGGAAGGGCAGTGAATCCTGTCGGATTTGTGGGACGATTATTTCTTCAGTTAAATCGGGTGTACGTGTCGCCAATTTCTGCCGGGAATGTCAAGAATAAACTGTTACGCGAAATTGTATTTTCGACTGAAAATTTCTGGGTGACGGACATGAATATAAGGGATGTTCGGGCAGGCTGAATTGCGGAAGAACGAATGATTGCGGCTTCATCCGTTTTTTCGTAAATATTGGGAACGAATAGACACACGTCATCTAAGTGATGAAATCAAAGAGCGAGGTGTAAAACCCACATGGTTCTTTATGGAATCTGGCTCATCGATGCTAACAGTGGACTCCTCCTCTCCCACATCACAGTACCTGGGTTCTCTTTTAACCCCGATTTATTTTCAGGATTCATCGCCGCAACTCACGACTTCGCGCGAGAAACCTCGGGTGGAAAACTAGAAACCATCGCTCTTGGCAATTTCAAACTCTTAATCCGAAGAGGTCGTATTCTTATGAAGGTCCTCGCCGTCGGAGCCAGAGACCCTGAAGCCCGATACACCCAGTTTTTTGATAATCTTGAAGTGCAAGTGGATCCCCTTCTCGCTGATTTACATCGTGAACCTAACGGATTCAAAGCCGTAACTATTGAATTCCGTAGAAAGCTTCTCAAAATCATCAGCTCTGAACTCGAACGCTTTGCCACACGAAAAGCTCCTTCAGATTTGTCAGAGTTGACAATCTTACAGGAGAAAGAAACCCGGTCACTAATTGGAGCCATGTTACAGCGAAACCGGGCAGAACTAGTCCCAGAACTAGCGACAACCAAAATTGGCTATTCTTATCCTTTGGCCTCATCGATTACGAACCTAGATGATGAACAGTCTATGCGATTACTTGAGCGTCTCGGAGACTATGGTCTGCTATTAACCGAACCTACTGACACTGCACTCGCATGTCCTAAATGCAATTCCATCCACCTTCATCCTCACATACTGTGTCCCAATTGCCAGACTCCAGCCCAGCCTGTGGATCTCTACGAACATATTTCATGTGGACATATCGCCATCAAACCCAATAATGACCAAGAACTTCATTGTGAAGGGTGCGGTGCTCAAGATGATAACGGTCCCGAATTTCGTAATTTCAGAGGTTATCAATGCCACCAATGCAATGCGTCATTTAAGCAGCCCCAGATGGTATTTATCTGCCACTCTTGCCACGCAATAACCGAACCAGAAGAAACAGCCATCACTGTTCTCAAGAAATATGTCTTAAATCCTGCTCTCATACCGGAACTCGAATTCCTCATGACTAGAACTAAACACCTGACAAAGAAATCTCCAAATATACAACAAGCTGAGAAAAAAGCGAAAGCGGAGGAGGTTCTAAAAGAACCATCAGCTCCGCCTCTTCCCACAACTCAAACTGAGACACTGGAACAACTTGAATATGAAGAACTACCTCCTGCTCCTGCTCCGGTTCCAATGACTATTGAAGCTGCAAGGTCAGCAGGAGCCCCTGCAAAGCCGCTCGAGAAGATAGTAACCGGTGATGAAGCGCAGCTAGCTGAGGAACTCAAAAAACTCGAAACTGCTCTCAAAGACGGTTCTATCACGGAAGCTGAATATGATCGAAAGTTCGTCCGTATCCGACTGCAACTGCGTCAGCTTCGAGCCCAAACCTCTCTCTAACTCCTTTTCTTTGCATTCTTAGAAGCGCCAACATTTTACTATTCGTGTGATTAAAATAGGACTTCCTTGCTCCGCTTAGTCAATTCATCCCACGCATTCGTTGTTCAAATTTAAATCAAGGTGAAAGAAATTGGAAATCAAACGAATCGCCGTAATCGGTGCGGGTGCCATGGGCACTGGTATTGCCTACCAAGCCGCTCGATTCGGTATTGAAGTCAATCTTAATGATATCAAACAAGAATTCATCAACAAGGGCATGAACACAATCAAATCAATGGTTAAAACTGGTGTAGACAAAGGGAAAATCGATCTTAAAGGCGCTAAGACTATCGTCGATAGTATCCATCCTGTTCTTGATGTAACAGAAGCTGTCAAAGACGTGGATATGGTTGTCGAGGCTATCTTCGAAAATATGGAAGCCAAGAAAGAGCTCTTCAAGAAAATGGATGCGGTTGCTCGTCCAGATACAATTTTTGCCTCTAATACCTCAAGCCTCAGTATTACAGAAATGGCCACGGTGACTAAACGTCCCGATAAAGTTGTTGGCACACACTTTTTCAACCCTGTCCCAGCAATGAAACTTGTCGAGGTCGTAATTGGTGAAAAATCCTCTGATGAGACAATCGAAATGGCTGTCGCATTTTCCAAAAAGCTACAGAAAACACCGGTGAAAGTGAAAGATTCACCGGGATTCATTGTCAATCGCATTCTTGGTGCCCTAATGGGTGAAGCTATGAAAATTTTTCAAGAAGGCCTTGCATCAGGAGAGGACATCGACACAGCAATGCAACTCGGTGCCAATCATCCTGTTGGTCCACTTACCCTAGCGGACTTTGTGGGTTTAGATATCGCTAAAGCAACGGCTGAAACACTCCACAAAGGCTATGGTGATTGCTATTCCGTGCCAAAATTGTTGGTGGAAAAAGTGGAAAAAGGCGAACTCGGTATGAAATCTGGTAAAGGATTCTTCGAGTACAAGTAAAAATCAAAGAAATAGGAGGAAATATCAAAAATGGCAGATTATGAAACCATCACCTACGCGGTCGAAGGTCACTTCCTCGCTGAAGAAGAACAAATCGGCGTTATCACCCTCAACCGCCCAGGAAAACTCAATGCTATCGGGCCAGAGCTCATCAAAGAGATGAACGATGTTCTCGATAAAATCGAAAAAGACGACAATGTTCGTGCTGTCATCATCCGTTCCGCCTCTGAGAAAGCTTTCTCGGTGGGTGCTGATCTTACTGCTGCTGCACAAATGGCTCAAGACAAACCAGCAGCTAAGGCATTCATGGAATCCGGGCAAGCCCTCTTCCGACGAATCGAAGCCTTCCCCAAGCCCCTCATTGCAGAAATCCATGGACTGTGCATGGGCGGTGGCTTAGAAATGAGCTTAGCTTGCGATCTCCGTGTTGCTTCAAAGGAAACCAAATTTAGCAACCCCGAAGTGAAATTAGGTCTCATTCCTGGTTGGGGCGGAACCCAACGCTTACCGCGTGTCGTGGGGATGGGCAGAGCAAAAGAGATTGTCCTCACTGGCAGAGACGTTCTGGCTGATGAGGCGTTTGAAATGGGTCTTGTAAACAAGGTTGCACCAAGTGACGAACTTCATGGTGAAGCCCTCTTCATGGCCCAATCACTAGCTGACAAT
>JAEOSK010000067.1 GCA_016840405.1 Candidatus Hermodarchaeum yapensis
CACCAAAGCCGAATATGAAGTAGGCAGGAGTATTCAGCAATATTACCACGAGCCCTTCCGTCCCAGGAGGTACTGGTGTGATTAGTAAGAGTTTAGCAGTGATAAAAGGAAGCGCAAGCATTAACAAGTGAACCAAACCATGAGAAGCGCCAGTGATGAGCAAAGTTGTGTTTTTTTGGTCCACTAAGATCCATCCTTTTTCGCTATTTAGAGAGGAGCTGGCTTTCTTTTCTTCCCTTTAAGACCTTTTCACATAAATCAGAACTGCTCTCTGGATGGGTGATTGGTTCAGTTAATGGGAGAGAAAGACATTAAATTCACAAGAGATTGGTATGCCGTTAAGTTTGAGGGTGTACAATGGAAACCACAAGCGAAATGCCTAAAGCTAGACCCTGGGTTGGTCGAGATCGAATATCTTACGGAATGCTGTTCATCCTTGGAATTGTGGTCGCAGCAGCAAGCGGGCTCATTCCACCGATGACAGGCATCCTTGTATCGACCTTAAGCGTTCCTTCGGATGCTTGGATTGCCCTCATAGTGACAATTTTTCTTCTCATCTCAGGATTTACCGCCATCCCCTGGGCATATATGGCAGACCGATCAACCCGCCGAACACTGCTAATTATCAGTACATTCTTCTGGATTTTTTGGTTTATCCCCATTCTCATCCCCCATATCACATATTGGCAGCTTCTCATCTTCTACAGTCTAGCCTCGATTGGAGTTGGCGCGGCAGGTCCTCTTTCGCTCTCCATGACCATTGATTGCGTCCCAGCCCAGTATCGCTCAACCACAATTGGTATTCTTGGCACTGCAGCTGGTGCCGGTTATGGACTTGGCTTCATCATCTCAGGATTACTTGTAGAAACCTTTGGGTGGCAAACACCGTTTCTTGTTATCACCGTTTTCGGCTTTGCAACTGGTCTACTCCTGCTTCTCACCCGTGAACCCCCGCGAGGTCAACATGAAGAATGCTTAGTCGATCTTCATGAAGCCGGTCATGTCTACTCCTACACTTTGAACCTAAAAGATTTGCAGCGAATGTGGCGTAAACGTTCGAATATTTGGCTAATATTCATCGGCATTATAGCAATCATCCCCACCGCCGCTTTTGGAGCATGGGCTGTACGTTGGCTCAATGTAGATCACAGCCTGAGTATTTTCGTTGCTACACTCTTCATGACACTCGCTCTTGCCAGCCAAATATTAGGCACCGCCGTCTTTGGTCGTTTAGGTGATCGACTCTTTAAGAAACACCGAGGAGGCCGGAGCTACCTCATCCTTCTTTGTTGCCTTGTTGCTGGACCCATCCTAATCATAGCTAGCCTCTATCCCTTCACCGTTGCACCCACAGCATCAATCTGGGATCTCTTTTTCAACCCAGCAACTTTCATCTTCTTTGTACTCATCTTTGTGGGAACCCTGTTTGATGCAGGCATCACGCCGTTAATCTATGTCAGTACAGGAGACATCAACCCACCTGAAATCCGGAGCACCGCCCTTTCTCTCAGTATGCTGGCTCATGTGATTGGTGTAGCATTGGGTACCCAGCTTGTTCCGACAATCGCTGATGTATACTTTGGAGGTATCTATTCACCAGCTCTCGCAATCATCTGCCTCTTTTTCTTTGTCGGTGCTATCGGGACAATACCTATCATCCGGAACATACGCAAGGACATTACAACTACTGAAACCGAAACGCGACAACGCTTTGAAAACCAATCCCAGAAATAATTGCTGATGGCAACCTAAACACGTTTTTAAGATAAAACCGTGCCCTAGGCAACCAGCACTCCACATTGCATTCTAAGGGTGATTTAGGATGACAACATCAACTGTAAGAATGGGCCTTGTCAGTACTGGTGTGTATCTGCCTAAGCATCGACACACTGCAGCATACATCTCGGAACAAACTGGAATTCCTGAGGATATTCTGAAAACGAAGTTTGGGCTCACAAGTAAGACCGTCGGTGGGAAAGAGGATGGTCCTGTGAGTATGGCAATTCAAGCCTCCAAAACGGCTTTAGAAAAAACTCCAAAAGTAAAAGCTGAAGATGTTGATGTCGTTCTCTGGACCGGTGAGACGTTCATTGAACGTCCGATGCAAGTAGCGGGTGTCAAACTGGCTTACGAGATTGGAGCAACCAATGCATGGGCTCTGGATTTGAGTGCCCGATGTGCCACCCTCATGGGTGGAATTCGAATAGCTAAGGCGCTGATGGCTGCAGAACCAGACGTTCGAACTATCCTGTTAGCAAGCGGATACCAAAACTGTGACTTGATAAATTACAAGAATGAACGCAGTCGCTTCATGTTTAGTTTGGCAGCCAGTGGAGTCGCAGCAGTACTCCAACAGGATTATCCTCAAAACCAGATCCTTGAAACTGCAATCATCACTGATGGAGCCTTTGCTAATGATGTGTATTGTCCGGCTGGAGGAACAGAAATACCAATCACCTGCGAAGGCATTGAAAAGGGACTCCACTACCTCGATGTTCCAGATCCACCCAGTATGAAAGCGCGGTTAGATAAGCTCTCAATGCAAAATTTCATCCGAGTCGTCAAAGAAGCTACTGAACGGAGTAGCTACACTATTAATGACATCGACTATCTAGCGTTACTCCATATGAAACGCTCAGCCTTCACCTATGTACTGAAGGAACTCGGATTAACTATGGATCAATCAACGTATTTTGAGGAATGGGGCCACATGGGACAAAACGATGCTATTGTCTCAATTGAAGAAGGCCTGAAAGCAGGTAAAATCCATTCCGAGGATCTTGTCTGTATGGCAGCTGCGGGTATTGGGTACACTTGGTCGGCGACTTGTATTAAATGGGGTTAGCCAACAGGTTTACATCTTTTTGAGATGCCTTTCCACACAGCTAAGTTGATGTTCAGCTCCTGCAATGTCTCCTTCCGTAAGAAGTTTTCGAGCGGTAGTAATGTGTTGAAGAGCACAACCCTTGAAATCGTTACTGTGTTCACATTCTTGACATTTATCTTCCTTCATCAAAGAAAACACCTTTTGCAAACAGGAGAATCGAAGTTCCTCTTATTTATTATCCCACTTTGAAAGCTAATTCTTCTTGGGTATAAGCTGCAGTGAGTGTTTTCCATCCTCCATCACACGAAAAGCAAACAGCTGGGGATTGTCGGTCTGAATAATTTCATGCTTTTTTAAGAATATCTTGAAGCCATGAGGGTAATAAATTTCGGGAACGTATACGATAGTGGGTTCAGTCACATTTATATCCGCATCAAAAGTGAAGCGGAACTCCCGAGTTCTTGGGGAGAATTTCATCATCAGAGGAGTTCCCGCAACGGCAACAATGTGTGGTCGACAGAATCCTTCAATAGCCCGACCACCGCTATGGATATTTTGGGGGTCTTCTTGTTGGGTTGTGCTAAAAATCGAAAAATCTTCTTGATTCCATTGGTCGCCCCATAGATTATCATTGTCAGCAGTATAGTTCCAGAGCATGGAATGAAGCAGATTTGCATCCATGGCATTGTAGTATAGGGTTAGGGCTTTGGTATGTTTTTGCCAAGCTTTCTGCGGTTTTGTCTTCCATAGACGCATACCTTCATTGTTATTCAGATCAAAACATAACCCAAACTCGCCTAACACCGTTGGAATGTTGCCTTGAACCTGCGGTGATGTGATCTTGATTTCACCTAGTTGACGAGTAAACATTTTCGTCATGTTCCTGGTTCCTAACACGAGTTTGTTCCGATGGGTGTCATAACTCATCCATCCCCGGAAGCGTTTCATGCCTATGGTTATCTCATCATACCAATGTGCAGCATTTACTGTATTCGGTGGTATATTGGTAGAGAACTTCTTTCCGCGCATTACAATTCTAGGTGGTGGAACCACACCAATGAATGAATCAGGGCAGATTTCGTGTATGCTCTTGGCATAGTTCAGAACAAATGGTACAAAATAATCATCAACGAAATCAATGAGTCGTTCCCCTCGCTTCGTGAAGTACTCGTTGTTGAGTATCCGGGGTTCGCCTGATTCATCTACATCCCAAATGCCTTGTTTCTGCCAAATATCCTCCCTGTCTCCCATCCAACAGCTTACACCCTTAGGATTAAGCAGATCACGACGTATCTCCCGGAGGGCAAACCGTTTGATTGCATTAAAAGGGATTATTCGGGGGAATCCAACTGAGGTCAGCATGGCATCAAACGGTGTGAATGCGTAGTACAATTGTACTGAGATGTCGGAATCGGACCCATCAACAAGGCGTCCAATCCACCCTGGGCTAGGTTCGTTCAGGGTTTCAAACCCAATTACATAGGGATTATCCTTAACTCGGCGTGCGACTTGTTGAATGGCTTTCATGTAATGCTTCTGCAGATATTCTTGGATATTCATCCCGTCAACTTGAACTGTTGGAGCAAACTCGTTGCCACCGAAGAATAGTGTGAACATGTGACAAGAAGCAAAACGTCCATAATTTTGAATCCACGACATGGGAGGATAGGCCGTGGGGTCAGCAGGATTATAGTGAGTTTGCATGGTAAATGCTGCTTCAGATTCATCAAATTTTGTAACATCAAGCCCAGCTTTCTCAAAGGTCCATATTGGTGCACCGTCACCACCAGAAGCCCGACTCCAAAGATCCTGGTGAGGGTCCATGAAAGTATACAACTGATACTCAGCCGCGATTTTCAAGACTTCTTCAAGATAGTCAAGATACTCCACGTCATACTGTTTTGGTCCAGCGTGTTCAATGGCTTCCCAGGTAACGATGAATCGGATGGCGTTGAAGCCCCAGTGTGTAATCCGCTCAAAATGTCGTCGCGCTTGATTGAGGGGAAAGGGTCGACCGACAAAGGAAACATCATAATCGGTGAAGTCAGTTTTGTTGTGAGTTGCACCATTTGGTGTCAAGGGAACTTTCGAGCTTCCACCCACATTGACACCACGAAGGAGAACCCTCCGACCAACCTCATCGACAAACCATTCACCATCAATAGTGAGCACCAACTTCACCTCGATTTAGATAGAGGGATTAGGGGAATTTGAGCCTATCTCACAAACCAAGACTTTTTGTGCACCTTTGTAAAACTCATACAAACTGTCTATCGGAGGAAATATCATGGACTGGATTCAACAAGCATTTTCGGATGGCCTCTATGGAAAGATGGCCCACTATGATGTGCTCAAAGCCCTTCGAGGTGTAACGGCTAAGGATGCAATGAAACAGCCAAAAAAGAATCTCCGCTCGATAGGGGATCACGTTTACCACATGGTGTTTTGGCATGAAATCACGATGAAAGCGATCAAGGGCGAGGAATTTGATTGGGAAGCCATCAAAGGAACTGATTGGCTAGCGGTTGATGCAAAAATGAATGAGAAAACATGGAAAGAACTCGTAGCGTCTTTTGCTAACCATCTTACCGAATTGAAAAAAATCAATGATACCGAAGATTTGACACGTCCAATCAAAGGGTTTGGAGGTGTGCCTCTTGGGAAAGGTGTTCTCATTGAAATCCAACATAACAGCTATCATATCGGACAAATTGTAATTCTACGTAAACTTCTTGGCATTTGGCCCCCTCCCGAAGAAGAGTGACAGATACAAAGAGGCACTTGTATAAAACTTTGAAATCCACCGAGTCAACACCGCTTTGCATTTGCATGAAGAACTATTTTTCATCAAAATATCCGCATGAGCGCGAAAAATCTTGAAAAAGTATTGCAGAGTTTTTCACGTCGTAGAATGCCAATTGCGGATTTAACTAAAAAGAGAAATGGCTGATAATACAAACAGAACCTTTTTACATCAACTTGGAAAGATTCAATGGCTGAACGAGTGACACCGAAGGCAGCGAAAGATCTGGCACTTCCGTCAGTTGGAAACTAGTACCTCTCTTCTCCCCCCCGGGGGGGAACAGTGTTTTCAGAAGTGTTAAATCCGCTATAGCCTTCGAGAACAGCGATAACGGAACGAACTGCTTAGTTTTGTTTTTGAATAATTTTGTAACGAGCTAGAATCACTATGACTATCCCAGAACAATCTAAGACAGCCTTTTTGCCATACTTGATAATTCGCTAATTAACGGGATTCTGCTATCGTCGTTTTTCGGCTTCGTTTTTGGTAATAAAAGAAGGCAATGACGAGCATGACGTTAACAATGAGAACGAGTCCAATGCTGGTAAAGAGTACAAGAATTGGATCCAGAACAGGTATCATTGGAAATTCGTATCCCGCCAGTTTCAAGAGTATTTTTGGCATCGCCCGATCGTAAGCATACGGTTCAATCTCGGAATTATAAGCATTCGAAGAAGGTGGAATACACTCCATCCCAGGAACGGCATGATCTTCGTATATCTGGTCAATCATTGCTTGTC
>JAEOSK010000017.1 GCA_016840405.1 Candidatus Hermodarchaeum yapensis
GGTTTTGCTCAGATGTTTCTCTTCTACCAGGATGCTGCTACTGAGAGTACTGCAGCGCATCCTTATACGGTGAAGATTGCTGACATGACAATTCGAGTTGTTGGTCAATCAGAGTTCTGGATCTTTGGTGAGGAGGTTATGCCATTTACATCCATTAACCCCTTCTTCATATCGGGAATCTCTAGGATGGAATGTGTTGTAGATGAGATCTCGTATTTCAACCTGTTCTGTCACAAGGTAGAAATTGAGGGTATTGCTAGCGCGGATTATTTCTTGTTTGGTTCTAGTGCAGCACACGGAATTCAATTCAGTGGATCCAACTTCTTATATGTGAACCAACTTTCAGGGATATTCTCTGTGACCGGCTGCTCCTTCAAAGCCGTAACCGACTGTATCCTCCCCTTGGGGATTTTCAAAGACTCTCTAATCATCATCCATGGTAATAGATTCGAAACGATCCTCTGGGGCATTGAAGCCTATCCCAGCGACTCTCTACTTATAATCTCGAATAATGAATTCCACGGTGTTGGCACGATTCCAACCTTCTTTCCAGGCTACGGAATTATTATAGATCAGGTGGAACCTGTTTCAGGGAAAATTCTGGTTTTTGGTAACAGTTTCGAGTGCGCTGATGGTGCAACCGGGATGTTACTCGTCGATGAATCCTATCTTGCAGGTGGACCAATAACCCTCTCTGGGTTTGTAATCTGCAATACCTTCATCCTTGGTGGACCAAATTCTGTAGATATGGTTAACCTGTGTTCCGAAGATGTCAAGTTCTATCACAATACAGTTCTTGGACCTTGAATCAGTGTTAGAAAAAACTACAAAATAGCTTGGGAGGCTCTGCCTCCCCTTTTCTCTTTTTTTTGCTTTCTTAATGCAATGAGAGGTTAACACGATTCTTTTTTTCATAATCTGGATAGTCTGAGCTCTTCAAAGGGCTGCAGATATGTTTTTTTGTCGGATTCCTGTGTGGGAGGACTTGAATTTATATACGGTGTGGACGGTAAGGGGGGTCTTGTCCTTTGGAGGGCAGAATGGTGTAATTCAGTCCGCCGTAGAGGGACGTCGTGTTTCGACAGTGAGTGGAATGGAGGTGAATTGAATGGAATGTGTGTTGTGCATAGAGTTTCGAGGACCCACGGATGAGTATCGGTCGAAACAATTTACGGAAATGCAAAAAGGCCTTGAGAAACAGTTTGAGCCTTTGATAAAAGCAGGATTGACCATGTGGGCGGATAATACAGGGACGATGCTATACTGGTTCCCCTTTGAAAGCATGGAGAAATTCGCAGAATTCTACGGGGACATGGAGATACAAAAAATGATGGCCAGAGCCTCTGGGCTTCTCGACGATATTAAAATCCGATTACTGCGACCCGGTATTACTATTAGTGAATTATAATATTTGAAAGGCATCAAAAATATGTGGGAGGTTGAGTCTCCCGCTTTTCTCTTTTTTATTCAGATTCTGACTTTAAGCAAGGTTAATATCTAATCTGAAGTTTTTGAAGGGTATAGTCTAATGCTTTCGTGTTTCTCTCTTATGAAGATTGTTCTCCCTTTTCCTTTCTGTGAAGTGGGTGGTGGGTTGGGTGGATGGTGTTGTATTTTCGTGTGCAGGGGATATTGTAGTTTTTTTGGATGCTGTGGTGAAGTTATTATGTGCGGCAGAGGTGCCTGACAAGTGTGGGGAGTTTCCTGAGTTTGTAGTTTAAGTCAAAGGCGGTGTTTATCGCTGACTTTAGATTGTCTAGATGGCTATGTGTCTCCGTGAGGAGATTTCCTTTGAATCCTTCTGCTTGAACATAAGCTTTGATATCGATTCTTGTATCATCGAGTTGTGTACGGATGGATCTTCGACCTTGATGGTATTCGATTTTTTTCTGAGTTGAGTCTTGGAAAAATGGTGGCAGAGAATTGACTAAATTGATTAGTGCTGTGAGGATTTGTTGGGTCAGGAAAAATAATGCGATTGATATTACTGCGGTGACTACAGGTAATGTCTTGGTTGTTAATTTGATAAATTCTAATCGGGTTTTAAATTTATGGATGGCTTTTCTATCTTCATCGATTCCGTTGTCGAATGGTTTGAGAAGGGTTTGAATTTTCTGGTCATAATACGATGCTAAATTATTTTGGCAAGTTTTATCTAGTTTTGAATATTCGCTGGACATTTAACAATCCCTCAATTTTTTGGTTTTGCTCATGTTGAAAAGCTCATTCTTCCCAAGCTTCTTCCTCGGGTAATTCCTCCAGTTCCTCTAGTTTTTCTTTTTCTTCTGGACTTATCGATTGCTTAAGTTTGACAGAGAAATAATCGTCCTTTAGAAATTTCTGGATGCGTTCTTCCTTTCTTTTCATTTTTTCTTTTCTTTTTTCAAATAACAAAGTTTCATCTTCGGACATAACCAATCCCTGTTTTTGGAGAATATATACACAAACCTAAATATATATCGGTTTGAGCTTGAAAAGGAAACTCACCAAGAATCGTTCAACTATTCTCTACTTTTTGGTTGTCAATTTCGCTTGTTCTGTGCTAGGACTGATGACGTGTGTAAATTAATCATCTAGATTGTGGGTTACCAAGAAAGAATACATGAAACAAGGCGCTGGTGTTATTCATCGGTGCTTCTAAACGGTCTTCACTAAATTGGGAGGCCTTGCCTCCCCCTTTCTCTTTTTTGGTAATCTTTCGGTTTGTGTGGGGTTTTGCTTAGATGTAGAGTTCTTCAAGCTGGTATGCGATTTTGCGGGCGAGTTGATACATTGGTTCAAGTAATGTGGCTTTGCGTATGAATGTGAGTTCGATGATGTCGCCTTTGACTTGGAGTGTTCGCAGTTCAGGTGTTGCTTCTATGCTTGTCAGTATTTTGGGCGTTTGTAGGAGGCGTGTTGTTTCTTTGTGTGTGGTTGTTTCTGTGTAGAATATTTGATCAATGGCATCTATTCCTATCATCGCTTCGTCGGGTTCGAAGATGATTCTGCCGGGGGCTTGGGTTTTGTGAGTTAAGTCGAAGTGGATTCCTGTGTCGAGTGCTAAATGGAGGCGCATGCGAAAGAAGCTATGAACGATTCTGCGATCGGTACGTTGGGTGCGAAAGGATCCTAAGTCAAGGCGTTGAATCCGGGGGTCGGTAGGTTCTACAGAAAGCTGGATTCCCGCTTTAAACTCTGCTTTGGTGCACAGGATTTTGCCTTTCTGGGCTATCCATTGGCTTTCACTAGGAATTCGCCCTTTTTCTTTATACATGTTGTAACAAATCGTTGTAATAAGCCAGATAACGAACAGCAGCAATAACCAGGTGGTCAGTGTTAGCCAATCAACGGGTAGTTGCAGTAACCTAGCCCTCCATCTATTTATCCTGATTTTATTCCTAAAGACTTTTGGTGTTAGTGACGATAATGAATGCAGAGGAAATTTCAAAATTACAGAGAAATTGAAGCAAGAAGGAATACATGGAGCGGGCGTGTTCCATCGGTGCTTCTAAACGGTTTTCGCTCATTGGGGTGAGGTGCTTTTGAAATCTCTTCTGTTTTAGCTTTCTAGACTTGAATAGCGCCGATCTCTGAGAGATTGCCAACTACTTCGAGGCCTGCATTTCGCCCCGTGCCCTCAAAGATGAGCTCTGTGCGGTTTTTGTCCTTTGTAAAATACTTCAATTGAATGGAACTATCAAGGCTTTCAATGATTCTGCCAGTCATTAATCCCTCTTCGGGGGATTTAAGCATGGCTCCGTGAGCACGTTGTGCATCGACTTCAATCAAGGAGTTCTTGTCCTGAACGGTAAAAGTAACAGCGTCTTCTGAAACCTTGGGAGTGGAAATTTTGGCACGTGTATATGTCGTAAACCTGTATACCGTCCCGTTGTAGAGGAGTCCGATGAGAAATCCGGTGAAGGATCGTTTCATCCATGGGATATTGGCAATCGATGCGGTAAAGGATATACCTGGCTCCTCAAAATGGTTGGACTGCATCCAAATCCATGCGCTCGGAAATTCACGCCCCCAGTCTTTTTCGATATATCCGCGCCCGTTAGAGAAGTTAATCCCTCGGTTGTCGATGATCACGTTACCTTGTAGTTTATGGTCGAAACTGAGGATTCCGTGTAGGCATTGCATTCCAGGAATGAATCGAAATGGTCCCATTGCACCAGGCGTGAATCGGCTAACCGGCCACGGTATAATCTCTCCAAATTGAAGGGAACCCGATATTTCGTGCTTGTTAGCTTTTAGATGTAAATCAATCCCATCCATGCGAAACTCGTTGTCTCGGATCGAAATCCGAAGGTGTTTCTTGTCACTTTGAAAATCCTCAAGTGGGAACGGGAAGTAATACGCATTGCGGGTTCTACCATCAAGCACTTGTACAAAACAATGGCTCTCTGCTTCATTCCTCCCAAAAGAGACGCCAGGAATAACAGCAATTGCATTTTCTTCGGTGGCGTCTACTTGTTTGAAGTACCAGCCTTCGAACTGATTGGGTTTTCCCCATTTTAGTTGCGGCATTTCAGGTTTCCAGATATTTGGCAAGCACTTCACACCAAGCTAGATACAGAATTTCGTTC
Source organism: Candidatus Hermodarchaeum yapensis (assembly GCA_016840405.1). GTDB lineage: Archaea > Asgardarchaeota > Hermodarchaeia > Hermodarchaeales > Hermodarchaeaceae > Hermodarchaeum > Hermodarchaeum yapensis. The sequence goes on from JAEOSK010000017.1 coordinate 4,572, forward strand.
TTGAAGACCACTTTGGCATCCCCACTAAAAGTTGACGACCTTGCGAATTAGACTAGAGTATCGAAGAATTCATTAACCAGTCTTCTAGTTGATCTGTTTTAAGCCTGGGAGGCTGCGCCTCTCCGTTTTTCTCTTTTTTTGGTTTTATTTTGGGAGCGTGATGTTTGGTATTAGGTGGTCGAGGAGGATAGTGTTGTCTGCAGCTTGCTGTAATTCGGAGGCGAGGGCGTGGGTGAAGGCGGCGACTTCGACGGTTTTGCCGAGGGTTTTGAGTTCTTGAACGGTGTAGGTGAAGTCTTTGTCACCAGAAACGAGGAGGGCGGTGTCGTAGCTGTTGGTGTGGGCGAGTTTGAGCATGTCGGTGACGAGCATGACGTCGATGCCTTTCTCAAAGGGAGTTCCGTCATATTGTCGGAGTGGGAGGGTCTTTACGGTGAATCCGAGGTGGCGTAATTTATCGAAGAAACGTAGTTGTGTAGGTGTGTTCAGGGTGGCTCCATAATAGTAAGTTCGAATTAGTGTTCGATTTCCGGTTAAGGCGGTAACGAGTTTGTCAAGGTCGATATGGATTTTGAGTGAGTTGGCAGCGTGGAAGACATTGCCACCATCGATGAAAATGCAGAGTTTTTCTTTGGGCATGTTATTCGTTTGCTCCTTTACGTATTCCCGTGTGATATTCATTCATACATTTAATAGAAATATTTGGATCATCGGTAGTGTGATTTTTCTGAGCGATTATAAATTCGCTCTCTGGGAGTGGTGAAAGGCATATATCCGTGTATGTGGACTGGGTGGGTATGATGTGGTTGCAGAAGTTTAAAGCGGCGTTGGAGCAGTTTGTTGGGCGGTCAAAAACACAGCAGATTCTTGAAGATGGGCGTCCAGTGTCTGCCCGGAGTAGTCCAGAACGGAAAGCTCAATGGGTAAAAGCAGTAATAGACAGATTGGATACCCTTGTCTCCGATAAAGAAACCCGACGGGAAATTTTGTTGTGTTGTTCGTGTCGATTTCCGAAGCGTCGGATTCAGAAACTCAAACGAGAGTATCAGCAGCATGGGGATATTGATGAGTTGTTGAAATTAATGCATACGGATAGTTCGTGGTATGGGTTGTCGTATTATGGGTATCCACAGCGGGCTGGCAATATCGTTTATGTAACTAAAATTCCTTTTTCCCCGCAACGCTATGAATCTGCACCTATTCCCTCGGCGAAAAGTCGATCCTATTGCCATTGTGGTTGGATTAAAGCTTCCAAAGCCTCGATTTCCAAGACGTTTTGTAGTTGTGGCGCTGGGTGGTATAAGATCCTTTGGGAGGCGATTCTGGAAAAACCGATTCGTGTTGAAGTAATTACCTCTATTGCTAGTGGAGATAGCGATTGCACTTTTGCCATTTATCTCCCCGATTAATATTCCTGTAATGATGGGACGTTCTTTTAGAGTCGTGGTTTGTCAACACGCCTTTCTCTTTTCAGATACCTGAATAAGTACTCTTGTCTGGTCCCGCTCGTTTACGATTCATTAGGTGGGTGTTCTTCTACGACGCCCTGTTGCATATTGGTTGTAGAAGGTGTTTAGGATATCATAGGCAATGTTGTCGGCGTGGTCGCTGATTCTTTCGAGGTTTCTCAGGGTTTCGGTGAACATGACATCGGCATCAGCAGCACAGACGCCACCTTTGATCCGTTTTATGTGGGTCTTTTTGAATTTTCGTTCTAAGACATCGACGGCATCTTCGAGTTCAACTGCTTGTTTGGCGAGTAATTCACTTCTTTGTTTCAATGCTTCAATTGCTGTAGAATAGGTTTCCTCAACTTTTTCAAACAATTTTAACAATTCTTCCTTAGCTGTCTCCGAGAACGGAATGTCGTCTTTCACCCGTTTGATGGCAAATTCTGCGAGGTTATTGGTCATATCACCAATACGCTCCACGTCGGTAATGATGTTGAGTAACTTTATGCGCCAGACCTTTAGCTCCCCGGTTAAGTCCTCTTCTCGTATTTTATCGATGAAATTTTCAGTTTCATCGCAAAAGTCATCCACTTCGTCTTCTAACCTTAGGACTTTTTTCGCTGAATTCGTGTCTTCGTTAACTAATGCCAGTTTACTGAGACCCAGCATTTTGAGGGTTTTTTCAGCGATACTAATTATTTCCCTTTCTGACTCGCGTAAAGCCAGTTGGGCAACGTTGAGCATTTTTTCATCAAAGAAATGTCGCGGTGCAAGTTCTCCTTCTCTAACTGGGATGATTCGTTCACAGGTCCATACTAATGCGCCAACGAAGGGAACAAACAGGAAGCTCACAATCACGTTGAAGATGGTGTGGGCATTAGCAATCTGTCTGGGCAGGTCAAGACTTGTCAATCTTACCAAGGCTGCGAAGGGGAAAAGAATTGGAAGGAACACTACAACTCCGATTATGTTGATCAAGGCCTGGGCGATAGCGGTTCGTTTCGCTGGCCGTGAAGCACCAACTGCTGCAAACAATTCGAGAAATGTAGTTCCGATGTTTGCGCCCATCACCATGGCGATTCCCGCTTCGAGTGAAATGGCTTCGGCTCGCCCAAACGCAATCACTAAACTGGTGGTGGCGGAGCTGCTCTGAGTGACTCCTGATATCAAGGCACCGATTAGGGTCCCAATTATCGGGTTCGAGCCATAGGTGTTAATCAAGTCCACAAAGATTGGGAGCTCCACGAGGGGTTCGATTCCTAATCCCATGAGATCCATGGCAAGAAAGAGCATCCCCAAGCTGAACACTACTTTTGCTGCAAGTTTTACTTTCTCATTTTTCACAAGAAACCATATGAAGAATGCAATCGCAATTAGGGGGTAATAAGCAAAACCAATATTGAATGAGACAATTTGGGCGGTAATGGTGGTTCCGATTTCGGAGCCTAAAATCACATTCGCTGACTGGCGAAAGGTCAACAAACCTGCATTAACCATGCCAATTAATGTGAGAACCGTGACGCTCGAACTTTGCGTCATTATCGTGGTCGCGGTTCCCACACCCATTCCTTTCACTGGGTTGTTTGTGGCTTTTTCGAGAATACTGACAACCCGTGGTCCCGTTATCTTGCTGAGGCTGTCACTTAGCAATTTAACACTGAACATAAAAATTGCCAGACCACCGATGATCGTGAAGACGATGGTCAAGGGGTCCATGCGACCCATTTCCTGTTTTCCTATAATAAAATATATGCCGTTCAAAAACTCTAGTAGCAATTTTGCTGCCGCTCAGGCTGTTCTTGCAATTAATGGACTTGGGTTACCGTATCTTTACGACATTTGTGTTAGAGGAATGGGAATGTTGCAGCTAGACTCCAGGCGAGAATCAGGGCACAGATAAGGGCACCGATGTAGATGCGGTTACTGATGCGGTAGGACCAAGCGAGGATGGTGGGAGTGAGGAGGAAGAGGGGAATGAACCCTATCATGAAGAGGAGCATAAAGCCGATGAATCCTGGGAAGAGTAAAGCACCGAAGACATAAGCGATGAAGAATTGGAGTCCAACTAGTGTAATATAGGGGATGGTTTTGATGAAAGTAGCATGAACTGTCCATGTGGTTTGGGTTTTGATCCATGTGAATTTAGTGGCGACGCGAAGGAACCCGATGAGCCATACGCCTTCGATTAGAAAAAAGGGGATTGCGAATAGTAGATAGACTGGTACAAAGAGTGTACGAAGGGGGGTAAGGGGCTTGAAGATAGGGAAGAGAATTTGAAAGTTGATGTGGAACAAGATATTGAATGGCAGAGCCCACAGATATATCCACAGAATCACTAAGAATGCCGTGATTCCGCTTAATGCAAGTAAATGAAAGAACTCCTTACGCGGTTCAGCAAATCCACCCAAATCATTCCATGTTGGAGTAGTCTCTTTAGTGCGTCGAAGGATGTAACGAAGAAATATCATCGAAACTCCAGCACTACCCAGGAGCCAAACACCAATTGCTGGTGCAAAGACCTGTGGAAACAGAAATACAAATTGAAGAATAACACCAACCAGCAGAAAAGGCAGAAACAATCCTAATCCGATGGCTCCATAGAGCGTGCCAAATTTCCAATAGCGACTTTTTTTTACTGCGTAGGATGAGTTTGGTGGTTCACTCAGGGAGATTAGCGGTTGTAATTTTAAGAGCAGTAATAGAAGCGGAAACACCGTTAAGAGGAGGCCTATGGTGGCAAGGACTTCGCCCACGAAATAAAGCGGATAAATTTGGAATCCAGGAAGAATCAGAGGAGGAGTCTCATTGTTAAGGCAAGTGGTTAACCATTGAACGCTTTCAGCCACAATAATCGGATCCATCATTTCAAACAAATGATTCGTAGGAGGTAAAATTAGTCGACGTCCGCTGCCCTCAGTGATGTTACCATAGGTGTGTCCAACAATGACGGGGGGTATAACCCCGAAACTTTGGGCTAGGATTGTGGGTATATCTGTTCCGTAGAAGATTTCATCAAATCGTCCAATTGCTATCAAGAGATTCTGTGGGTAGGTGCTGTTCGCTCCAAGAATACCATATGGGGCGTCAACACCACCTCCTACCAGGACGGTTGCTTGTACAGGTATAGTCGTCGAATTAAGAACGTCGACTGCCATCCACGCTCCCATACTATGTCCTATGATACCAAGGGAATCTACATAGGGCAGACTGAAGAGGTATTCTAGACCTGCCTGAGCCCCCCGGTCTGCTGAAATGTCAATTCCTGGGTCGGAATATCCATGACCTTCGACATCAATTGCTAAGACAACAAATCCATGTCGGGCTAATTCAACGTTAAACGCCATCATCCCTTCTTTTGAAGAGGAAAAGCCATGAATAATCAGAACTCCTGGTATGGGATCACCGGGTGAAGCCATAGCAGGAACATATAGTCGCCCAACAATTCGAACGCCTTCGGCTGTTGAAAATTGCACGTTAGCAATCTGGGTAGTGCCCATGTTGGTGTTTATTTCCCATGTTAGCAGGGTTCCTGAGAAAAGGAGAGCAAAACCTAAAAGTAAAACAAAATAACGACGCTGAATCTGCATGGGTTTCCATCTATCCTGTTTTGAAATTCCCTTAGGTACTTAGGGACTTATTCGATTTGCTGTTTTCTTAGAAAGATTAGTAATTTTCACTGGAACGGATGAAATGTTCTTTAATTGAGGTGGACTTATTGACGTCGTGTTATCTTGGTTATTACAGGACCAGGCATTGACAAAAGGTGGTTATCTGAAAGGGGATTTGAGCAACGGGTGAATAGTTTTCGATTCTCTTGTCGATTTCAAATGAAAAATTCAGAGGAGATGATACCTGTGTTAACTAATAAAATGGACAACCTGGTCCAATGATTTACGTCCGCGAACATTTCGAGGGTTTGCCGGTTTGCCAATAGGAATAATGGCAACTGGGATTACACTAGCAGGTGTATTGATTGCCGTGGCGATCTCCTCTTCCTTGAAGGCCCCTACCCAACATCCTCCTAAACCAATAGCATGCGCCGCGAGAAGTAGATTCTGCGTCATGGCTGCAGTATCTTGTATAGAGTAGAGATTGCGACCACGACTGCCATACCGCTGACCAGATTCATCCGGTACCCGGCATACTACAAACACGACTGGTGCCTCGGCAACAAATTCTTGGTCTCCTGCCCCTCTGGCTAGTTGCCGTTTTATGTCAAGGTTCCGAACGACAAAGATACGCCAGGGTTGCTTGTTACCGCCACTAGGTGCGGCAATCATGGCTTTCAAAAGTGTATCGACTAAATCATCCGTGACAGGGTCGTCTGTAAATGCACGGACTGATGTGCGTGTCAAGATGGCTTCAAGAGTATCCACTAAAGGCTCCTCCATAATTTGATTTCATTCAATGCGATAGACCGTGTCTCCAATCCGAACGCGTTCTTCGACCTTTAAGCCAATGGCTTGACCCGCCTTGGCAGAATCAATGTCTTGGCGGTCAATTTGCATAGATTCCACGGCTTGCGTGAACTCAGTGGTTGCGCCTTCGATGGCGATTTCATCACCTTTCTTCAAAGGGGCAAATAATTCTACCACAGCCACATTGATTTTTGAGTAGTAATTCGTGACTTTACCAATTGGTGTTTTCGTTGCTTGTCCTGACATGCAACATACCTCTATCCACATTATTATTTGGTATTTCCTTATGAATCAGACCAGTTTCAAGGAATTAGGCGTCTGGAGAAGACTGTTATTATATTGCACTAAAACTTTAAGTTACCTTCTTGCTGGATTTCTTCTTGGTTTTTGCCTTTTCTGTGAGTGGTTCAACATGAATGGTAATCTGGGAGATTGTGGGAAGTTCTTCGCGAATATTGTCTTCAAGAAGCGTTGTAGCTTCATGGGTCTCTTCCACAGAAAGTTCTGAGCTCGCTTCGCAATGGAATGTCAGGGCATAATGGTGTGGTGCAAGGGAATAGAGTCGGAGCTTGTGACAATTGTGTAACGAAGGGCTTTGTTGGACTAGTCGATGAATCCGTCTTTTAATTTTCGTTGGGCCCACTGCAGTTGCTATTATTTCTCGACTGGGTTCGATGTGTGTTATGATTTCATTTATTGTGGGGTACTGTGATTGAATGTGCTTCTTAAATTCTGAAACAAGTTGATGGGTTTCTGCTAGCGACTTCTCTGGGTTGGTATGGATGTCAAGGGTAAGGACAACATAGTCCTCTGTTTCTATCACATCGATACTATCCACATCTGTAATCCAATCAAATTTGCCAGCTTCTTTGCGAACTTTAGTAGCAATGCTTGGATACCGTTTGGATACCAAACCCATATGGACGACGACATCCGCACGTTCAACGACTTGTTCAACGGCTCTACGGGCTTTTACACTAATTTCATGAGCTGACGCTAAAGGAATCGAATGCTCAGCATAACAAACAACATCCACAAATGTTACTGGTCCCGCTTTCCGCAAACGAATCCGACCACACTCTCGAATGCCGTTAATATCTTCGATGACTCGACGAATGGGTGTTTCCAATCCTGAAGGGGCACGATCTAAGAGAATATCAATGGTTTCTCGTCCAAGTCTAAAGGTTAGATAGAGGACAATAATCGCAACACCGATTGCCCCTATGGGGTCACCAAGTGGGAATCCAAAGAAAGTAAAAAGCAACCCTATGAAAACAACACTGGAACTGAGGATGTCCGTGCTAAAATGCAACGCATCCGCTTCCAAGGCTTGACTGTCATATTTCTTACCAACCCGCTTCAGGGCACGAGACCGAGAGAAGTCAATGATAATGGCGAAAATGATAACTCCAAAGGCCAGTAGATTGACTTCCACAACCAAATCTTGGAAGATAATGCGGCGGAGGGCCTCGTAAATAATCCAAATAACGGTAAAGAGCAAGAGGATGGTTTCAACAAGGGCTGACAAATTCTCCACACGCCAGTGTCCATAATGGTGATCTGGGTCGGGAGGTTTAGCGGCTTTACTTACCGCAAAGAATGTAATTCCTGCAGCAAAAAGATCGAGCGCTGAATGAAGTGCTTCGGAAAGAATTCCTAAGCTATTGGTCCAAAGTCCTACTGCGAGTTTTGTGATGGTTAATACAATCGCAGCAATCACGGAAGTCAATGCCACCCACTGCTTCTCATCCATCCCAAAGCGATAATGTTTCTCTGAAGACGGAATCAATTCAGTCATAGAACTACCCTTACACTATCAATGACATCTAGCTGAGGTATGGCAAAATCTCTGCTCATTAAAATTCTTCTGATGAGATAAAATCTGAATAAAAAGACCCCTGATATACTTCAACATTTTTGGAAAAGTTTGAACTCCTGAGTTTATCGTAATTTGAGCTGTTTTCAACGATTTCGACCTTCAGCAGTACCACTCGGTCATTTACCTATCCTCATCAAATGAAGCTCAACCAAGAAAGAAGTTTCTTAGTTTGGAGGGAACAAATGACATGAGATTGAAATCTACAAAACTCTTGAGCCTAGCGATTGGACTCTGCCTTGTCCTAGCGATGAGCTAGCTCGGGGCAAACCAGAGGAACATCAGAATCATTGAATGAACTGCATGATTTATTCCAGCTAGTTATTAACACGGTTGGGGTGTTTTGTTACACTATGGAGAATCTGCCAAGTTTGGAAGCCTCGGGAGCGAGAGAAATTGCATCTAGGCTGAAATCAATTTCTGGGGGTAAGGTGTTAGATATATGCACAGGGAAGGGCGACTTTATCTCGACTCTTATGCAGACACTGAATGGGTATGAACGCTTCATTGGTATTGACATGTCTCGCAAAGATCTGGAGGTGGCTCGCAAAACGTTTGAGGGGCAACCAGTGCAATTTATGGAAATGGATGCAGGAAATTTAGCCTTCGATGATAACACCTTTGATACGGTATGCATTGCTAATTCGCTCCATCATCTCAGTGACCCAGGTGCAGTCTTAAACGAAATGAAACGGGTATTGAAACATGGAGGCCATTTCATTGTCCAAGAAATGTACCAAGATGGCGATCAAAGTAAGGCACAGATTACTGATACGTTAGAACATCATTGGGGAGCAAAAATTGATCGCCAACTTGGTGAAATCCATTATGAGACACTCACGAAGAAGGAAATCAAAACGCTTCTTGAAACCCTTGAATTTCAGGAATTGCTTGTCCTAGAGGCTTCTCGTTATGTGAAGTGCCTGGTTTGTCCACAGCGATTTGCTTGTGAAAACCCCCTTAATGAAAAGCTCATTGACGATTTTATCTCGGGGATTGAGAAGGAGCTTAAACGTTTACCAGCTCATAAAGTGACTGAAGAATTAAAGGCGGAGGGTGAACAACTCAAGGAGCGTGCTAAAATTACTGGGGTGGCTGATGCTTCCTTTCTTTTTTTCATTGGGAGGTAGGATATTTAAGGGGCTTTGTGAATTGCTCTGGTGGTCTGTCATTAGAAGTTTCTGGGCTCTTGGCTACTAACTTGGTTGAGCTGGTTGGTCCGTGGGTCACGGGCGCTTTTTTGATGTTAGATTAGTAAAACAACCAAAGGTCATTGCTGTGTCAGCGAATCGTTCATTGAAACTTTCCAATCTTCAACCCTATCAAAAGGGAATTACCATTGATTTTAAAATTGTGAAAACCCAGGCGGTGCGTAAGGTTCAAAGCCGTCATGATGGATCCAACCACCAGGTAGCCGACGTTTTGATCGGTGACGAAACCGGAATCATGCTCCTCACTCTGTGGGATGATGATATCGCGGTAGTCGAAAACGGGAAGATTTTCCGAATTGTAGGGGGACAAACCGGGTTCTTTCAGGGGAGACTTCAGTTGAGCCTTGGACGTGGAGGAAAACTAGAACTCTCTACAACTGCGATTCCTGAAGTGAATACCGAACGCAACCATTCCGCTAAAACTCAATCTTCGCCCAAAGATAAACAGGGGCGGGATAAATCGACGGATCGGCGATACCCACCCATTAGGCGAACTCGTGGGTTCAAATGGTCGCGAATCGAACGCAAATCCGATTAGACAAATTATTAGAACGGGATGCTTTCTTACCACATTTCCGTTTTGTTATAATTCTTCTAATACCCGTTTCAATGCCGCAAGTGTGGTAATGGCATCCGTAAGGGTGGTAATGCCCATATGCCCAATGCGAAGGAGTTCTTCACGGCGTGGCCCTAATCCCGTGGCAATTCGTACGCCATTCTGAAGCATCTGCTCAACGACCGAAGACGCGTGTATCTTGTCTGGAGAATACATTGTGGTGACGGTGTTTGCATAGTATGCAGAATGCTTTGGAACAAGCTCTAATCCCAATGCAATGACTCCTTCTCGAATGTGTGAGGCGATTTGCTCATGTCGTTGGATTCGTAGTTCAAGTCCCTCTTGTCTGATGAGTTCCAGAGCCACATCTAAGGCCGCAATCAGATTCGTCGCCTGAGTAGACACGAGCCGTGGAGTCTCCTCCTTTTCATAGGATTGCATTGAATCAATCCAAAGCTGAAGATTCTGATAAACCATCGCTGGAGGAGTCGTGCGACTGTTAAGGCGTTGAAGGGCTCGTGGCCCTAGCATCAGGAGGGCTAGCCCCGGTGGGCAGGCCAAGGCTTTCTGCGTACTGGCAAAACACACATCAACGCCCCACTCTGTTTGTTCAATGTGTTCTCCACCCACCGAAGCAACAGCATCTACAATGGTCAGCGCACCCTTTTTCTGTGCAATTTCGGCTAAGTCTTTGAGGTCAGCCTTGACGCCGCTTTCCGTATCAACATGGCTCACAGCAAGGACGTGACACTCTGATGAATCGAGATGTTTTCGAACCTTGTCAAGCGCTACGCGTTCTCCTAATTGGGCTTCTAGCATGGTAACATTCTGCGAATAACATTTGGCTACGCGAAGAAGCTGATCGCCAAAAAATCCACTGTTCAATATCACTACATGAGTATCTGGTTCCATAAAATTCGCGCAAGCCACCTCCATGGCTAGGAGACCACCACCATTCATGAGAACAGGTTGCCCATCTGACGCACCAAACACCTCACGTAATCCTTGAAGTACTCGCCGAAAGCTCGCGATAAACTGCGGATTGCGTGGGTATAATGGCTGCTCGCCAAGAGCTTTCAAGACCTCTGGTGGGCAATCCACCGGACCTGGCACCATCATCAACGGTCGTTTTCCCACGATAACCACCAAACGAGTTGGTGTGCAAATATGGTTAGAGCTGCTTTTATCTCTTGGTGCTAGGTTTCAGCTTCGAATCAAAAAAGAAGTGACAGACAGGTTAAGGCGCCTTCACATTTGGCGAATTCGCTCATATCAAGCGTGACTACGGTGAAACCTGCTTTGTCAATGAGGGACTTTGTTTGAGGGTATCCCTTTGGTATGAGCACGGTATCACCGATGGTAAGGGTGTTTGCTGCATATCTTTCTTCATCAGGGACGATGAGCGCTTTGAATCCTTTCAAGACTGGATGTTGAGCCATAGATTTGGTTGCAACGAATGTATTTCGTGAAAGATAGGTCACGTGGCTTTTCAGGTGAATAATCTGGGAGTTTTCGATTGTTTCAACTGGAACCTCAAGGTACTTTTCCATTTGCTGGGCGCCTGATCTGTTCGTTCGCTGGGTAATTCCACAAATCAGAGTTTTTTGGTGATGAATGACATCTCCGCCTTCAACAGTGCCAGGTGCTATTACTCGTGAAGTAGAGAGGTATTGTTGTAACATTGCTTCGATTGCCTCTTCTTCTCCTTGGCGGCTCGTTTTTGCTAGTCGACAAATGAGGGCCTTCTGACCAACAATGACTGCGGTATCTTCAGCAAAACATGAATCAGCAAACCTGTCATCTCTGGGAAGATGAATCACTTCAAGACCTAACTCCGACAACATATCACAATAGGCTCTATGTTGTGCACGTGCTTTTTTAACGTCAATCGTCTGTCGCATTGGATGCGAACTAATACACTTGGGGAACAGCTTGCCCGGTTCTCGTACTAATGCACGTGTTCGACTCACCACTAAAACTTCCTGAATCACCATCCTGAGATGGAGGATACTTAAGGTGTTTCTTGTGCTGCTCTCTTTGCTGGAAATCTAATCAGAATGCCTTTCTAGGCGTGATTTACATGGAAAACTTGGTAAAGGCTAGATATCCAACTGCGATTTCTGCAGATAAAGCTGGATATTATCCGGGGTCTTTTCGATATCCAATCCGTATACTATATACGAAAGCTTCACAGTTATTTTCACCCATCGGTGGGTTTCATTGGGACTAGATATGGTTGACAAGCGAATCTGTGTGGAGCTGCTCTACAACAGCCGTCTCCCATATAGAACCTTAGCACAGCATTTTGGGTTAACCATCAAAAGCATCCGGAAACGCGTAACCAAACTCGTCGAACAGGGAGTAATAAGAAAATTTTACTTAACCCTGAATCGGACCGCTTGTGGAAGCGACGTTGAAACTAAATTCATCTTAGGGCAACTCTGGACAGATGGCACTGAACATGATGATGCCCTAATTCAACAGCTTGGTAACAATATTCGAATTTATCGGGCGTTCAAAACAACACGAAACAGCTTTGGCTTCTATGCAATGGCAATTGGATTTCAAGGGCTCTCTGACTTGACGGAATTTGTCCAAAGAATAGACTGCGTAACGAAATTGGAAACAGATAGCCTGATTTTCGTATTGAGCCCTGGATTATGGCCCAAGTTAACCAATTGGCATCTTCCCAAGGTACAAAATTTAACAAAGGATCAATGGCACGTCGTTCGTTATCTTAAAGATGATCCTCGGATGCCTATTGCTGACTTGGCACGCGCAACAGGGCAACCTGTGAGACGGGTTCGAAAAACAATAAATCTGCTCATTGAAACACGGTATGTGGTTGCCACAATCAGATGGGCTCCCGCGGCAGCTGGCCATGTTGAAGCCTTTCTACGGACTGACTTGGACCTTAATCAGAGTTCCCGAGAAAAATTTGCCAACTGGCTTTATGATAAGTATCCCCTTGCATGTTGGGATGCGCTTTCTGTTGCGGATTCTCCCTCGACGGTCATCCAGTACGTTTCTGCTCCAACGATTCATATTCTTGATGAAATAGAAAAAACGGTTAGAGCCGCTCCCTTCACAAAGAATGTTGATCTTTTAGTGACTTACCGGCAACATAGATTTGATGGGTTAAGAGAGCATCGTCTGGGTCAATTGTTAAACCACGCAGGGTTGAATGCTCTAAACTCTCAATGAGGAAATTCCGTGAAACAATTGTGAAAGTTGTTTTATCTAAAAAATGAATAAAAAAAGAAAGGCAGGAGGTCACTTCATTTCGTGAAAGGATAGTGCCTCCACGTGTCTTGATTCAATTTTAGTAGCGTCGACCGCGATCTCGGCGTGAATCACCGCGATCTCGGCGGTATCCTCCACCGCCGCGACCTCCACCGTAACTTCGACCGCCACCATATCCACCGTAGGACCGGCGGGGTGGGCGTTCATGTTCCATTGCGGAAAGATCGTTGTCCGTGTCGACTTCGTCAATGCTGGCATCAGCTTCTTTGAGTTCACCATATCGACCGATGTTTAATCGGAGGTGTCCTTGGTAGAGGCTGGTGTAACCGTTTTCGAGACGGTAGGTTTTGTCCACTTCAACGGTTTCAATCATGTCGTCCCAGAGGGACATTGTAACTGTACCGGTGGTGTCGCCCGCCACAGCGTCAAGCACTCGGTGGGTTTCGCCATCCCGGCGTGATGTAACTTCGCGTTCTTCGCCTTTTTCGACGACTTTGAAGGTGATGTTCAAACTTTTCATTCGTGGTCGCAATTCTGCGACGGTTGCTTCAACAGGTTCTCTATCGTAGCTCATTTTCGGTACCACATATGTTTCAAGTCAGACTTCCAAAAAGGGAACGTACCTCGGGAATCAACCAAAGCTGGAAATAATCGCCCAAATACATTTCTCTCATCGGCGCTGATGCACTTGCAGAATTCACACCACTATAAAAAGGCTTGGTTTTCCCGGTTCCAAGCTTAGACTTATTGTAATTACTAAATGGGAACATGGGGGTTCCCATATTGACCATTTATGCGTACTTTTCGGACGGTTTGAACGCTTCTTAGTATCAGGGAAAATATTAGCATCCAATTCCCATGACCGTACACGAACCTAACGGGATGACCAATTAAAATCAATATCCCGTAGGAGGGAAAGAAGATATGGATAGAAAACTCGCAAAAACAACACTACTAGTAGTTGGAATCAGTCTGTTACTCGCACTAGTTGGCAATTTTCCCCGCTGCTCAGCACAAAACAGTTGGTCAGATGACTTCTCAGATGGCAACTACACTGGCTGGACCGTCGAAGAGGGCACCTTCAATGCCTCGAACTACATCCTTGAAGCCTCTGGAGATCCTGGCGGGATAGTCGACTGGCACAAGGTTCGTCATAGTAGTCAGGTCGCATACGGGAACTGGAGTCTTGACATGTATATCAACGGCTCCGAAGATACTCTGTTTTACATCAGTTTCATCGCGGACTCACTCTTCGACTGGGGACCAAGCCTCTATGTACCCCGGAATGGATACGCACTATTTTTCGATACTGAGGGACCCACAAGAATGACACTTGAACTATGGACCAGTGAAGATTTTGATGAAATCGGTATTTGGCAGCCATCCGCTTTTAACGGCTGGCAGAATATCACAATCACACGTGATTTCACGGGAGCCTTCACAGTGTCTGTTAACGGAACCTCCCGGATTTCTGTAACTGACAACGATCACACAACGTCAGCACAGTTTGGCTGGATGAGTGACCCATGGAGCGCCATCGACAATGTTATTGTCAACGAACTAGATGGTTACAATAATAATAATCACTACATCCCCATTGAATTGCTTCTTCTCGTTGGTGGTGTTGCTATTATTATCGTGATAGTCATTATTGCAGTGATTTATCTTCGACGTAGAGGCTAACTCAGAACCAAGATGTACCAAACCATGAATACCTAAGTGTCAGTTCAAAGGGAGGTGGTGCCTCCCAATTTTTTCTTTTTTCAGTGAAAGCCAAGAGCTTGAGATACTTGCGACTTTATTGATATATTCTTGGTTTGACCTGAAGGGCCTCCTCGCTACTTGGATGAATAAGGTGTGTGTTACTATCTTCGGCGTTTCCAGAAAACGCTGATCAATACTGCTCCAATTACAATTCCAAGACTTGCAGGGAGTATCATTATTACTGGATTAAGTGGTGGAGGTAGACTGGGTGTTGAGGGGATGATGAAATTTTCCACAATCATGTGATGTTGAATTGCATTGCTATCTCCAGTTATGACGACAACTAAGTCATGATTTGGAACAACCCAAATGAATTGACCTAGCCAGCCACGGGCAGCATACGCACCTACATGCGGGTACACCCACCACTGATACCCATACCCAGCAGATCCTGGAGTAGGATGGAACGTGTATTGACAAGATGTCGATGTGACTAGCCATGAATGGGGCACGATGATTTGACCATCCCAAACGCCTCCCCGCAAACACAGATAACCAATTTTTGCGATGTCCCTGGGTCGCAGATACAAATCGGAACCCCCCATCGCGGCACCTTGCGGGTCACCAGGCCACCACCAATAAGTAATGCCTAACGGGGAGAAGAGGAATTCGTCCGCAAAGACAGTAGTATTCTGCCCTGCGGCTTCAGACACGATGGCAGAGAGAAGGTGGGATCCCCCAGTATTGTATACCCATGTTTCACCCGGTGCATACTCCATTGGGCGATCGAGCACCCATTTCACCCAATCAGGACTACTCACAAGGGCGCCATATTCATTTTCTTCCCAAGGGAGTCCTGATGTCATTGTAAGTAAATGTTCAATTGTAATCGCCTCCTTACGGGAATCCATGTTCTCGAAAGTGCGATCTGGGAAATAATCCAATACGAATTCATCTACACCACCAATGTGGCCCTGGGCAATGGCTATTCCTACTAAAAGTGAGGTTACGCTTTTGGTACAGGAGTGGATTTCATTGGCTACATCACTGTTTTCGGGCTGACCAAAATAATTCTCATAGACTAGATATCCGCCATGAACGATTAACAGTGAGATGATGTCTTCGCTCCACGAACTGTCATTGATATACGCTTCCATTTCCTCTAACAGAGTTACATTCATATCATGGGATTCGGGAGTTGCCGTCTGCCAATCTATGGTTGGCCAATACTCAGGAGATACTGCCTGTATTCTATCGTGCATGAAGGGACTCGTAACCAGAATCGAGAAGATCAAAACAGCTGCGTGTAGCATCATACGGGTTTGTTTCATTAACATCCTCGAAATTAGAATGTCTAGTATTCTGTGTTTTATCTTTAGGGAATACGGCAGGGGTCAAGAAAATCCATTCCAACTCCAAGATTATTAAGCCAAAAACGCTGTCACGTTTTGAAACAAGTGCCTTTGAAATTTATCTTAAAGTGCTATAAACGAAGCCAATTCCTAGTGATGAAGAGGAAACAGCTATACTTCTCCAAATCGTAAATTTACTTGATGCCATCGGTTCGTATTGCACTCGCGGAATACTTAGACACAATTCGCAAGTATGCATACGAAATTGCCAATGTCAAAAGTGGCATCTTCCCAAGGGATGATCCCCAATTTTTTTTACAACAACCGAACGTCTGGTTTCAGAAAGAAGCCGATTGGGTTGAAGTACTTAACAAAGGAATAGAAATTATCCGCCAGTATGTAGATGTAGTGAACCGTTGGATAACCCACATTAGAGGCTTTGTTAACAACCTTCATCTAACTGGAACTGAATATCGACAAATTGTTGAAAACCAAGGCGGAATGATTGAATTCCTACAAACCAAAACATATGATGAAGAATATCTATATTGGGTACTCGAAGACACCTCCGAAGAAGTAGAACGACTTGCCATTGCCTCCCGTGAACTCTTAGAGCAAGCCCCGACTTTGGTCACACTTACAAATCAGATTCAAGGAACATTCATGAAAAATGTGAAACAGATCACTCAAACCTGGACAACTCAAAATCTCTCTGAATTGTACTCAAAATTAATTACACTCCTTGAAGCGTCCACCGCAAGCAAGAATCTACCTGAAACCATCAAACATCTGGGAACCTACGGTGACATTATTATCACGGTCTTAGCGTCAACCCCCTTATTCGCTGATGATAATAGTGCTGACCTCACTTCCCTTGAGCTATTTCAAGAAGTGACAACTAATATTCAAAAACTAGTTCAGAGTACACAGGATTTCCGGGAATTCGTCCGGTTACGGAGCATTGCCTACCAACGGTTTCTTGAGCACATAAAAGCTCTCATACAAGCTTTCCTTTTATCACCAAAAGATGTTAATCCTTGGATAATCCAATTCGTCAAAGATGCATCAAAACCAGCACTAAAACTGCTTCCCAAAGAAATCCCGACAGATACTCTCCCACTCGCTTTCCTCCAAGCTGAGGATGCCCAAAATGATTGGGTGGCGATTAGCACCAAACTGAAGCCGTTACGACAAAGTGCGTTTAAACTCAACGAGGTACTCCAATCACCAGCTATTGCACAATTCCTTACAGCTGATCAACAACGCCGAGAAATCACTAATAAGTGGCTTCCCAAGATGCTTGTAAAATATCAATCCCTTCGTGAAGCGGTCTAAACCTGACAGTCAATTTGTTCCCTTTCCATTTTGGGGACAGGATTGTCCACAATGTGTCGGTTTTCTCTCGTTTTCTGACCGGTTTACAACCCGTGGAGTACCCGTCGATTGAAATGCCACTAAAACTACTCCTTCATGTGGTTTCACTCTTATCGTACGCAATTGGAGGGGTGACCCACAAGGAGCTGCCATGGCGATGAGGTATTCGGATTTGATTAAAGAGTATCGACGACTCGTTGCAATCCAACCAGACCAGCTCATCTCACAGGAAGAACCAGAAAGAGTCGTCAACCTTTATGAAAACGATCGAATCCGAATCTTACTCTTACGTACCCCCGAAGCCCCGGACACTGTAAAACTGGAAATTGAAATTGCATTACCGGATCGCATCTGGGGATTAGACGCCAACTATTTCTCCGATGCCATCACAACTCCGGACCAACCCTCCATCTGTACGTCCCTACAAGAAATGGTTTTGCTCTTCCAGTATCTCCTAAAACTCCAAAAAGCCGGTTTCACACTAGATTTCTACGGTGAAGAAGGTCTCTTCATTGCTTGCTACTACATCGATAAGACGCCTTCAAAAACGCTCTATTTAGCATTTCAGCCCCCACAAATCAAAGCGAATTAAGCTTCATTCAACTTTTTTAATGAAGGTTACTTGGGCCAAGTGGTTTGGGGGCCTTCCGCCAGAAGCACCTGATACTTGCTGGTTTGAATTAACCTAACCTTTGATGACTCTATGAACAGACTCGTTTCAATAACGGAACGGGTCCTTTCTTTCCTTTTTTGGGAGGAAAGATTGATTTTGACCAAAGGAATCTGATAACATTCTTGCTTTACGATCATGAAAACGGTTAATTTATCTTAAGCTACTTATGGTCAACAGTAGAATTCTCATGTCGAAATCCAAGAATCTAATCACAGTGACTTTGGAATCGACGATGGTGGGACCCTTATGGGCACGTGCTAAGTATAGTCAATTATATCCCGAAATCTTGTCAGATGCCCAGGCTGTGAAGTTATTCGAGAAAGTGAAAACTCGACATTGGGAAGCTGAAGCAGAATTTACTAAAATGGAAGAGTTGATTGACGAGTTTTACGGGCTCACCTTTTTGATTCGGGCAAGCACTATCGACGAGACTATCAAGGAATTTCTTTCACGACACCCAGAAGCGACAATAGTCAACATTGGTTGTGGGCTAGATACTACTTTCTCACGCATTGATAATGGTCAGATAAGATGGTATGACTTAGATCTACCTGATGTCGTCCAATATCGCCGACAGTGGCTTCCAGAAACCCCAAGAAATCTCACAATCGGTAAATCGGTGTTTGATTATTCTTGGTTTGAGGATGTGCAATTCAGGCCTCGGAAGGGAATTTTCTGTTTTGCTGGGGGGTTGTTTCATTACTTCTCCGAATCAAAGGTTGCTGCCCTCTTTCAGGCGATGGCGAGAACGTTTCCTAGCGGTGAACTCTTCTTTGATATGCCATCTAACCTTGGTTTACGAATACTGAAACGCAGGTTCAAATCTTATGACATTGAGGGCATTGACATCAAATTTGGGTTAGGCAATGCACGGAAACAAATTCCCTCATGGACAAAGCGTGCGAAGGTGCTGGACTGGTTTCCCATGTTTTCCAGGGTGCCTTGGAATCCAAGGTGGAAATGGAAGACTCGTATGATGATGCGCCTAAGCGACTGGCTCAAAGTCGTTACATTTGTCCATATAAAATTCCAGATAGAACAATAAACGTTGAAGCAATAAAGTATCTGATTTTTCGCATTCTTTAAGATGTATTATGTCAAGGGTATTTGTTAATGATTTTTGAGCTCAAAAAGAAGGAATATACGAAGATTCGACCTTTATTCAGAGAATTAGACTATCAGCTTACTATAGCTGCCGTTATCGAAGGATCAAGTCCAGGACGAATCTTTGTCGACAATCCCCAAAGACCCAATAGCGCCTTTATCTGCTCAGTGGAAGGCTACTATCTAGCTGGAGATCCCCACAACGATGGCTTCAACCAGGGTCTTTGTGATTACATCCTCAACACGATACTTGCCGGAGATACCATTCGTGAAAACGATAATGACCTGGTCTTATGCATTCATCCTGAGGAATGGCTAACTAAGTTCGACGTTATTTTCCCTACTCGGCCACCTCTACAATTGCCCCGATTATATTATACTTGTACTGAAGTCAAAGTAGATTGGCAAAATAAGATACCTACTGGATTTTCCATTCATCAACTGGACCCAAAGTTACTTGAACAAAAAAACATGGAAATCCCTGACCATATTCCCAGCTGGATGCGAATCAATTGGGGATCTATTGATGCCTTCTGGAGACAGGGTTTTGGCTTCTGCACGGTGTTCAATAATGAACTAGTCTCGTGGAGTCTCACTGATTGCGTCAGTGGAAACTTTTGTGAGATTGGCATACGGACAAAACCCGAATATCGCCGCCGTGGACTCGCCACACTCACCGCGGCTGCAACTGTCGACTATGCCCTCAAACACGGCTACTCTCAAGTTGGCTGGCACACTAACATCGAAAACTACGGTTCCATCGGCGTTGCAGAAAACGTAGGATTTACAAAAACACGTGACTACATCTGGTACTATTGTATGATAGATGAAGCCACTCATCTAGCTGAAACAGGTCTTCGAAGCTTTATCCAGGGCTATTTCGCCCTAGCGCTTGATGACTATGAACAAGCCTTCGCCAAAGGACGCGTTTCATATTGGTACTATCATCAAGCCGCTCAAGCAGCTGCAACATTACGGGAAAAGCAAAAAGCCCTCAACCTCCTCAACCAAGCTATAACTGAGGGGTGGCGAAATCTTGAATACACCCAAGAATGCTCTGAGTTCGACTTTCTACATGACACCAAGGATTGGCAAAAAATCATCAAACGAATGAAACCTAGATGATTGTTTACCTATACAGATTGGGTGTGATTTAGTCGTTGCAATTGTGGTACGATTACTCGAATGATCACAACTATTAGGAGAATTCACACGGATTGTGGAAAACTTCTTCAGATAGACAATGACATGTAATTCAAAGGCGATAGTATTTGTCACGTTTTTCTTGGATTCTCCCCTCATTTACCAATTCATCTAGGTGTAATTGAATCATTATCGCTTCCCAGTATCGCAAAAGAGTTTCCTGGTAGGGAAACTTACGGTAGATTGGAGCATGTTCTACCAACTGATCTACAGTTTTCGGTGAATCCAAAAGGTCCAAGATTGACTGGTTTCTTTCATCGAGACGTTGGGCATATCGGTTCCATTCAGATTGAATGTTCACGGTGATAATACCGCGATGTGAAGAGACCACCATATTCGTGGGTAACGCTTTCAATCGTTCAATGGATTGGCGAAATTCAGTAAGGCTCGATTCTTGATGGCCATACCAAGGGAAGGAGGTTAAGTCATAATCAAAGGCAAACAGAATTTGTTGCGGTTCATAGTAGAAGCAGTAATGATCCATTGTATGACCTGGGGTGAAAATTGGAGTCAATACAATTTCGCCTATCTGGAAGGGTGTGTCTTCAGTGTAACTATGTGTGGGTGGACAGTTCTGGAAGCTCATTACAGTTCGGGCGAATTGCTGCCATATAGAAGCTAATTCTCTTCCAACAAAGCGGTGTGAGAGCGCAACGATATTTCCGCTCGTGTTGAAAGTTTCTTTGGGAACGAAAATTGGTTGACCTTTGAACACCCAGTTTCCAGCCGAATGGTCTGGATGTGTATGCGAGTTGATTATGTAGTTGATGTCAAACTCATTTTTGATTTGCTTCAGTAGCGGAATACCACAGCCTGTGTCAATTAATACGGTTTCTTCTGCCTGTACGAGGATGGAGTGGGCGCGAGGAAAGCGCCCCTTGTTCTCACCATGCAGAAGAGAAATCTGATCTGTGAGAGGTTCTAATCGCTCGCTTGTCATTCGCCGTCGCTCTTTGTGTGGGACTTATTGTCAATTAAGTTGTTGGATGGATTGATATACTCATTATGGTTTTGCGCATTTTAGGGGTTCTAGCTCAGGAAGGAGTAATAAGTTATTCAAGTAAAATCTTGAACAATCACCTAACAACAAAGGACATTGGAGCTACAGACATTTCCCTTTCAAGGCAGTGAGGTAATTAATGGGGAGTTTTTATCCCCTATTGAGAATAATAAAAAAGTCGCCGCGAGTTCCGAGGAGACTATAAATGCCTGTCTTGAGGCGGGGGGTGACAGCCTCTTGGGTAGTGCCGGTCGATGATGCAGGAACCGAACAGAAAACCATTGGGTTTTCATAAGTTTTGGAGAACGGTGAATGAAGGCGCAGGCCATTTCAGGTACTCAATTTCCAGTAGATCCAGTCATAGGGCAATTTATACAGTATATGATCCTCGCTTGGGTTATCATTCTCTTCGTTGGTAACCTTATGACTGCGTCATTCATCGCCATGGGTGTTATCTATTGGTTAACTGGGTGGAATCCTTCCCGAGGTAAGCAGATGGTGGTTGGGGGAATCGTTCTCTTCATTGCTATGCAATGGATAGCCTTCACGACACCGTTGTTGCCTTTTCTGTTTTAGCAACATGAATGCAAGGAAACGCTAGATGGCTGTGGAACAACTACAAAGCGAGGTAGTGCACCAATTGTTTAGTCATGTTCACGAGATCATCAATTCGAACCCATTCATCGGGTTTGTGTGCGGAGGTGTTATCGAGGGTGGCGGCTCCGATTCCGAGAATTTTGTCAATTCCGCATGCTTGCGTGATGAAGCCCATGTCTGTTGATACTGCCGCACCGCCAACGATGAATTCACTGTCTTGAAAACCATGCACGGCTTGTAATGCTTTTTGCATCTTTTTTGCGTAGGGACTTGTGATATCGGCTTTGAACGGAGGTGTAGAATGGATTGTTGTGATCTCAACATCGAGGGCTTTGCTCTTAGTCTTGCCACGTTCAATGGCGGCTTCGATTTCTTGAACTACTTGTTCATACGACTCTTCCGGGATGTAGCGTCGGTTGATGACGACTTCACATTCAGCCGGAACAATGTTGCTTTTAGTCCCACCGTGAATGATGTCAATGTTAAACATAGGCGTCACTTTGTCTGATGGGGCTCCAAGGCTTCGGAGTAGGGGAATCACAGGTATAGAAGATTCCCGTTTCTCAACCTCTTCTTTGAGAGCATACAGTTCGTTCAGTATGGGTATCATTGCCTCTATCGCATTGATTCCTAGAAAATTGATGCCTGAGTGGCAGCCACGTCCTTTTGTGCGAATCTTCACATCGATGTTCCCAGCAACGCCGGCGATGAGAAAGGGCATTTGGGCCCCTAGTTCCGTGTTGATGACATGTCCTTGGACATATCCTTTCTTGGCTAGGTGGTAGATGCCCGGGTAGACACCAATTTCTTCATCCGTACACAGGGTGCAGATGATGTTAAAATGGGGTTGAAGTTCCAACTCGTGGAGAATTTCTAGCGCAACCACCATACTGGCGATGCCACATTTCATATCAATTGCGCCGCGTCCATAGAGTTTCCCATTTTCTATGGTGGGATTGAAGGGGTCTTTTGTCCATGGTTCTTCGATGGGAACTACATCCATGTGAGCATAGATGGTGACAGGTTCTTTTTGCCCGTAATCGCGGCACGCTACGAGATTCAGACGGGGTCCTTCTAGTGGGTAGGGAATTTTTTCGATTTCATCTGTGGGAATAAATACCTGTTCGGTACTGTAACCGAAGCTTCGGAAAATAGGTTCCAGATATTGTACGATTTCTTCGTAATTGTTTCCTGGGGGTACTACTGTTGGAATGCGGATGAGCTCTTCGAGTAACGAGACAAGACGGTCACGTTTTGCCTCAACAGCGTTGAAAATCTCTTTTTGGCTTTGTCGTGGAGTTGGCGGTGGTTCCTTATTCGGTTTTACTTCTTCTTGAGTAGAGATTGTGGATTTCACGCTAGCCAGTGTGCAAAAAGGAACAAAAACCCCAAAGAAAACGATCCAAAAAGGACAAAAAGCAAGGATTCAGGATAAGTTTCTCGAAAATAATCGCTGTGTTACGCGTTCCCTCCGAAACCCCTTTACATAGTCTTCGAAAGAAAGTTTTTGATGAATGCCATTCGTCAGGCCTTTGCGAGTCACTCAGAAACAGTACGAGATTATTTCGTTGCGTTAATTGAAGTGGATTCTGGAATTTACAATATCAATCAACTAAAAGTGATACTAGAAGAACCCGACTCAACCGTTCGCATGGAAACCGAATGGCTCCAATCCCTCCTCGAAGCCATCCATATCATCCAGAAGTATATTCGCCTAGTTGAACGATGGGTCGAACATACAATGGGGCTTGCTAAGAACCTTGGCGCTACTCAGAGCGAACTGATTCAACTTGAGCGCCTTGAACTTCGGGCCTCAGAGATGGTTCAGTCAAAAGACTTTGATCAAAAATACCTGCGTTGGGTTCTTGAGGATGCAGCACAGGAACTAGATCGCCTTATTGTCACAGCTCATGAACTCCTTCATGAGGCTTCACGTTTAATCGAATTGACGGAAAAATTTCAAGGCCCCTTCTTTTTTGGCACACAACAAATTGCTAAGAATTGGGAGGAACATTCTCGGCATGAGTTTCTTATACCGCTTTCTACGATTCTCCAAGAGCTTGACACAACCGGAGACCCATCATTCACCCTTCAGCAATTTGGTCAGTATCTTGACACGATACTCCAAGTCGTTAATGCTATGCCAGTATTAGTCGTTGACTCCTCGGCAATTTCTACCTATTCCCCCCAAGCTCTTCAATCCAACCTCGGATTGATTCAACAACTCATTGACGGAGCAGAGCACCTCCAACAATTCATTCAAATCCGCTCACAGGTATTTTCTGTGTTGGTGAATGAACAAATCGCTCTGTGGAATGCCATACTTCCTTCGGATACTCCTGTTGCTCAGGTCTTGATTACCCTAGGTTTGAACCCGTCACAAGAAACAGACAATCTCCTCCCTAATCCCATCCCCACAGACACATTGCCATTGGCGCTAAAACAGGCCGAGGAAGCTCTCACCATCTGGGATATTTCCATTGAAGCCTCAATGCCGTATCTCAACAAGGCATTAGTTCTCAACCAAATTCTCCAATCGCCAGCAATCGCAAAATTCCTGCAAGCCGACCAACAACGAATGCAATTGTATCATGAATGGCGCCCCCGAATTACTGCAACTTTTGAAAGTCTTCGCAATTCAATTGGAACCTAACAATCATTTTTTCTTGCGTTTCCGTGAAGGTTGTATTGTTTCCTGCATTTCCGAAAAGTCGCAACCCACAACCTCAATGTTGTCTAAATTTCCTTCTCCCAATCCACGGTTCATGGCTTCTTGAATTATGGGCATTTTCTCTGGTTTCATACCCATTAACGCAGCACCTACCGCATCAACTGCCACTGCATCCCGCCCAACGAGAAACACATTAGCTGGAATTCGTGTCTTCTGACCTGACCCTGGTCCAGGATAGGCAAAAGTTCCATCCAATATTGCCAAGTCAATACCGCCCAGTACCTCAAACAAATCGAGTAATACTAGATCCAATTTCTTGTGGAACCGAGCTTTCTTTTTCATCGGGGGTAACCCAAAGAGGTTCTTGATAACAGATCCTTTCTCATAAAATCGCAAGGTGTGAGTGCTTACCAGGACTCGTGATTCGAATAAGAGGTGCGACAATGCCATTTCCTCGCCTGCGATAGTCACCGTCCGCGTGTCTGAATCTTCAGAGAGATTGTAGGGTACAACCCGGTCAGAATAGAGTTCTCTCCAAATCTGTAATCGCTCAGTACCAGTACCACGATAATTATCGGATTCAATGAACCATAGCTTTGGAGCTTTTGAAAAACTCTCTACGATTGCTCGAGCAATAGGTATCGTCGTATATTGTTCTTGTTTTGGCGCAAAGACACCTACTTTCACCAATACTTCCCGGTCCGGTGTATTAAGATCAGGAATGCCCCCAATTAGGTCCACTGCCTGAGCAAAGGAAGACGAAACATCACTACCCAAGCCCATAAGCGCAACTTTTACCAACTATATCTACACCTAACAATACACTAGTTTCGTGTCTAAGATTTCATAATTGACTAAAAGTCTATTCACTACATAACATGCTCTCAGAAAAACCTAGGGGTGCTTTCATGGCTGACAATTGTGGATTTTATTGGCTTGAAAAGGGGACACTTGCTGGCTCAGCATACCCTGGCGCCTGTCTTGATTGGTTATATCATCATCAGGGAATTCGAGCCATTATCTCTCTTGAACGATTACAGCCACAGGATCTTGAAACAGCTAAACAATTAGGGTTTCAGCTTGTGACCGTTCCCATTCCCGATTTTACTCCCGGCTCCTTAGCTCAACGTGAACAAGTTCTGACGGCTATTGACACATTTCAAAAAATCGGACTACCAACTCTGGTTCATTGCCAAGGCGGGCTAGGACGAACAGGAATGACACTAGCTCTCTACCTTGTTCTTTATAACGGCATTAATCCTCAGGAGGCAATTTCTAGGATACGGACGATTTGTCCAGGATCCATTGAAGAGGGGACGGGGCAGGAAGAAGTCATACGTTCTGCAATTACTGAATGAAAACGATTCGTGTCAACGTGACAAGCTAGAGATCTACCTTTTTGACTGGTTTCCGTTTTAAGAACTGACCGTGGCCACTTTCGCCCACGAACTTTCCGTCACTCACTACGACTTTCCCTCGCGAAATTGTGGTTTTTGGATACCCTGTGAGTTGCCAGCCTTCAAAGGGGCTCCAATCACAATTGGTCTGGAGATCCTCTGCGTGAAGAGTGACCTTCTTGTTCGGGTCAAAAACTACAAGGTCTGCATCACTGCCAACTGCAATTGTGCCTTTCTTCGGGTACATGCCGAAGAGCATGGCGGGATTCGTACTTGCTAAACCTATAAGATGATTGATTGAGAAACGTTGTTTGCCGACTCCTTCGGTGTACATGAGTGGGAACATCGTTTCAACGCCTGGCAGTCCAAAGGGAATCTTTCGGAAATCACCTTTCCACATGGCTTTCTGTTTTGTATCAAATGTACAGGTATCAGTGGCGATCACTTGGATGTCACCGTTAACCAATCCTTGCCAGAGCTGTGTGTTATCTTCTTTTTTCTTGATTTGTGGGCATGTTGCATAGAGGTGCCCGTTTTCTCCCTTGAATACTGAATCATCAAGTAACAAGTACTGGGGACAGGTTTCAGCATAAACGTCGACACCCCGCTCTTTTGCATCATGGACGTATTGTGCACTTTCACCAGCGGACATGTGGACAATATACAGGCGCCCCCCTGTCACTTCAGCCCATTTGATGGCACGTTGCACGGCTTCAGATTCAGTGTAACCAGGTCTGGATAATGTGTGGGCATAAGCACCCCATTTTTCCTTCTCCTGAGCATATCGCTCTATGAGCATCTCCAAGACATCCATGCTTTCTGCATGGACGCCAATCATACCACTGTACTTCTTGGTCTCTTCCAGGGCTTGAAAGAGCATGCCATCGTCAGCCATCCAGCCTTCATTCTTGTAGATCATGAACATTTTGAAAGTTGGAATTCCATAGTCGATGACTTGTTTGATTTCAGCTTGGGTTGCTTCATTCCAATCCGTGATGGCGGCATGGAGCCCATAATCAATACAGACCTTTTCGTCGGCTTCTTGTCGACGAGCCTTTACAGCGTCCATAATGGAGTGACCCTTTTGTTGAATGGCAAAATCTATGACGGTTGTAACTCCACCCATTGCAGCGGCTTTTGTACCATTTTCGAAATCATCTGCAGATATAGTGCCACTAAATGGTAGCTGGAGATGAACGTGTACGTCAATAGCCCCCGGAAACACATACATCCCCTTGGCATCAATAACCTGTGTCCCAGAATCCGGTTTGAGGTCTTTGGAGATTACTGCAATTTTCTCACCAGTTATTCCAATATCTGCTTGAACGGTTTCAGTAGCAGTGACAATTATCCCATTTTTCACAATTATATCCAGCTTCATTACGTGTCACATCTCCACGGTTTCAACGATTTTACGACCTTTATGAGTTTGGGAAATGCCTAAATCACGACAAACCAATGTCTACTCTAATTATTTGTTCTGGTGAGAACGATGCGAAAAGTTCGGATTGGACTAGTGCAAACCCGCTGGGAAGGCAAAGTTACCGATGAAAAGACCATTCGAACCAATGTAGAGAAAATGATTCAAAAACACGAAGCATATACTGAAACGGCTGCCAAAGAGGGTGCTCACTTTCTCTGTTTCCAAGAACTCTTTTTTGGTCCATATTTTTGTGCAGAACAGAAAGCTCGTTGGTATAAATTTGCCGAACCGATTCCTGGCCCCATTAGTAATCGAATGAGCCACTTAGCGAAAAAGCATAACATCATTCTCATTGTCCCCATGTATGAGGAAGAAATGAAAGGCGTCTACTACAATACGGCTATCGTCATCGATCAAAATGGACAGATTCTAGGGAAATATCGAAAAACTCACATTCCACATCTCGGTCCTGGATTTTGGGAGAAGTTCTATTTCCGGCCCGGGAATCTGGGATATCCGGTCTTCGAGACCATGTACGGCAAGATTGGTGTGTATATCTGTTATGATCGTCACTTTCCAGAAGGAGCACGTGCTTTGGGATTAAATGGGGCAGAGATTGTCTTCAATCCCTCAGCAACCGTCGCAGGATTATCGGATCATCTGTGGACAATAGAACAACCTGCTCATGCCATTGCCAATGGATATTTCATCGCTGCCATCAATCGGGTTGGTGAAGGTCCATGGAAGACGGGAACCTTCTATGGAAGCTCATATGTCGCAAACCCTCGCGGTGAAATTGTCAAACAAGCTTCTGCTGACAAAGATGAACTTCTACTCATCGATATTGACTTGGACATGATCGAAGAAGTTCGAAACACTTGGCAGTTCTTCCGCGATCGTCGTCCCGACTTGTACAAGAACCTATGTGAGACTTGACTCAATAGGGCTAGAGGTTCTTTTCGACGATCGTGAACGCCTTATCAAGAATCTGATAGGCTTGGTCCATTTGCTCTTTCGTAAGTTCCAAAGGAGGCTGTATGCGGATGGCATTCCCATCGATTCCTCCTTTGCCGATGAGTAACCCCTCGTTCTTACAAAGTTCCATGACTTGAAGCATTTCTTGCGTCGCGGGCTCCTTTGTCGTTTGGTTTCGTACCAATTCGATGCCCAGCATCATTCCCTGCCCACGGACCTCCCCAACAATTTTGTGCTCTTCTTTGAGGGCTTTTAAAAGCTTTTTCAGGTAGGTTCCATGTTCCATGGCTCGTTGGAGGTAATTACCTTCTTGGATGATATCTAACACCGCGATTGCTGCGGCGCAAGAAAGCGGGTTCCCACCAAATGTAGCAAAACTATCCGTGGTGGTGTACTTTTCAGCGTACTTTGGATGCGTTAGGAATCCACCGATTGGAACGCCACTCCCAAAGCCCTTTGCCATTGTAATAATATCTGGTATGACACCCGTATGTTGGATTCCCCACCATTTGTCGCCTGTTCGTCCAAACCCGGTTTGCACCTCATCACTGATGTAAAGTCCCCCAAATTCTTTGACGATTTCATGGGTAATCTGGAAAAATTCAGGAGGCGGTTGAATAATGCCACCAACGCCTTGGATTGGTTCGACAATAAATGCGGCAATGGCCTTATTAGTTTGGGTTCGAATGATTTCACGTAGGTATCGGGCACATTGCACATCGCACTCAGGATATTCCTTTCCAAAGGGACATCGGTAACAATACCCGTAGGGTTGAAAACGAACCCCCGGGGGATGCGCTTCTGGTACAGTACGCCATCCGGCACTTGATAATTCTCGTGCAAGGGCTGTACGACCGTGATAAGCGTGTGTGCATGCAATGATATAGGGGTTATTCGTGAATTTTCGCGCCATAAACAGAGCGGATTCATTTGCTTCCGAACCGCTGTTCACGATAAACGATTGAGTGAGATCTGGTGGAGCAACTTCTGCGAGGCGTTTAGATAATACTGCGTAAGGCACTGTAGCATACAGGGAGCTGGTATAGACGAGCCTTTCAATCTGCCATTGTAAGGTTGCCACAAATTTTGGATGTGTATAACCGGTTATTGTTGTGCAAATTCCTGCAAAAAGATCGATGAATTTCCTTCCTGTGGAATCCTCTAAGGTTGCTCCTTCTCCATGGACCAAGAGTAACGGGTTCTCGTAGTAATGGGTCACTCCGGGAATTACGAATTCCTTTTCTAAATCGAGAATGGCTTTAGCTGAATAGGCTTTCCGAAGATCTTCTGGAACGAGTTTTTCATCCATAATTAACAACACCTACGAATGGTATTATGAATATACATGTGCCTAAAGGCTTTATCTGGAAAGGGCTCCTTTTAGAAATGAATGGAGGTTAAAGTTCCCATGGCTGAAAATCCCTTAGCGATAGATTTTACCGGCATTCCTTTTGAAAATCCTTTTATGCTCTCGTCTGCACCCCCAACACTCGATGCTAAACGCGTCATTCGTGCTGCTAAGCTTGGGTGGGGAGGCGCTGTTCTCAAAACCGTAATGGAGGAACCCACTGTCGATCCACGCACACGCTTGGGTGCAATACGTGTACATGGAAAGCCGATCGGGATGAATAACATTGAACTCCTCTCTCGTCACCCCCTCAAAACTTGGACCGATTCCTGGATACCTGAAATAAAGGAAAAAACACCCAAGGACTTCGTTATTGTTGCTAGCATCATGTCGGGTCCCGAACCTGAAGGTTGGACCACAATGGCAGAAACCCTTTCACGAACAGGTGTGAATGCATTGGAACTGAATGTCTCCTGCCCTCATGGTTCACCAGAAAAACATATGGGTGCTTTCATAGGACAAAATCCTGACCTAGTTCAGAAAGTCACGAAGGCAGCCAAAAAAGGCACAGACCTTCCAATCTTTGTGAAATTAACACCAAATGTTACTGACATTGTGCCTATCGCCAAGGCGGCCGTTCAAGGTGGAGCAAATGCTTTGTCAGCGATAAACACGGTTGAATCGCTCATTGGAATTGACATTGAAACGGCTACTCCTTTACCCTTTGCCTACGATGCAGAACTTTCAAATCCCCAAAGCACCTATGGAGGCTTCTGTGGGCCTGCTGTTCGCCCCATTGGTTTACGGTTTGTATCACAAATAGCCAAAGCCCTTCCAAATATTCCCATTTCTGGAATGGGAGGCATTGAACGCTGGGAAAACGCAGTTGAATACCTGATGGTGGGTGCTAGTACTCTACAAATTTGTACCGCGGTGATGTGGTACGGATTCAAAATCATTCAAAACCTCAAAAAGGGATTAATCCAATTCATTGCTCGAAAGAAGTATGGAACCCTCAGCAAAATAGTAGGCAATGCCCTACCTAACATCACCTCCTGGACAGCATTACCAAAGCTATCTCCAGTCGTTGCACGAATCATACACAAAAAATGTAATTTGGGCAAAGAGTGTTTAGTTGCCTGCGCTGACGCCGGTTATCAAGCGATTCGAATGAAAGGAAAGCAACTAGTTGTCGATCCAGAGAAATGTGACGGCTGTGGACTCTGCGCCGTTGTGTGCAGAGCGAATGCTATTGAATTCATTAAAAAGCCATAAGAACACTTCATCCCTTCACGAACCTCTCAGATAGTTAGGTTCCTGTTGATTTGAAAAAGGTGAGCGTATGTCCCTCGGAACAGTTGATGTTGTCCTCAAGTTCGCCATTGACCTTGAAGGGATGGCGGCAGCATTCTACGAAACGGCTACTACTATCACACAAAGTCAAGAATTGAAAAGTCTCTTTGAAGCCCTCTTACTTCAAGGGCAAAGTCAAATTCAAACACTAATCCAACTCCGACGACTGATCCCTTCTCCCGTTATCAAAGAAGCCGTTTCAAACATTGAAAGCAGTCGCTATAGACCTATAACCGAATGCCCACCTTCTTGTCCTGATACTCAACTTATCGAATTAGCAACGAATATGGAAGCAAAAATTCTGGACTTCTATGAAATGGCTAGTGACCAACTCGGATTCATTGAAGAAGTGCCAGGTGTTTTCGACCATCTAGCTGAAGATCATAGATTGAATCAAAAGAGGCTGCAGACTGGAAGCTAACAATGAACTAGCCAGGATGGAACACATCAACACCAACATTCCAAAGAACAATGAAATTACTCTTTTTTCCAATTTTTACACTCTTCATGGAGTGGTTTCCAATGTGAGTAACAATGAAAAGCATAGAATTCACAGTTAGGAAGATTTTAGATACTGGTGACGGTCATGTGTAAAATCTGCACCATGCATGGCGGTGGCAAGAAATGGTTTGAAGTCAAACGCCATGTCGAAGTAAAATATGCGAAAGAAATGGGGTTTGAGCCCTGGGAAAAGGACCATTGGCATTACGTCCACCAACAATATGCCCAACTCGCTGCACAAGCCGGGGACGCCATGGCTGATCCGGCTCTTGCGGAAAATATTCGAAAATTACTAACAGACATGATTTTCCAAATCCATCCTCTCACGAAAGATGTTACCTTCACGTTTCCCCAGGGACATGGAGCTCAAGTCCTGACCCGACAAGAACTTGAAGGCGTAATCAAACTCTCTGGTGAACCCTACCTCGTTGAATGCCTCTGCCGCAAGATGATTAATAATGCCAGTGATCGCTGCTGCATTCCCCTCGGGCTACATGGTGAAACCGCTGAAATGTTCCCTTCCAAAAATGAAAAAGTGGAACGCATAAGCGTCGATGAAGCAATAGCCCTGACACGCCAATTCAACAAAGACGGACGAGTACACACCCTCGCTGGCACACCATTACCAATGGCAATGGCAGTATGCAATTGTGAACTTCCCTTTTGCATTGCCTTACGTCCACGCGTAGATATGGGCTTCAAATACATCATTCGAAGTCATTGGGTGGCAAAAGTCGATGTCGATAAATGTTCCGGGTGCCAGGAGTGTCTATCACGATGCCAATTCGGGGCAATTCAATTCCAAAATTCAACCGAACGGGCAATAATAGACATGTGGAAGTGCTATGGCTGTGGATTATGCGCTGAAACGTGTCCTGAGAAAGCGATTGAACTACTTGATCGCGAATCATTACCTGCGTTGAAGGATTGGTGGTAACAATGAAAAATCACTATAATATCGAATGGCGCAAAGAGAAGTGTATCAATGCCTTCGACTGTGGAAAATGTCTTGAAGTCTGCCCTGAAGCCGTGTTTGCCATCTATGCACCAAACCGTGAAGAAGGAATTCCCCCCACCGAGTATATCATCTCTCCTGCCATGCAGTACTTCTGCAACGGATGTGGGGCGTGCCTTGATGTGTGTCCAAAGGATGCGATCAAACTAACTCCAAAAGTAAAAGCAGAATAACAAAAGTAGTTCCATTATTTTCAAAAGAATACGCGCTAACAAAACCATTAGAGTTTGAGTTCTTCGATTTTTGCAATAACTTCATCGACGTGACCACTGACCTTCACTTTTGGCCAGATATGCCGAAGAATACCCTCACGATCAATGAGAAAGGTTACACGATTTGCGATGCCAATTGCAGCGCGTTTAACGCCATAAAGCTCTACAATCGTTTTGTCAGCATCAGCGATGAGCGGATAATCCAACTCATGTTTCGCTTTGAAGCCTGCCTGACGTTTAATACTATCAGTGCTCACGCCAACCACCTTCACGCCCATGCCAACAAGCCGAATCTTGTTATCCCGAAACGAACAGACTTCTTTCGTACATCCAGGAGTATAAGCCCTAGGATAGAAGAATAAAACGACAATGTTTCCTCGCAAGTCACTCAACTGCAACTCAGTATTTTCATCGGTAATTCCTGTAAAGTCAGGGGCAGGCTGCCCAATCTCTGGCAATGTCATGAAATAACACCTTACAAAGGACGAAGATTCGACCCATTATTATTTGTGACGCAATTCCCACTCGAATCTAAATTGCTTTAAACTGAGCCTTATTCGCTCCACACAATGGACAGGTCCAATCTTCTGGCAGGTCTTCGAAGGGCGTACCCGGAGGTATCCCATTGTCAGGGTCGCCCAATTCGGGATTATAAATCCATCCACACACTTCGCATTGATATTCCTGAACCTTTGATATTTTTTCAGGGGGTTCCGCCTTCGGAGCAGGCGGCATGTAAGTTGCAGCCCTTTTCGAGGTTCTCCCCCGTTTGACTTGGTGATAATACGAGTAAGTGAGCGGAGTGCCTTCTCGGAGGCGTTGCCCCCGCATCACTTCACCAATGAACACCGTATGTGTGCCTACATCAACTTGGTCAATAACCTTCGCTTCCAAAAACCCCAATGAATGTTCCGTGATAACTGGACAGTCATCGGTTCCGAGTTCATACTGAATATCACGGAGTTTGTCCACATCTCGTCCAGTTTGGAAACCTAATCGCCCGATGAACTTCATTGGTGTATTTTCATCAAGAATCGAGATGGAAAAAATTCCACTCTTAGTTATGTAATCGTGTGTCAGGTTTTCTTTGTTGACACTAACAGCAATGCGAGGCGGAGTAGCTGCAACTTGTGCCACGGCGTTGACAATACACCCGTTAATCTTTTTTCCAGATTTTGACGAAACGACATACATCCCATAACTTAGAAGATGAAACACTCGCGGGTCTAATTTATCCGTCATAATAACCCTAGCTCCTGTATTCTCATCACCAAATTGTTGGAGAATCATCTAATTTTCTGGTTCAATCAAGTAATTACAGTCTTTGATGAGAAAGGTAAACTGCTTAATCATGTGCAAGGCCTGATTGTAGCTCATTTTCCGTTGGAATGGTGCAGGATCTAACTGCTCATCCAAGCTCCCTCGCAGTTCATCCATCCGCGCTTTTATAAAATCAACGCTACGAGGTTTACAATTGTTTGCTAAAAATTTCATATCAGTCATTAAGGTCACCAGAGCTTGCCTATGGACTAGAGCTAAGACCCTAAATCTTTGTCTCAACACTGGATTATCCGCAGGTATCAGGGAGAGGCTATTTAATTATTCCCCGCTTCTCAGGGGCGGATATACTAGACTTTTAATGTGTAGCCCGGAGCCTTTTTATATCAAAAATGGTTTGGAAGAGAACGCAGTGCGGACAATCTGAATTACTTTCTCTGGTGGCTACCCTTCCATTGCGGCAGACCCTGAAGAAAGATTTCGTTTTGGAAGCCTGAATACCGAGGCAACGTGGTACCAACAATGAGTTATGATAGAGAGCCTGTTGAGGCTACAGTCGCAGAACTGCGACCTTTTATGAAAAGTCTGAATATCACCATAAAAATCACTGAAAAAGGTGAAGAGCGCGAAGTTACTTCACGACGCGATGGTGAAACCCACCGAGTCGTTGACGCAATTGCTGGTGACGCGACGGGAACCGTCCTAATTTCTCTCTGGGATGACATGATAGAGACTGTGGAAGTGGACAAGACTTACCGGTTAGAGAAAGGCTACACCAGCCTTTTCCAAGGCCATCTCCGATTAAACATCGGTCGTTACGGTGAAATCAGCGAAGCCGAAACACCCCTTAAAGACGTCGATACCGAAAACGACATGTCTGCAACTAAACACGAACAACCCCGCTATCGCCGTCGAAGTTATGGTGGGGGACGCGGCGGCGGCGGATATCGACGTGACCGCGGATATCGAGGCGATCGCGATCGAGATAGGCGCCGATACTAATTCACAACCAAAACTTCTACTTTTCCTTCACGTCAATAGTACTTGGCGTGAAGGGATTCTTTCTTTCCTACTTTAATGCAATTTAGTAACGACCTTCATTTGTCGAAATAGTAAAGAAATTAGATTAAATGGTGAGGAATTCCGACTAGATAATATAACTCCAAGCCATATTGCTATCTTTTTGTCCTTTTTCTCGAATCACAGCTCTTAATTTTTTTAGTGCATGATTCCAAGCCTTCTCAAAATATTTCCGGGCTTTCTCCCATGCTGCAGACCTCCTCCAACCAGAGTGAACCAAGTGAACTTCTGTGAATTGTTCTGAGCTCTCAGAACAATCCACAAAAATAACTACAACGTGAGTTAGCGGGTCTGCTTTATTCATAAACCCTTGGAATTCTGTTGGACCTTTCCATTCGAATGCAATTAATCTGTTTGGCTCGATGGCTGTCACCTTACAGCCAATAGTGCTGTTACTCTTTTTGTCATTAGGATTCCAAAATAGTTCATACTTGCCTCCAACCCTCGGTTCAATCTCAGCAAGATTTGGCAGCCAAGTGGGAAGTAAATTGTTGTCAGTGAACATTTCAAATGCCTGTTGGGTGTCACATTTCACACGAGTAGAACAGTGAATGACCTTATCCATATTTTTCACCTTGAAAAGGTATTATTACTTTATGTTATAATATTACTAATAGTAACAACATTTAAATGGTTTGTAACCAAAGAGAAACAAGATGACAAATGGAAGCTCTCAAACAATGTCCTGTTGAAGTGACGTTACGGTGTATAGGACGAAAATGGACTTTTCACATCATTCGAGACTTATTCCAAGGGGAAACTAGGTTTTCTGGCATTTTAAGAGCAAATCCAAAACTAAGCACGAAAACCCTTTCCCTTAGACTCAGAGAGCTTGAAAAAGTTGGGCTCATTGAAAAAACCATTAAACAAAAAACACCGCTGTTAATCGAATATCACCTGACAGAAAAGGGAAGAGCATTAGGTGCAGTGATCCGAGAGTTGGCGATTTTTTCAATTAGGCACAATTCATCTGAAGTCTTTGAAGAGATTCCGGAATCTTTCGAAGAAACAATAAATGAAGCAAAACGGCGTTTTTCCTTACAAAGATAAGTATTATTCTTTGGAATGTTTTGATCTGTTTCTCTTTCTTGATATCTGGATTTTCTCAAGAAGCATCTGTGGTTGGGTGACGACCACATAGAGTTCGAATCCTGGTTCCTTTATGCGTGTGTCAACCTTTTGAAATCCCAAGTGCTGGAGGTAGAATTTGAGAGCTCGGGAGTCAATTGAACTCACGGTGGTTCTGATTACTGGTAGGTTATGGTTTTGTCCATGCTCCGCTAGATGTCGTAATAGGCGCGTACCAGTGCCCTTATGCGGTGGAATTGCACAAATAAAACGGATAAAGAGTTCGTCGGGTTCGTGATAAAAATCTACGAGGCCAACAATAGATGTGCTCTCAAGAGCTAGCCAAATATGTCGGTTTTTCTTCTGCTCCAGGAGAAAAATCCTCAGATGTAACCGCATGCCTTCCGTGAGTTCATCCAGAGGTTCTGTTGACCCTGGAGGCTTCTCCATCAGAAGGCCCTGAGCATAAATGGAAGCAGTTTCGTCCAAGTGTTTTTTCGAGAACGCAACAATCTGCCAGGATTTCGATGGAGTAATTTGAAGACACCCCAATGAATACCTATCTTAGAAATGTATGTTCCATAACCTCTAAAACAGCATTCCATTAATGTGTACTTAAGTCGTGTCTTCATGAGCAAAAACCTCCTTTAACCTTGTTTATAACACCAGTGCGAAATAGTGATTGCCATGCCAATTGACCGAAGCTTCAAGACTTCATGGAAAAAAACAGGAACCCATGAAGGGCATGCAGTGTGGACTTCTTCTCAGGCTCAATTGGGTATACACGGAACCCGTGTTGCAGTTGACTTTGATGAATGCACAGGCTGCCTTAAATGCATCACCGTTTGCCCCGAAGACGTGTTTGCCCAATGGGAAGCGAAGCCAAATCAGGTAAAAGCTGACCCAAAGAATGAAAGTGCATGTCTTGAGTGTCTAGCTTGCGAACTTATTTGTCCCGTGGATGCCATTCTCATTACGCGGGACGCTGATGGGCATGACACCTTAACCGCTTTATTAGAGTAGTGATATATCCCTTCCCATGTTTGATGTTTTATTGACCGAGAGTGAGCGGAAAATCCGTGATGAAGTTCGGATTTTTGTCCGGGATCAAGTCGATCCGGATTTAATTATCCGCATGGATGGCAATGAA
Source organism: Candidatus Hermodarchaeum yapensis (assembly GCA_016840405.1). Lineage (GTDB taxonomy): Archaea > Asgardarchaeota > Hermodarchaeia > Hermodarchaeales > Hermodarchaeaceae > Hermodarchaeum > Hermodarchaeum yapensis. The sequence continues at coordinate 41,805 of JAEOSK010000017.1, forward strand.
CAGGAATACCCCTATGACTTTGTCAAAGCCGTAACGAAAGCCAATCTAATCGGGCTCCGGTTTCCTAAGAAGTATAACGGGCGTGGGCTCAATTGGGTTTCTGAAATGCTTGCTATCGAGGAGGTAGGGATTCTGGGTATTGCCCTAGGTTGTGCCTATTCATTACCAAGTATTGTTTGTGAAGCTATTGATAAGTTTGGCACCGAGGATCAAAAACGAAACTACATAGCTCCAACACTTCGCGGTGAGAAAATCTGCGCTGAAGGGCTCACTGAACCAAGGGGCGGATCAGATTTCTTTGGCACCATCACCTCCGCAGTACCTCGGGGTGATCATTTTTTGATTAACGGCGAAAAACGCTTCGTCGCAGGGGGAATAGGGGCTGATTATTTCCTGATTTACGCTAGAACTAATCCTCAAGCTGCAGCACACGAATCTCTAAGTGCCTTTCTCGTCGATCGCGATATGGGCGTTGAAGTCGATGAGCATTATAGCCTAATGGGCTGTCGTGGCATGGGCGCTGCACGAATCATATTAAAGGATGTAGAAGTGCCTAATCAGAACTTAATCGGTCAACTTCATGGGGCTACTCCCATCTTTAACGCGATGATGGTGCCCGAACGATTAACATCTGCTGCAGGTGCCATTGGATTAGGTCGAGCCGCTCTTGAGATTGCCATCCGCTACGCTGCACGTCGTGAAGCCTTTGGTAAAACCATCAGCCGTTTTGAGGGTATCAGCTTCAAAATAGCAAATTGTGCCACCGCACTGGATGCTGCACGTGGACTAGTTTATCGCGCTGCTCGCCTTGCTGATAACAATACGCCAAGCCGAAAAGCCGTTTCACAAGCTAAACTCTTCGCCACAGAGGCCTGCTATCAAACAGTTTCCGAGTCCATGCAAATCCTCGGAGGAATAGGTTACACCGATGTATATCCCATTGAGCGACTCTTCCGCGATGCCCGACTAGCAACCATCTGGACAGGTAGCAGTGAAATTATGCGTCTCACCATCCAAAGTGACATCTTTAAGGAAGTGCTTAAGGAAGAACGAGGAACAAAACGCGACGTTGAATTAGATACCTCTGGTGCCGGTAAAACTGCTGAAAAAGTTTACAGGGAAGATCCAGCTAGGTACCATCCGAAGAAGGATTAAACTTCATTCTGAGCTGAATAGTATACTTCATTCAGATGCTGTCGTACAGTTATTGCATTAACTCGACGAAGTTGGGAGATTAGGGGCAAGAGGGAACTAATAGAGGTATCAAGTGATTGAGCTAGGTCCTTCAGTCGGCAAGGTCGACGTTGAAGCATTGTCAAAATATCGTTGCGAATTGATTGATGGGATTTCCAGGAGGCTGAATGTGTTCGGGCATCATGAATACCATAAACCCATATTCTTCCCTTATCTATAGAACTACTAAGCTCTAAAGCAAAATCCTTCAATTCGGACTGGCTAATCGGTTGAACCTGTTCCTCGGCGGGGGGACGCCAAGGAGTATAAAGCTGAAAGATATCGACAACTGGTGCCAGTTCAACTAATTCCCTCACTAACGTCTCTCGAGCTTTGCCACTAATATTTGAAATTCCAGATGATAATTTGAGTAACATTACCTCGAGAGCTATCGTAACATTAGTCTTCGTTCTAAGTCCATGAATGGCTTTGACCAGTTGGTCATGTCGAAAGGGGGCTAGAGGACGATTAATTGCTCGATGGGTTTTATCGTCTCCTGCATCAAATTTCACTGTCACAATATCAAATTCACTCAGATTCTTCATGACCCTTGGATGATCTAATAACGACCCATTACTCAACAAAACAATGGGTAGCTCAGGAAGACACTTACGAACCTGTCTAACCATTGATCCTAAATGCAAATTAAGAGTGGGTTCACCCGACCCGGAAAAAGTCACCACATCAAGACTCTCAATCGAAATCTGGCGTAAATATTCATCAAGCTGGTTGAATAGTTGCTTTTCATCGGGTAATGTTTCTTGCGCTGCATCCGCAGAAAGTACAGGATTTCTTGTGGGGCCTAATTGACAGTAAACACAATTGAATGTACATCGCTTTGGAGGAGGAACTGGATCAATACCTAGAGACCTTCCATAACGCCATGACATTACTGGACCGTACACCATGCTCATATCATAATTCGCCAGCTATCAGATTCTCTAAGTTTAGCTCGATTTTTTCACAGCATCCTTTTGGTCAGAAGCCTTCGGGGTAATAAGGATGGGTTTAAGCTCTGTTAATGCAGTTGCCACTTTTCTACGACCTTCAGTGACCAGACGCCAGACCGTACCTCGAGATACGCCCATCTTTTCTCCCGTTTGTTCTTGGTCCAAGCCTTCACCATCAACTAACCTCAAAGCTTCCAGTTCTGAGTAATTCAACTCTATTGGAGGTTTACTCCATATCTGCGCTGGACCCGGCTTACTCGGTGTAAAAACAGTGGGAACAGGTGTATGACCTAACATAATGGGTTTTGGGCGGCGTCCGCGACCACCCCAACCTCTTCGATGCCTCATGGTTGTTCAGAAAAGATTGCTAGTTCGATGCATTTATATATTTCTGTGCATAAACACAAAATAGATTTGTGCATAAACACAAAATGAGGTGATAAAATAAATGTGGCAACGCGGAAACCGAGGACGCGGACGTGGTCGAAACCAAGGACCTTGGCCAGGAAACGGACCTTTCTCTCATCTACCACCATGGCAACGGCCTGGGTGGCTCTATGGCCCTGGAAGTTGTTGGTACCTATATCAGCAAAACACGGGCACTCCTTCTGATCAAGTTCCCCCATTCCCTGAGCAATTCGCTCCCAGAATCAATTATTGCTCAAATTGTAATGCTCCAATCATTCCTAATTCGAACTACTGTTCTCAGTGCGGAAAAAAAGTTGGTAAATAAATGCATGGCGCTCAACAGTTAGGTTGGGAATTTGGAGGTTCTACGCTTCTTGAAATGCATCTAGCTGTTGCTCAACTTTTTTCCAAATAGCTTTCAAACCCTTTGAGAGCATGTTAGAGGGAGCATATTCAACTATTGGACGCCCTGCAACAACAGCCTTGTACATTATGGGGTCGTAATTTAACTCTCCTACCACTGGAATCCCTTTTTGATGGCAATACTCTTCTATTTCCTGGGCTTTTTGGATATTCAAATCGGCTTTATTAGTAAGAACCATCACTGGCATGTTGAAGTGCTGAAACAACTCGAGAACACGTTGTAAATCATGAATTGCTGGAACTGTAGGCTCAGTAACAACTAATCCTGCTGAGGCACCAGTGATGGCTGATATAGCCGCGCAGGCTATTCCTGGTGGGCCATCAATTAAGATGAGTTTCCTCCCATGTTTCTTCGCTAGATTAGAGGCAAGCTCACGAACGCGAGTAACTAGTTTACCAGAATTGCTCTCTCCAGCAAGTAACAGTGCATGAGCCATGGGGCCATAATTAGTCTCAGAGGCATAGATGTATCCTGATAGGCGTTCATGCATTTCAATCGCGTCTGCAGGACAACTAATGAAACAGACACCACAACCTTCACACATTATTGGATCAACTTGGAAACTTGGTGAAATCGCATCAAACTTACATGCAACTTCGCAAGCACCACATCCTGTACACAATTCAGGATTAATCACTGCAACTTTAGCCTCAATGAATTCCTCAGTTGATTGAATTTCAGGTCCCAAAAGTAAATGTAAATTGGGTGCATCAACATCACAATCAGCAATGAGGGGATTGGGTGCTAGTGCTGCCAATGCCGCAGTTATCGTTGTTTTTCCTGTACCGCCTTTCCCACTAACTATAACTAGCTCTTTCATCGCCCATACCTCTCTTGAATCATTTGAAAAAGTGTTTCAAACTGAGATTTCCATTCAGGCATTTTAGTGACAAACGGAATACCTTCTGCAAAGAGTTCGGCTATTTTCCGACTATGGGGGATTTCTAACAAAATAGGAATTTGCTCACTTTTACAATAGGAATATACTTGTCTATCCCCAATACCAGAGCGGTTCACTACAACTCCAATGGGTATCTTAAGTTGACGGATTGTATCTACTGCTAGCTGCAGATCATGTAAACCAAACGGTGTCGGTTCAGTAACCAAAACACAGTAATCTGAACCATGAACCGATTCTACCATAGGACAAGAAACGCCAGGAGGGCAATCAATAATTACAGTAACTTCATTATTAGGGCTGGCTTGCTCTTTCACTGCTTTGATTACAGGAACTGCTAAGGGTTCCCCAATATTGAGGTTTCCATAAACAACTTCCACACCGTGATTCGCCACTCCTCTATGTGTTACTCCGAGCTGTCGTTTACCTTCTTTGATGGCCTGATTAGGACAACTCAAAATACATCCGCCACAACCATAGCAAAGCTCAGGAAAGAAATTGATACCTTTTTTTCCAACAAAGATGGCATGGTTTGGGCAAAAATTCACACAGTTCTTTGATTGATTGCATTTTTGCTCATCAATTTCGGGAACTAACGTATATACGGGTTTCACTTGCTCATTCTTCATGGAAAGAAGAGTGTGCACATTTGGTTCATCCACATCACAATCAAGCAGTTGGATTTGTCCCGGTAAAGAAAGGGCAAGGTTCACAGCAAGCGAAGTTTTTCCGGTCCCTCCTTTCCCACTGGCAATCGAAATTATCACACTACACACCTAAGAACAAATTCAGAGCACTTCTATCTCCTACTTATGTCGTGCATCTCGACAGCCTTCGGTGAGCTCATTAAGCTCATTCTGAGCAAATGCGGAAAGGACCTCGCCAAGTGTCTCTGATGTAGCCTGCATCACCGCAACACCTACAGCTTGAAAACGGCGCATTGCCCTTGGACCCATCCCGAAGGTGATAACAACATTTGGTTTAAATTGCAAAATGATATCTGGTGGGCGACCTCCTCCACCGAAGTGTTCACTACGATTAGGTTGAAATGATAAATTCTCTATCCTACCATCGGCTTGCATCTCTGCTACTGCAAAGAATGGGGCTCGACCAAAATGGGGTGATAATTTTGCGGCTTCTCCTGTTTCATCTAATACAGGAACAACGATACGTTCAACCATTTACAAAATCTCCCTTAAGATTATTTGAAGATCACTAACTTCCCCGGCCTCTTCCTTGACCTCTTCCTCGACCTCTACCACCACCCATACCCATATGGGCAGGGGCTGTCGGAGAAGACACTGATTGTAATGAACCAGCTTTGAATTGATTAACTGCATCACTGACTGAACCAGATATTCCTACGTACACTGTAACTCCTCCAGCGTTCAAGGCATTATAGGCATTAGGTCCTACATGTCCTGTCAATACAACATTAGCTCCTCGATCAACGATAAATTGAGAAGCTTGAATGCCTGCTCCACCACTAGCCATCGAGCCAGGGTTGGGAATGGCTTCAAACTTCATAGTATCGGGATCGATGAAAATGAAATTAGCACACCGGCCAAATCGAGGGTCAATGGGGGCTTCAAGAGTCGGTCCTTGTGCAGTTACACATATTTTCACGTTTCTTCATCTCCTTCAATTTCTGATGGTGCCAATCGACGCAGATAATGACTTTCGCATCTGGGGCAGTGTTTAGGCCTTCCTGTTCCAAAGGGTTCATCCCATCTATGCTGACAAGTGAAACACCAAAACTGGCGCTTTGATGGTAGTTGGTAGGGTCCGCCTTCAATACGTAGGGCTTTTCCATTTACGAGCGCTTCGGCAATCTTTGTATGGGCTGATTTCAGAATTCGATGAAGCGTAGGTTGAGATACCTTGAGTCGCTGGGCAGCATCCTTCTGTGGCATTCCTTCAAGGTCTTTAACCCGAATTGCTTCGAATTCATCTACGTTGAGTACTACTTCTCCAATGGTACCGATGGGAATTCCTCTGGGTTTGTAATAGGTAATATTCGGTTCTGCGCGAACAAACCTGCGTTTATATGGACGTGGCACGTTATGAATATATATTCATAACCTACTTAAATCTTATCCATTTCGAAACAACCAGCATCAAATAAGAACACCAACCACCCTACATTTCACAACTAGCCTACCTTTTGAGAGGTTTACCATTTTGACAATTTCAGGTGGCGAAATACTGGCCAAATGTCTGGCTAACGAGCAAGTCCAATACATCTTTGGAATCATCGGCGACCAATGGAATTCTTTCTTCGATGTCCTTGCCCGTAAAGGTGACCAACTTGGGATCGAATTCATCACTACGCGACACGAAGCTGCCGCGGCTCACATGGCCGATGCTTATACCCGAACAACGGGCAAACCAGGTATTTGTCTTGGAACAGTGGGTCCCGGTGCTGCCAATCTTGTGGGCGGCGTCTATGCGGCTCATGCTGACAGTGTGCCAATTGTGGTTCTCACGGCTCAGAATCAGACGTGGCGTATTTATCCGGATTCGGGGATGACCCAAGGTCTTGACCAAATCAATCTCTTCAAATCCATCGTTAAGTGGAATGCAGTTGCTTGGAAGATTGAGCGTATTCCTCATCTGGTTCAGCAAGCGTTCCGCATTGCGCTATCTGGGCGCCCTGGTCCTGTCCATCTAGATTTCCCCTCTGACATTCTCTATGGAACAGTCGAAACAGAACCTGCCTTACTAAGTCCAAATCGCTATCGCGTTACAATTCCACCAACAGCCGATCCGCAACTCATTGGAAAAGCAGCACAAATGCTACTTGATGCAGAATTTCCACTGCTTCATGCAGGGTTAGGTGTGTTGTGGGCTAATGCATCCGAGGAGTTAGTCCAACTCGCTGAGCATTTATCCGCCGCAGTCACAGTGAGTCCTGCAGCCCGTGGAGCGATTCCTGAGGATCATCCTCTGTTCTTCGAGCCAGGACTGCAAACAGGTGCCTTTGCACAAAATTACGCGGATCTCGTTCTTCTGGTTGGAGGACGTTTAGGCGACTTGGACTTCTGGGGCTTACCTCCTGGGTGGAAATCCTGCGAGGGGCAAAAGCTCATCCAAATCGACATTGCGGGTGAAATGATTGGAGTTAATCGGGAAGTGGATTTAGCGCTGCTAGGTGATGCTAAGACCACGCTTCAGTTTCTCCTCTCAGAAGTAAAACGAAGGGGGGCTCCCAAATCTCCCTCTCCATTACTTGGGCAATGTCAAACCTCCCGTGACAGATGGATACAATCCCAAGTAGATATCGCTACCAAGGAAGAGGCATTCATTCATCCCCTACGCCTTGTCAAGGAGGTCCGCGACTTCTTTGACCGAAGCGCCATCAGCGTAGTAGATGGCGGCAACATCAACCTGTGGACCCTCCATCTCAACCGCATTTACGAACCTCGATCATACTTGTGCGCAAGTGATTCTGGGCATCTCGGAGCCGGGCTTCCCTATGCCATTGGTGCCAAAATTATTCATCCAAATCGTCAAGTGTATCTGATTTGCGGTGATGGCTCCTTCATGTTCAATATTCAGGAATTAGAAACAGCTGTTCGCCAAAACGCCCCGATGATTGCCGTTATCGCGAATGATCGACGTTTTGGGATGATTGCGGGTGTCCAACACCTTCTGTTCGAAGACCGCTTTTATCAAGTTGATTTCACCGATGTTCGCTATGATCAAGTTGCCCAAGCTATGGGCTGTTATGGTGAACGTGTCACCAAAGCAAAAGACATCCAACCGGCACTGAAACGCGCAGTGAAGTCAAAGAAGCCCGCGGTTATCGATGTAATCATTGACCGTGAGGCGAATCTCAATCCTCCCGAGTTAGTGTTAGTGGGTGGACAATGGCTCGAAGGATGTACTCCGCCTCCAATTGAAAAAGAGGAAAAGAAGGAAGAGAAAAAGGTCACCGAAGCTGTTGCTAGCTAAGATTATAACTCCTGCTACCGGAGGAATGTCTTTGTCAAATCCCCCTATTCAACCTTGGAAACGCCTCAATCGCCAAACCGTGTATCAGAATCCGTGGATAACAGTTTATGAAGATCAGGTTCAACTTCCATCTGGCCACACTACTCCATATGGCGTTGTCACTCCAACCACCAATTTTGTTGGCATAGTTCCTCTACTTAATCCAGACACTGTAATACTAGTTCGTCAATATCGCTACGTACTGGGCGAAACAACTTGGGAAATACCTTCAGGTGGAATGGAAAAAGACGAAAAACCCGAAGACGCTGCTCAACGTGAACTTCGTGAAGAAATAGGCTATCGCGCTGATCGATTTCAACTAGTAAGCATTATGCATTCAAACAAGTCCATAATAGAAGATAGAGGTTATATTTACCTCGCAGAGGGACTTACTCCATCTAAGGCCGTGCCTGATGAAACCGAAGAAATTGAAGTCATTCCAATGCCTCTCGAAAAAGCCCAGGATATGGTGAAAAACTACGAAATTACTGACTGCGTCTCGATAATCGGCATTCTTCTAGCAAAACGAAGTTCAGAATCAAAGGTGTAAGTTTCATTGGTTTACAGGACCATCCGCAGATTAAAAAAAGTTACAAGCTTAAGAAAACTTGAAAACCAAAATGCCCTCTCAAAGTAAATTCATCGGGGAACGCATATCCGTCGAAGTCGTTGACCTCGAAAAACCAACTAGGTTCACATGGCGTGGTCGTCAATACAAAATCATTGAAATTAAAGCTAGCACTCGCCGCCTTGACCTCCGAAGCACGTGGTATCGTCGGAAACACCGAGATTATTTCATCGTACAAGTAGAGTCAGGGGAACGATTTGAACTCTACCGTCACCGTGTACCAGGTAAACCTTATTGGGTTCTCACCCGGCAACTCGTTGATTAACAATTGAAAATTTGAAGAACTGCTCCCATTATTTTTCGAGCAGTTGAAAAATGAGAATGGTATGTTGCGGAGTCCATGGAACGGTTTCCGTGTGCTGAAACCCTAACGGCTCTAATCGTTTCGTGAACCATGCAGGTTGGCGTATCGCCGTGGACCGCCTTGGTTGAGAATCCAAGCGGAAGGCCACCAGTCCCTTGACTTTGAGGACTCGTTGAATCTCGTTGAATAATAATTCAGGGGATTTTAGCCCGTTCAACAGGCCCGTAACACATGTCACGAGCGTAAAAGAGTCGTTCTCGAAGGGAAGCGACTCTTGAACGTCTCGACAAAGAAAACGAGTCCGTGATGCTGATCCTTCTAAACGAGATTGACGACGTGCCTCCAGAATCATTTCCTCAGACCAATCAATCCCCACAACGTGTCCCTCAAACCCGCGCTTTCGGGCAACCAAGCGTGGTAGGTGCCCGGTCTGGGTTCCCAAATCCAAGAGTTCCTCTGAGTTTCGGATATTCAAGCGTTTAATGAGATTTTCCCACAGTTCCCAGTCGTCTCGCACCTCAAAGGCTACTGATCGGCGATTATATCCCCAGCGAAGTAATCGTTTTCCGAAGTATCTGCCCTCAGTTGCTATAATGAAAAACAGGAGCCCTAGAATCACGCCTATGACTACAAGAAATAAGAGAACCAACCACAGCATTCCAGTTGATAAAGGATTGCTGGAAACTTAATTGCTTTTAGAAAGGCGTAAAATCAATAAGTGCAATAATACGCTGTAGTTATATTAACCTAAAACCCGTTAATTTAAATAGGAAAACTAGCTTCATTGAAGCAAATTGAGGGAATTATCACAAACTAACAAACCATAACCAATTCTGTGATGTCAAATGTTTACCTCTCTACGATACCCGACCCCCAAACAAAATTGGATCTGGTCACAACGCCGCCAAAACATCCGCCCATCTGAAATTGCTAAAGAACTACAAGTGTCTAGACCGTTTATCAGTAAGGAACAACGCATTGCTGAATCTCGAATAAAACAACTTCTTCAGCATGCAGCATCGATTAATCGAATCGAAATCAATCAGATTAGCACCCGATTTGGCATTGCCTTAGGCTATTGCCGCGCGAACCAAACGGATACCTACATTCTCTATTCTCCTAGTATTGGCGTTCAAACGTGGTTTGCCCACACAGGCACCTGTGGCAACTGCGAAGAATACGCTGACTGTGAAACCACCCTCAAAACTCTTGCCAAGGAATGGGCGATCCCCGTAAAAGAAGGGCTTGCTCCCACGGACTTGGCAATCTATCTGTTTCAAACTATCCGGAGGCGTCTAAAATGGGAGAAGAAGAACCGGGGAGGGAAGTGACTCCCGAATCCGAGGCCTGTCCTAAGAGCCCAAAACCAAAGAAAGAGAAATCCACACGTCCTCTGCTATCATATTTTCCCCAGTGGAACCGTACACAAATCATTGCGATTACGTTAACCTCGCTTTCACTTGTGAGCATCTTTTCTGTGGGGCGGTGGTATTTACTCATGATTCCTCTCCAGGAAGACAATGTGATATCAAGTAATATCTATGGAGGTCTTGGCGATGAGAGTTTGGGTTCATTCATTCAACTTGAAGCTGGCGGATTGGCATTTTGTGGTTCGACTACAAGTTGGGGTTTAGGAGGACATTTTCCAGGAACCGGCGGTGGAACTGATATGTGGCTTGTTCGTTTAGATGAAAATGCCAACCTTCTTTGGAATCGGACCTATGGAACCCCTCAAGAAGATTCAGCGAGCTCAGTAATTGAGTGCAACAATGGAGGATTTTCCCTCCTAGGAATTACTTATGCTAATAGAAGTGGAGACTATGATCCTGATTGCCTATTAGTCCGATTAGATGAAAATGGCAATCAAATATGGAATATGACATTTGGTGACACTGAAAGAGAATACCCGACTAGTATAGTGCAATGCAATGATGGAGGGTTTGCGTTTACTGGCTCTATAGTTAATTATAGTGTCGATCAAACCGATTTATGGTTAGTTAGAACTGATTCAGCAGGTAACCTGTTATGGAATCACACCTATGAATGTGATAGAACACAGGAGGGCGCTTCACTCATACAAACTGAATCGGGCTTTCTTCTTTTCACAACAGGAGCTTGGTATTCAACATCCATTGATATAACATATAATGACGCCTACCTGTTTTGTGCAGATGCCTATGGAAACTTACTTTGGAATCGAACCTATGATTCTGGAGGGCATGACTATGGCTTCAAAATTATGCCCGAAAGTGATAGGAGCTTCACTCTGGCCTGTCATACAGGGCCTAATCAACGTGGATCAGATCTTTGGTTAATTCGAATTAACGAGAACGGCGACATTCTATGGCAAACCGTTGTGAGGCTATTAGGTGCAAGAGCCCTTGATATTATCAAATGCTATGATGGAGGTTATGCAATTACTGGCACCTACAGTCTTACTTCGTGGTTTATACATTTCAATCTATATTTTGCACGAACAGACACGCAGGGGACGGTGCTTTGGCATAGGCTATACGGGTTTGAAGAAATGCCAGATATCGGGGTTACCCTTCATCAGATGAACGATGGCAGTTTTCTAATTGCAGGTAGAACATATTTGAGTCTTGAACCACAAAACGGTGAGGCCTGGCTTCTTCAAATCAGAGATACTCCAATCACATATTACACACTGACACAATTCTTGTTATACGGCACTCTGATATGCCTTATCACGTTTATTATCTTTAGCGCCTTATTCATCGCACAAAGACGCTGGCTCAGAAGCTAAAAAGACAAGAATCAGCTCCTATTCCTCCTCAATTAGTAGTTTCCCCCAAACCCTTAAAAAATCCATTTGCATTTGTGGCGCAGAAACGATTACTCGGAGTTCCTACTTTCATGAAACGGCTGGTTCACAACGGCATCCGCGTCATCGAACTTCCTACACCTACAGGAATGACACTTACCGTTCGTGGTAACCCAATTGTACTCAATGCTTTGCAAGAACAAATGGCTATGGCTTTTGTTGCGAAACGCCATCTCGGATACTGGGAGGACCGCATCTTTGTACGAAATTTCCTAAAAGATTTCAGCAAAATCTTGGGAGTTAAACCAGCCTTTAAGCCTGACGAGATTAATCTTGAAGAATTCTTCCAGAAAGGGATTAAGCGTCGAGAACGTGAACAACAACAGAAAGAAGCCATGACCAAAGAAGAGAAGAAAGCCTTAGCCACTGAACGGAAAGCCGTTCGTGAAGCCCTACGTGAAAAATTTGGCAAAGCGGAAATTGATGGCGAAGAGGTGGAAATTGCCAACTGGAACGCAGAACCCAATTGTATCTTTATGGGTCGAGGGAAACACCCACTGCGTGGGAAATGGAAACCCGGTCCACAGCAAGAGAATATCACGTTAAACTTGAGTCCAGACGCTCCTCTTCCAGAAGGGAAGTGGGCTGGACGCATTTGGCAGCCTGAAAGCCTGTGGGTGGCACGATGGGAAGATAAACTCTCTGGAAAAATGAAGTATGTCTGGGTCTCGGATACTGCCTCGATTAAACAAGAGCGTGAAGTACAGAAATTTGAGGTGGCTCAACAACTTGCGAAACGCATTAAGCCCGTACGCCAAGCCATCCAGGAGGACATGACAGCAAGCCAGCCACGTCGCCGACAGATTGCCACCGCATGTTATCTCATTGATGTGCTCAGTCTCCGAGTAGGTGATGAAAAGGATCCTGATGAAGCAGACACGGTCGGCGCCACTACCCTACGCCCGGAACATGTCACCATCAAAGAAAATGGTGAAGTGGAATTCCAGTTCTTGGGCAAAGATTCCGTTCCATGGCACAAAACCGTCCAATTACCGGCTGATGTGGTGGAGGAATTACAACATCTCATCGTCAACGCTCGAGCACCCGTCCGCAGCAATCGGCAAGGACGTAGCCATCCTTCGCGAAAACGTCCTCAAATCTTCCCCGATGTCCGGAGCCGGAACGTGAACGCTTACCTCAATGAGATTATGTCTGGATTAACAGCCAAAGTCTTCCGAACCTACCATGCGAGCAGTACTGTGCGCTCCTATCTTGGTCGGGCAAAGATCAAACGGGACGATCCGAATTGGAAAAAGAAAAATGCAGCCAAATACGCCAACCTGCAAGCCGCCATCGTTTGTAACCATACAAAGCAGGCTCCCAAGGGTTGGTCGAAGCGAATGAACCGATTTCGTGAACGCCAACGTCTTGCCAACGGCCGTATCACCAAAGCCCAAGAGAATCTTCAGAATCGACAAGCGCGATTAAAGGATTTGGTTGCGAAACAGAAAACGAAGCTTGACCAGTTACAGGAGACGGGGAAACCGATTCCCCGCGGGAAGAATCGCCCCTACGCTTCATCCATTGCTACAGCCCGACGTAGTCTTGAAACGGCAAAACAACGACTAGCTCGCGCCCGAGACGCCAAAGAAAAGCTGAACGCCCAAATCACCCTCTCCAAGAACACCCGAACGTGGAACCTTGGCACAAGCCTCAAAGCCTATATCGATCCCCGCATCTACCGCGATTGGGGACACCAAATCGATTATGATTGGAAAGATTTCTACCCCACAACACTACAACGCAAATTCGCATGGATTGACAAAGACGTCGACGTTACAGATAGCTAACTACCCTTTTTCCGTTAGCTTTGTAATTGTTTCCTGAAATTTCTTCGCGGACTTGGCCGGATTTTTTGCCTTTGTAATCCCCCCACCTGCAATGATGATTTCTACAGGATATGTGAGGATCTTTGCTAAATCGACCACGCGAATTCCCCCCGCCACCGCTAGACAGGGGTGTCCTCGTAATCGGGAGACGGATTCCAATTCTGAATATGGCGCTCGTCGCGCGGCTCGACTATCTAACCCGCTGTGGACGCACGCATAGTGGATATCTGTGCCCTTGAAGGATAATCCGATGATGTCGGCTAACCGACTAATAGGAATACGTGATACGATTAAATCTGCCATGACTTCAACTTTGAATTCATGCGCCGCTTTCAATGCACCTAGGAGGGTTTCATTATAGGCATCGGCTAACACTGTGACAATGTCAGCTGAAGCTTGTGCCGCCATGCGCACCTCAAGATATCCCGCATCCGCGGTTTTCAAATCCGCGCAAATTTCCTTTTTTGGGTATGCTTTCTTGAGTGCCTTCACCGCACCAATTCCCTCAGCTTTGATTAGCGGCGTCCCTGCCTCCATAATATCAACGTAAGGTGCAACCTGGTTTGCCAATTCAAGGGCATCATCTAAGTTTTCATAATCCAACGCAACCTGAAATCGGACCATTGCAACAACCACTCATACACCCTCGTTCTGCGCCCTAAAAACCCACCTCTCACCCGCTTTGAGAGTCTTAGCACGCGACACGAAAGGATAAAAGGCGTAAACTTCCAAACGATTTCATATGCGCGCTTATACTTGTCTTGCTGTACTTTTTGCCATCATCGCCATTGGTGCAGCCTTTTTCGGATTCATGTTCATGATTGCCACAGTAGGCGATCTTGCCCAAAACCAACTCACCGCCTACATGCTCTTCGGTGGCACTGCCGTGTTCATCATCCTCGCCATCTTACTGGGCTGGTGGGGACAACGTTCACCCGAACGTGTCGTCGTTGAAGCCCACGTCGACTTACCACGTGATTTCGATGTCAGCCAAGTCACCTGCCCCCATTGCGGAGGCACACCCCGGAAGGAAAACCTCGCCTACGATCGCGGTATCGGCGCAGTCGTTCTCACCTGCCCATACTGTAACAAAGTGTCTCAACTCGTTGAAGATGTCAAATGGTAGCACCGAGGCGGAAAGCAAAAAAGCCCGTCTTTCCCTAGCCCTATCAAGACTCTCCTAATGCTAACCCTTGAGGATCCCGATTGAGCTGAACACATCCATGGTTCCTGAAACACCAACACCACCAGTCGACCCGTCTTCGAACGACGATATCTTGAAGCAGATTAAACAAGCACTGGATGATTTGAAAAAGGCCGGGAAAATCGCTACGATCCAAATTTGCCCCCAATGTAAGTCCCCCAAACTACGCAGCCGAGAACCCTGGTATGACATCGGCGGCGCCATGGGCATCACGCCACCCAAATATCTGTGCGCCCGGTGTGGCTACTGGGGCCGCGTCGTCATCGAAGTCACCCATGCCGACGTCGACGAAACAGTCCTCGACGAGATACTGAACGCCGATATTGAAAGCGCCCAAAAGCTCTTGAACGACCTCCACCAAGAACACCCCATAAATGAAAAAGATTAGTTATTGGACGTGAATTGACCGTGACCCGCATCAAACTCTTCCCGCTGGCATTGACTCTCTGTCTCTTCTTTGCCTTAGCTTCCCCCCTCTTTATCATGCCAGCTTTACAAACCCAAGCTAATACCGACACGGGTATAACTTCACACCGAAGCACACCACTCGACTATGATTTTCGAGTGCTTAATGAAACCGTGCACGTCTTCCCACAAATTGATGCCTCGGTCATCATCAATTACTCGATTACCTTTCGCAATTATGGTTCTCAATTCGACTGGGTCGATATCGGACTGCCCAACTCCTACTATGTCCTCTCATCGTTCCGCGCCTTCTGGGCCCTCAGCAACAATTCCTTCACCGAATGTACCACGATTGAACCCTCCGAAGTCATCGACATCGGAATCCAAATCGCAATACCCGGTGGTCTTCAACCCGGTTATGATGAAGAAGGGACCCTCCTCGTCTGGGGCCGACAACAACAGATGGTCTACCTCGACACTGACCCCGAAACCCCCGGCTACGTCGGTTACCAATTCGTCCCCACCTGGTACGACGCCCCCTACAACCGTGGCACCGACTACCTTGCTTGTCACCTCCACTTCCCCGACGGCTTTAACAACGGCACCCTCGCCAAATACCATTACACTGCGCCCACCAGCTTCTACTGGACGAACACCAGCCTCGTCTACGCCTGGGAATACACCAATCTCGATAACTACCAGGGCATCCTCCACGGCATCAGCTTCCCCTACGACGAAGCCTACATCACCACCTACTACACCACCGGCGGCATTACGAACTTTACCGATTTTCTTTTGGAAAACATTGAACTCGTCATCGTCGGCCTCGTCGTCGTCCTCTTCTTAGCCTGCTGCGCCATCGGCATCATCCAAGCCCGCCGCCACGCCGCCACCGGCGCCCCCCTCCTCGGCAAACGCGGCTACCTCCCCCCCGCCGTCAAAGTCGAAGCCCTCGGCGTCCGCCGCGGCCTCACCGTCGTCGAAGCCGCCGTCCTCAACGAAGTCCCCTTACACCGCGTCTTCACCATGATCACCTTCGGCCTCCTCAAAAAAGGCCTCATCACCGTCCAACGCGCCGCCAACCCCGGCAAACCCACCTTCCACAAAAACGAGAACGCCATCGCTAAAGCCGCCCGCGACCGCGGCCGCCTCCACTACTACGAACGTCTCTACCTCAAAGCCATCACCCCCGCCGGCAACTTGCACAAAACCCAGATCAAAACCATGCTCAACACCCTCATCAAAACTACTGCCCGCAAACTCGAAGGCTACAGCCGCACCGATACAAAGGTTTTCTACACCCGCATGATCGACCAAGCCTGGAAACACATCGACGTCGCCCAAACCCCCAAAACCCAATCCAAGGCCCTCGACGAATACGCCGAATGGCTCCTCCTCACCCCCGACTACGAACGCCGCATCAAACACTACCCCACCTACCACGTCCCCACTTGGTACTGGTGGTGGATCTGGGC